>JBLMXY010000044.1:0-3224 GCA_050257975.1 Acidobacteriota bacterium
AAGGTCCTCGTCGCGACGTGACGAAGGAGGACGTCCTTCGGGAGGGCGCCGAAGAGCGGGATTCCGCTCCCGATCAGCACAGGGACGCGGGTGACGATCAGGCGCGTCACCAGGCCGGCCCGGAGGAAGCCCTGGATCGTGAGGCCTCCATCCAGGTACACGTGCTGGATCCCACGCTTGGACAAGGCGGCGACGACGTCGGCCGGTGGCCCAGCCATCTGCTCCACTCGGCCGCCGCGGCTCTTGGCGGTGGAGAGATCCAGCGGCTGACTGCTCAGCACGACGACCGGCTTCTTGAACGGCCAACTGCCAAAGCCGAGGACGGTCTCGAACGTCTTGCGTCCCATGACGACGATATCGACCGTCGCGATGAACTCCTCGTAGCCGTGGGGTTCAGCGCCCCCTGCGTCCAAGAAGTCGAAAGAGCCATCCGTGCGAGCGATGAACCCATCGACGCTGACGCCGACAAAGACGGAGGTCTTCATCTCCGATCCCTCTCAGTGCCCGCCTGGCAGCGAGGCATTCCCATCGTAGTGACTTCGGGAGTCGAGCCGAGCGCCGTCACCCGGGCGGGCGGCCCGTTCGGTCTGAGGGGCGCTGACTGGTTGACGAGGAGCGATCGGGACCGAAGCCGTCGATCACGTAGATGTCGGCCCGATCGGTGTCCCTCACGTAGACCATCTTCTTCCCGTCCCTGGACCATGCGCCACCATGGACGTGCCAGATGCCGGCACCCTTGGTCACCGGTAGCGCCGGGCCGGCTGCCCGGGGCAGGCCGCCAGCAGTGGTCGGCGGTGTGAGTGGTAGTCGGAAGAGGTTCATGCCGAAATGGCTGAGGGCTTGCACATAGGCCACCCACCGTCCATCCGCAGACACGGCGATCTCGCCGCACGGTTCCTCCAGCAGGAGTTGCTCCCGGCCGGACTCGAGGTCGGCCACGAACAGTCCGGGAGTCCCGCCTTCCCTGGCGGAACGAACGTAGACGACCCGGTGGCCGTCGAGATACCAGTCGAAGCGCGAGACTCCTCGCAGCGAGGTCGACCTGCGCTTCGTACCGTCTGGCCCGACGACCCAGAGCGTTTGCCCGTGATCGCTCGGCGCGACATAGCCGATGAGAGTGCCGTCGGGAGACCAGCGCGGTCCGCCGAGGGTGACTCCCTCCGCGAAGTCGGCCGGAGTGCGGAGGTCCTGGGGTGTCAGAAGCCGCGCGGCCGCAGCACCTTCCAGCTTCGTCGTCCAGATCTGGACCACCCCGCCGCGATTGGAGAAGAACACGAGCGCGCGGCCGTCGGGCGACCAGTCGGGCATCAGGTTGTCGGCCGGGCCGTCGGTGGCTGCTCGCTCGCGACCGTCCTGGAGGTCGTGGAGCCAGATCTCGTAGTTCCCCGTCCGATCCGAGTAATAGGCGAGTGTCTTTCCGTCGGGGCTGATGCGACCTCCGTAGTTCTCGCTGGTGTTGAAGGTCAAGCGCTCATGAGCGGCGTCGGGCTCACCCACGCGGGCCAGGTAGAGATCCGTCTGGTGTCCCCAGTTCGAGTAGAGGACCTGCCCGCGCCGCGACACCACGGGCAGGTAGTCGGGGCCGGCGCCGCTCGTGATCGGACGCAAGCGCCCCCCGCTGGCCGACACGGCCCAGATGTTCCAGCGCCCAGCCCGGTTGGAGTAGAAGAGGATGGTCTCTCCGCCTGGGGTGAAGGCAGGCCCGCGGTTCGCATGCGCGTCCTCGAGCAGGACGCGTGCGCCCGTCCCATCAGGACGGACCGTCCACAGAGCGGCGCGGGAGCTCTCGTAGCGGGCGAACGCAATCAGCCTTCCGTCGAAGGAGAAGGAAGCTTCGAGGTCGTTCGCGCCGGTCGGGGGCTGGCTGACCTGTCTCTCCTTCCCGGAGTCGAGGTCCAACAGCCACACGGCACGATTCCCGCCTGGACCGGCGCGTGAGAAGAGGATGAGCCTCGCGTCCGGCGACCATGGACTCGACCCGAGGGAGTAGATCGAGGTCCAGTCTTCCAGATACGACACCCCAGTCCCGGCGATCTTTCGCTCCAGGCCCCCGGTAGGCGAGACCCAGTACAGGTCGAGGCCCGCGCCCCGGTCAGAGACGAAGGCGATCTTGGAGCCGTCGGGCGACCAGCGTGGCATCTGGTCGTCGTAGGGGCTCTTCGTGACGAGGCGCGGCTCACCGCCGGGCGAGACCACCGCAATGCGGGAGTTCCCGAAGTCGGTCCGTGAGAACGCGAGCTCGGTCCCGTCGGGCGACCAGCTCGCCGTCCACTCCGTCCCCGCAAGGGAGACGAGCGGACGGACGGAAAAGGGTCCATCGCCCTCTCCCGGCGGGCGGAGGAAGAGGCGCCAGGCGACGATCGCCAAGGCGGCGGCCGTGAGGCCGAGCATGATGGGGACTAAGAGCCGCGGCGGCCTCGCCCGTCCGCTGCTCGCGAAGTCCTTCAGCGTGACGGCAACGTCTGCGATGCTCCTGGGCCTGGCTTCTGGCGCCTTCTCCAGGCAACGCTCGAGCAGCGCTCGCACCTCAGGCGGCGTGGACCCGGGCAGGAGACTCCAGTCGGGCCGAGCGCCGAGAATGGCGCCGATGGTGCCGGCCGCCGTCTCGGCCTGGAACGGTCGGTGGCCCGCGAGCAGCTCGAACACGACCACACCAAAGGCCCAGATGTCCGAACGGGCGTCGACGGCTCCTCCGCGAGTCTGCTCGGGACTCAGGTAAGGAAGGGTTCCCAGCACGATCCCGGGCATCGTCAGCCGTTCCTCGGTCTGGGCCTGGGACAGGAGATCCGGAGCCGGCGGCCGTGCGAGGCCGAAGTCGAGGATCTTGACCTGCCCTTCCCCTGTGACGAAGAGGTTCTCCGGCTTGAGATCCCGGTGAACGATGCCCTTCGCATGAGCCGCCGCCAGGCCATCGGCGATCTGGATCGCGTACGCGATTGCGCGGCGCGCATCGAGCGCGCCGGCCGCGAGCCTCTGTCGCAGCGTCTCGCCCTCGAGCAGCTCGGTCACCAGGTAGGGAGCCCCGTCCGAGGTTCCAACATCGAACACGGTCAGGATGTTCGGGTGCGCGAGCGCGCTGGCGGCACGCGCCTCCTGCTCGAATCGGCGCGCTCTGTCCGGATCGTCGGCAAGAGACGCCGGAAGGACCTTGACCGCGACGAGGCGACCGAGCCGCCCGTCGCGCGCACGGTACACCTCTCCCATCCCACCCGATCCGATGTGCG
>JBLMXY010000045.1:0-36824 GCA_050257975.1 Acidobacteriota bacterium
CGACGCGCAGCAGACCGCGATCACGGCCGCCAGCGCGAGCCACAGCCGGGAACGAGCAGCGTCCGCTCGAGCGCGAGATCGGAGTCCTTCCGTGCCTCAGTGGGGCGCGGGCGCGCCCGCCGCGGAAATCTTCGCGAGGATGGTCTTGGAGAGCGGCGCAAGGTCCCGTTGCTGCTTCGCGGCCCGGTCGTACTCCTGGAAGAACGTCAGCGGCCCGGCCGCCAGCGCCCGCCGAAGCGCTTCGATCCCGAAGACCTGGATGATCCCGTCTTCCATGAAGGCCCCCGCCGGGCCGGCCACCCGGCGCGCGAAGTCGGGCCTCTTGACCTCGGCGGCGAGCGAGACCCGCGCGTCCAGGTCCGACTCCGATTCGATCAGCCGCTCGCCCATGCGGTTGAGCTCGTTGATCGAGCGCTGCATCGGTTCCTTCAGCCACGTCGAAAGGGGAAAGAAGCTGTCCTCGATTCCGAAGAGCGCGACCGGCCCGGCGTCCGCCACCGCGCGAACCAGCGGCTCGAGCGGTCCGAGCTCGGTCAACGGGCGCTTCCAGGCCGGGCTGTCCCCCCGGTAGGCGGACCAGGCCTGACGGTAGGCCTCCCCCGAGATCAGCCGCACCAGGCGAGAGACCTGGTTCGCGGCCGGGTCGGTTTCGGCCTGGCCCAGCACCCGGGCGAGGTCGATGATCATTGCGGGCTGCCCGTCGGGCGTGGTCACGACCATGTGGTCGGCCAGGCCCGCGAGGCCGAAGCTCACGTAGGCCGCGAGCCTCGCCGTGACCGGCCGGTCTCCCGGCAGCAGCGCGGCCACGCGCGCGGCCGAGTCGCGCTCGATCTCCTCCCGGCGCGACGAAACGGCGTCGAGCAGCACGGCCCAGCGGTCTTTCTCGCGCCGGATCGTCGCGAAGTCGAAGACCGCGGTTCGGACCTCCGGGTCGAAGGCCGCCGCGAAGTCGCGCTGGAAAACCTCCTCCGAACGGCCGGAGTCCTGGATCGCGAGTCGGACGGGAAGCATGTCCTCCAGAATCTTCACGTCGGTCGCCTCGAAGCGCGGCCGCGAGAGCGAGCCCAGGATCTCTTTCGCCGCGCGGGTGTCCACCGACACCAAAATCCGGTGGGCCGCGGCCGGCGCCGCCGAGAACGGCGCCTTGCCCGGAGCGCTCTGGGCAGCCGGGCCCGGCCCGGAGCGCGCCGCCGAGCACCCGACCGCCGCCGCGAGCAGAAGCGCGCCGGCGCCCCGCCTCATCCGAGAATCGCCTCCATCGCGGCCTCCAGGTCCGAGAAGTCCGGCAGGAGCGCGTCGGGCCGCTCCGCCGCGAGCCGCTCGGCCGGCGTCGGCCCCGTCGCCACGGCGACCGTTCGCACGCCGAGCGGCCGGCCGCAGGCGACGTCGTGGACCGAGTCGCCGATGATCACGACGGACTTGCCGAGAAACTGCCGGCCGCTCCGGCGCCGCGCCCGCTCGACCGCCAGCGGCGGCAGCTCGTAGCGGTCGGCGGAATCGCTGCCGAAGGCGCCGAAGGGAAAGTAGCCGTTGAAGCCGGGGGGCTCGAGCTTCAGACGCGCGCCGGCCTCGACGTTTCCCGTCAGGAGCGCGAGCGTCACGCGCGGATCCGCCGCCAGGTTGCGGAGAAGCTCGGGAATGCCGGGCTTGGGAACGACCGATTCGGGAGACAGCCGCTGCCGCAGCTCCTCGAGGTACGAGGCGAGCGCCTGCTCGAGATTCTGTTCGCACAGCGCGGGACCGACGGCCTCGATGACGAGCTCCCGCACGATTTGCGGGTCCGTCTTTCCAGAAAAGTCGTATTTGCCCCGCTTCGGCGCGTCCGGATCGGCACGCCAGCCGTAGACCCGCGCGAGCGCCGCAAGCACGGAATCCCTCGCCGCGCGCCCCGCCGAGAGCAGGGTGCCGTCGATGTCGAAGAGGACCAGGCGGTGGCCGTTGGAGGACATCGTAGCGATCAGCTGTCAGCTGTCAGCTGTCGGCTTCCGGCTCGGCGCGATCCGGCGGAAAGCCGAAAGCTTCCCACATCAGTCCGAATCATACGAGAAGTGACTCGCGTGCCATTCGAAGATCGGGATCAGCGCGCGGCGCCAGTAGTTCCAGTCGTGCCCGCCGGGCTCGAGCACGGCGCTCGCGGCGATTCCATGCTCGCGGGAGAAAGCGGCGAACTGCGCGCCGACGCGGCCGAGACCGTAGAGGTCCTCGGTCCCCCCGCGCAGGTAGAGAGGAAAGGGCGAGCGCTCGAACCGCGAGGTTCGCAGGATCTCCCACACGTCGTTCCGGGAAAGCGAGTTGTCGCCTGGCGAACGGCCGAAGGCGCGCTTCAAGGTCCACCGCGCGGCAAACGTGTAGCGCTTCAGATCTTCCCAGCCGAACGGGATGAGGGCGCCCGAGAGCGCCGAGACCGATCCGTAGAGGTCCGGATGCCGGAGCGCGGTCTTGACCGCGCCGTAGCCGCCCATCGAGATCCCCGTGATTCCGCGCGAGGCGGGTCCCGGAATCGCGCGGTATCGGGCCTCGACCTGCCGCACGAGGTCCGCCGTCAGGAACCGCTCCCAGAGTCGCTTCCCGTCGTGAGAGTCGGAGAACCAGGAGCCTCTCGCGCCGGGCGCCACGACGAGGAACTCCGCGAGCTTGCCTTCCGCCATGAGGCGCCGCATCTCGCCCGCGACGCCGTGGCTCTCGAGCGAGCGCTCGTCGCCCCAGGCGTCGTGGAGGAAGTAGAGGACCGGGTAGCGGCGCGAGGTCTCCCGCTCGTAGGAGGGAGGCAGGACGACCAGGACGCGGGCCGGTTCGGGAAGGCTCGCGGCCGAGAATTTCTCGACCGAGATGCCGGGCCTTCTCGACGACGCGCAGAAGTCGACCCCGGCCGCCGCGGCCAGAAGCAGCCCGGAGAGACGTCGGGAGAAGATCAGGGCGAGGCGGGCGGACGGAAGAGGGAGTCGTCGCGCGCGGGGCCGACCGACACGTTCTCGAAACGGATCGCGACCGGCTTGCCGCTGATCGGCTTGTCGAGCGAG
This sequence comes from Acidobacteriota bacterium, assembly GCA_050257975.1. GTDB lineage: Bacteria > Acidobacteriota > Thermoanaerobaculia > UBA5066 > Gp7-AA6 > DATBFU01. The sequence goes on from JBLMXY010000045.1 coordinate 3,021, forward strand.
AGCTGGATTCCGCCGAACGTCCTCCAGTCCTTCCAGGCCGCGGTGGTCGGCTCTTCCGACGAGCCGTTCAAGAGGTACTGCCACTGGACCATGCGGCGCCCGTCGCGCGTGATCCAGAGCCAGTAGACGTCCTTGGGCGTCAGCCCGACGTTCTCGAAGGAGAGCTTCAAGACCTCGCATGCTCCCCCCTCGGGGCACGGCTTCTCGCCGTCGTAGCTCCGATTGACACCCGGGTCGAAGACCTTCCAGGGCGCGAGCAGCCAGTACATGTCGTTGATGAAGCGCTCGTAGGCGTTTTGAAGAAGCCCGGCGGCCTGCTCGCCCTCGACCGACTTGCCGTTGACGAAGACCTCGCCCTTGCGCGTGTTGACGTTGAAGTAGACGGCGAAGGGGGCGCCGGTCTTGTCCGTCCCGGTCAGGCGGTAGTCCCCCGTGTAGCGATCCCAGGCGTGGGAGAAGCGGGCGATCGCCTTGCCTTCCCTCTCGACGACGAAGTCGAACTGAAACTGCCGAGCCTTCTCCCAGGCGCCCTGCCCCCCGAGCGCCGCGATCAGCTCGTGCCCGAGAGCGTCGGCCTTCTCGTCGCCGCGCGCCGCGGGAGCGCCGACCGCGACGAAGAGCAAGGTCACGCAGAGACCCCGCAACGCGTTCTTCATGGCGGCAATCATACGTCCGCGCCGGGAGGGCGGACGGATACACTAAGACGAGATGAAGGAACTGGACCGCCTGCCGTGGGAGCTCGAACAGGCGCTCTCGGGCGAGGCCTTCCGCCGGCGCCGCCGCCTGGTGCTCCCGCTCCTGACGACCGACGCCGAAGGGTTCCCGAGGGCGGCGCTGTTGACACCGGGCGAGGTCCGCGCCAACTCCGCGACGCAGTTCACGGTCGCGGTCCTGGCGGCCAGCCGCACGGCGGTGAACCTGATCCGGCGGCGCCGCGCGACCCTGCTCTACATGCACCGCTCCGTCACCGCCTCCGTGCAGGCCCGGGCCGGGCGCGGGCGAGTCTGCGCGCGCGACCCGGAACGGCATCTCTTCCCCATGGCCGTGCACCGCGTGCGCATCGACCGCCCCGCGCCCGAGGAAGGCAACGTGTCGCTGCTGACGGGGCCCACCTTCACGGGCTCGGACGCCGGCCGGCTCTTCTCCCCGGAGCTCTTCGAGGAGCTCGGGCAGGTTCGCGGGTGAGACTGCGCGGGAGGACGGCTCTCGTCACCGGCGCGGGGCGGGGCATCGGCAGGTCGATCGCCCTGCGCTTCGCCGAAGAGGGAGCGCGCGTCGCGCTGGTCGCCCGAACCGCGTCGGAGCTCGAGGAGACGGCGCGCCTCGCCCGGGACGCGGGTAGCCAGAGCCTCGCGATCCCGGCCGACGTGACCGCGCCCGGCTCCGCGCGGGAATGCGTCCGGCGCGCGGAGGAGGCGCTCGGCCCGATCGACGTCCTCGTCAACAACGCCGGCGTCTTCGTCTGGCGCCCGTTCCTCGAGCTCACGCCGGAAGACTGGGACCTGGTGATCTCGACCAATCTGACGGGCGCCGCCAACTTCTGCCGCGCCGTCCTGCCCGGGATGGTCGCGCGGCACCGCGGCCGCGTCGTGAACGTCGCCTCCGTGCACGGGATCCGCGGAGACGCGAACGTCACGGCGCAAAGCGCCGCCAAGTTCGGGCTGATCGGCCTGACCCAGAGCCTCGCGCGCGAGTTCCGCGAGCACAACATCGCGGTCAACGCGGTTTGCCCGGGCGCGGTCGAGAACCGGCTGGAAGAGGAAGGAGCCGCCGAGCGCCAGGCGCCGCTCTCCGAGAAGCTCTGGCCCCGGGACGTCGCCCGCACGGTGCTCTTTCTCGCCTCCGACGACGCCGCCGCCATCACCGGCGTCGCGCTCGAGGTCTACGGCGGGACCCACCTGGTGATCCAGCCGTAGCCCCGACCGTGCCCGTGGCCACACTGCTGCGCCGGGCGCTGTCCCGGGTCTTCCCCGCGCGCCGGATGCGCCGCGACTGGGACGCGCGCGCCCGCGAGAACGCTTCTCGCTACATCGATTGCGCGCACTCCGGAAGCGACGAAGACTTCTGGAGGTCCGGCGCTGCGGACCTGGAGACCCTGGTCCTGCAGGACGTGACGCTCGATGCCTCGGCGCGGGTTCTCGAGATCGGCTGCGGCGTGGGGAGGCTCCTTCGCCCTCTGTCGCTGCGCGTCGAGCGGGCGATCGGCATCGACATCTCCCCCGAGATGATCTCCCGCGCCCGCGCCGCGCTCTGCGACCGGCCGAACGTCGAGCTCTCCGTCACGGGCGGAGACCTCGCCGGGATTCCCGACGCGTCGCTCGACTTCGTCTACTCCTTCATCGTCTTCCAGCACGTTCCTTCGCGTGCCGCCGTCCTGCGCTACCTCGGCGAAGCCGCCCGGGCTCTCAAGGCGGGAGGCGTCCTGCGGTTCCAGGTGGACGGACGGCGCCGGAGCCGCCTTCTCGGCTCCGACACCTGGCGGGGCGCCTGGTTCGACGCGGACAGGCTCCGCCGGCAGCTTTCGCGCATGGGTTTCGAGGTCATCGACCGCTGGGGCGAGGGCACGCAGTATCTGTGGATCACGGCGCGAAGAGCGGCCGAGCCCGGGCGTCCCGCGACCGCCGCGGCGGCCATCCGCGGGCGCGCCTGGAACGAGCCGGAGCTCGAGCGGGCCCTCTCCGACCTCCGGCTTCCCGCCAGAGAGGCCGCAAGCGTCGTGTCGGGCCGCCGCAGCCTGCGCGAGCTCGCGCAGCCTTTCCTGCGGCGGAACCGGCTCGCCGACCCGCGCGACTTCGTGCGCCGCGCCTACGAGGTCTTCCTGGGCCGGCCCGCGGACACAGACGGGCTCTCCTTCTACGTGAGCGAGATCTCTTCCGGCACGCCCCGAGGCTACGTGCTCGACTGCCTGATCGCCTCCGCGGAGGCAAAGGAGCGGTTCCGGCGGCGTGAGGCTCGAGCCTCCGGCGACCCGGGTCGAGGTCTCCCGGTCAGTTCACCGGCTCCGCGGTGACCTCCGGCCGCAGGGCCACCTGCTTTTCCTCCGGGGCCCCGCCGCCGCGCAGCCTCAGCGCGACGTCCGGAGCGTTGGTCGTGATGGAGGCCACGCCGGCGGCGATCAGCTTGGCGGCCTCCTGCATCTCGTCCACGGTCCAGACGTGAACCGAGAGCCGCGCGGCCGCCGCCTGGGAGAGAAGCGCCGGCGAGACCAGGTCCTTGCGCGGCCCGATGGCGTCCACGGCCGGAAAGAGGGGCGTCGGGCGCCCCGGCTCCGGAAGGGCGACCGGGTGGTCGAAGAGGAAGCTCGTCGCGATCTCCGGATCCGCCTCGCGCATCTTTCGAAGGAACTCCGCGTCGAAGGAGGCGACCAGGCACCGGTCGACAACCCGGTAGGCCGCGGCGAGCCGCGCGATGCGGCGGGCCATGATCGGAAGGTTCGTGCCCGTCGAGACCTTCACCTCGACGACGTAGCGAAGCGCCCGGCCGTAGCGGTGAAAGACCTCCTCGAGCTTCGGGATCTTGTACTCGCCGAACTCCGAGGAGAGCGTCAGCCTCTCGATCTCGCGCGCCGTGAAGTTGCGCACGGGGACACGCTGGGAGCCGAGCGCGACCTCCTCGTCGTGGAAGACCACCGCCTCTCCCTCGCGGGTCTGGCGCACGTCGAACTCGATCGCGTCCACCCCGAACGTCTCCGCCCAGTCGAAGCTCGCGATCGTGTTCTCGCGCGCTCGCCGCGGCGCCCCCCGGTGCCCCACGATCCAGACCGGATGGGGCGCCCTCCACTCGCTCATGGACGGCGATTCTATTTCCGGCCGCCGGTCGCCCGGCCAGCAAAACTGATGCAATTGCATCGGGAGCCATGCAAACCGAACCGGCACCATAAAGGCCCGAAAGGCCGGTGCCGAGTGTTCGAGATTCTCGTCAAGAGATCCCTGGGTGAAAACGTCACCCTCTTCGAAGTGGAAGCTCCGCGGGTGGCCAGACGCCATCGCGCCGGGCAGTTCGTCATGGTTCGCCCGCACGCGCATTCCGAGCGGATTCCGCTCACGATCGCCGACGTGAACCGGCCCCGGGGCAGCATCACCCTGGTCGTCCAGGCCGTCGGGAAGACGACATTCGAGATGACGGAGGCCTTCTCCGAGGGCGATTCCTTCTCCAACGTCGCGGGGCCGCTCGGCAACCCCACGCACATCGCGGTCCCGGGCAAGCCCGAGGACTTCCGGGGCACCGTCGCCTGTGTGGCCGGGGGGATCGGCGCGGCGCCGATGCTTCCGATCGCGAGAGCCTTTCGGGACGCCGGGCACGAGGTCGTGACGGTCCTCGGGGCGCGGCGCAAGGACCTCCTCGTCTTCGAGGACCGGCTCGCCTCGGTCTCGAGCGAGCTGCTCGTCTGCACCGACGACGGGTCGTACGGAAAGAAGGGCTTCGTGACGGACGTGCTCAAGGGCGAGATCGAGAGCCGCCGTTCCCGGGGCGCCGACATCGACCTTGCGATCGCCATCGGGCCGCCCCTGATGATGAAGTTCTGCTCGAAGACGACCGAGCCCTACGGCGTGCCGACGCTCGTGAGCCTGAACACGATCATGGTGGACGGCACGGGAATGTGCGGCGGCTGCCGCGTCATGGTGGAAGGCGTCGCGCGATACGTCTGCGTCGACGGGCCCGAGTTCGACGGCCACCGCGTGGACTTCGACGGAATGATGCGCCGCCAGGCGATGTACCGGCCCGAGGAGGCCGCGAGCCTCGAGCGCTATCGGGAGAACGATCCGAGCTGCTACCTGCAGCCCGCCGTCGCCGCGGCGGTTTCGGAGTCCGAGGGGCCGGCCGAGCCGAAGCCGGCCGAGAAACCGTAGCCATGACCGACCAGCCGAAGACGAGCCCGAGTCCCGAAGAGCTCTCCGCCCGGATCGAGGGCCGCAAGGGCCTGACCAACAAGCAGCGCGGCCAGCTCCCGAAGGTCTTCTGGAAGGAGCAGGATCCGGCCGAGCGCGTCGGCAACATCTGCGAGGTGCCCTTCGCCTACACGGCGATCGAGGCCCGCGCCGAGGCGGTGCGCTGCCTCTCCTGCAAGAACGAGCCGTGCGTGTCGGGGTGCCCCGTGTCGGTGGACGTTCCGGGCTTTCTTCGGCTGGTCGCCGAAGGCGACTTCCGGAGCGCCATCCGGCTGATCAAGGAGACCAACCTCCTGCCGGCCATTTGCGGGCGGGTCTGCCCGCAGGAGAGCCAGTGTCAGGAGAACTGCATGGTGGCCAAGGTCCACAAGGACCTGGGATTTGCCGTGTCCGTCGGCAAGATCGAGGCCTTTCTCGCCGATTGGGAGCGCGAGGAGGGGGGCGTCGAGCTGCCGCCCGTGGGCGCGCCGACGGGAAAAAGGGTCGCGATCATCGGCGCCGGGCCGTCGGGCCTGACCTGCGCCGGCGACCTGCGCCGTCGGGGACACGAGGCCGTGGTCTTCGAGGCCTTCCACAAGGCCGGAGGCGTTCTCGTCTATGGAATCCCCGAGTTCCGCCTGCCCAAGGACATCGTCGAGGCCGAGGTGGACAACCTTCGCAAGATGGGCGTGCAGTTCGAGTTCGACACGGTCGTCGGGCAGACGATGACGATCGACGATCTTTTCGACGAAGGGTTCGACGCCGTGTACGTCGCAACCGGCGCCGGGCTTCCCTACTTCGTCAACGTCCCCGGCGAGGACTTGAACGCCGTCTATTCGGCCAACGAGTACCTCACGCGCGCAAACCTGATGGGGGCGTACCGGTTCCCCGAAGAGGACACGCCCATCCTGCGCCGGGAGAACGTGGCGGTCCTGGGCGGCGGGAACGTCGCGATGGACGCGGCCAGGACGGCGCTGCGGCTCGGAGCGAAAAACGTCTATCTCGTCTACCGCCGCTCGCGCGCCGAGATGCCCGCCCGCCTCGAGGAAGTGCACCACGCGGAGCAGGAGGGCGTGCAGTTTCGGATGCTCTCGGCGCCGGTCGAGATCCTGGGCGACAGTCGCGGCTGGGTGCGGGCGCTCAAGATCCAGAAGTGCGAGCTCGGCGAGCCCGACGAGAAGGGCCGCCGCCGTCCGGTCCCGATCGAGGGCGCCTACGAGGAGCTTCCCGTCGAGATCGTCATCGAGGCGATCGGCAACGGCCCCAACCCGCTCATCCCGAAGACCACGGCGGGGCTGAAGACGTCGCGGCACGGCACGCTCCTCGTGGACGAGGCCACCATGATGACGACGCGCAAGGGCGTCTTTGCCGGCGGGGACATCGTGGCCGGAGCCTCCACCGTCATCCTCGCCATGGGCCACGGAAGGAAGGCCGCGGCCGCGATCGACGCCTACCTCGGCAGCGAGGCGGCTTCGCCCGCGGCCTCGGGCACCGCCTGATTCGAACGTCCTGACCGGGAGCAGGTCGACCGCGTGAGCGCGCAGAGAGAAGAGCGATCCGTTTTTCCCACGGCCTCGGGCGAAGAGCCGCGACAATCCTCCAGGCCGGCCGACCGCGCGCAAGGCAAGTCGATCCCCGAAATGCTGCTCGCGCGCGCCGCCGCGACGCCCGAAGGCCGGGCGTTCCTTCACCCGGAACGGGACGGCTGGCAGACCCTGACCTGGCGACGGGTCGCCGAGGAGGCGCGCGCGGTCGCGTGCGGCCTTCTCTCCCTCGGCCTCGGCCGGGAGGAGCGCTGTGCCATCTTCTCCTCCACGCGGATCGAGTGGATCCTGGCCGACCTGGCAATCCTCTGCGCCGGAGGAGCCACGACGACGATCTATCCCACCAGCACGTCGGACGACTGCGTCTACATCCTGAAGGACTGCGAGGCGGCCTTCGTCTTCGTCGAGGACCCGACGCTGCTGTCGAAGATCGCGGGGCGCCGGGAAGATCTGCCCGACGTTCGGAAGGTGATCCTGTTCGACGGGGAGCCGGAGTCGAATGGTTGGACGATCACGCTCGGCGACCTGCGGGAAATGGGGCGGCGCTACGACGCCACCTACCCGGAGGCGTTCGACGCCGCGGTCGGCAGCGTCGGGCCGGAGTCCCTCGCAACGCTCATCTACACGTCCGGAACGACCGGACAGCCCAAGGGGGTCGAGCTCACGCAGGATTGCTGGGTCTACGAGGCCGAGGCCATCGACGCCCTCCGGCTCCTGACTCCGGACGACCTTCAGTACTTCTGGCTTCCCCTCGCCCATGTCTTCGGCAAGGTCCTGGAGGTCGCGCAGATTCGCATCGGCTTTCCCACCGCGGTGGACGGGCGCGTCGAGAAGATCGTCGAGAACCTCGAGGCGGTCCGGCCGACCTTCCTCTGCGCCGTCCCCCGCATCTTCGAGAAGGTTCACCACCGGATCCTGGGCCAGGTGCGGGCGGCTCGAGGCGCAAAGCACCGGCTCTTCCTGTGGGCGCTCGGGGTCGGCCGCAAGGTCTCGCAACTGCGGCAGGAGGGAAGGGAGCCGACCGGACTGCTCGCCGTGAAATGGGCCGCCGCCGACGCCCTGGTCGCCCGCAAGATCCGGGGGATCTTCGGCGACCGGCTGCGCTTCGTCATCTCGGGAAGCGCGCCGCTGTCTCCGGAGCTCGCGCAGTTCTTCCATGCCTTCGGCGTTCTGATTCTGGAGGGCTACGGCCTGACCGAATCGAGCGCGGCCACCTTCGTCAACGTGCCGGATGCCTGCCGCTTCGGGACGGTCGGCCTGGCACTGCCCGGGACGGAAGTCCGCATCGCGAAGGACGGCGAGATCCTGCTGCGCGGACGCGGTGTGATGCGCCGCTACCACAACAAGCCCGACGCCACGGCGGAAGCGATCGACTCCGATGGCTGGCTCCACACGGGCGACATCGGCGAGCTCGACGGGCGGGGGTTCCTCAAGATCACCGACCGGAAGAAGGACCTGATCAAGACCTCGGGCGGCAAGTACGTCGCCCCGCAGGCGCTCGAGAACCGCCTCGCCGTTCACTGCCGCTACGTGGGGCAGGTCCTCGTGTACGGCAACAACCGCAGCTTCTGCGCGGCCCTGATCACGCTGAACGAGGCGGAAATCCGCGCCTGGGCGCGGGAGGCCGGCCTCGGCGAGAAGTCTCTCTCGGAGCTCGCGAACGAGCCGCGGGTGCACGCGCTCATCCAGGGCGCGGTCCACGAATTGAACGCCGCGCTCCCCCGCCACGAGGCGATCAAGAAGTTCGCGCTGCTGCCCTCGGAGTTCTCGATCGAGTCGGGCGAGCTGACGCCGAGCCTGAAGGTCAAACGCCGGCTCGTCGAGCAGCGCTACGCCGACCTTCTCGCCTCGTTCTACGAAGGACCGGCCCGGGAGGCCTGAGCCCGGCGCTTGATCGCCTCGGCCGGTCCGACCGACGGCCTACGGCGGCCGCGGGGACGGCGCTCACGCGGGCGATTTGATTTCGGAAAGCAGGCTCTGCAAGGCCGCATCGGGATCGGAGGCGGCCGTGACGGGCCGGCCCACGACCAGCAGGTCCGCTCCCGCGGCCAGAGCCTCCCGCGGCGTCGCCAGCCGCTTCTGATCGCCGGCTGCGGCTTCCGCCGGACGGATGCCGGGTACGACGGTCAGGAAGGCCGGCCCGCAAGCAGAGCGGATCGCCGGAAGGTCCGTGGGCGAGCAGACGACGCCGTCGAGGCCGCAATCTTTCGCGAGGACCGCGAGGCGCCGCGCGATTCCTTCCGGGTGCCCCGCCATCGGCAGATCCGCCAGCGCCTTGGCGTCGATCGAGGTCAGAAGCGTCACGGCGACGAGCCTCGGGCGGCCGGGGCCTTCGGGCAGCGCGCTCCGGGAGGCCTCGAGCATCGCGCGGCCGCCCGAGGCGTGGACGTTCAAGAGCGAGGCGCCCGAGCGCGCCGCCGCGGCGACGGCGCGGGCCACGGTGTTGGGGATGTCGTGGAACTTGAGGTCGAGGAAAACCTTCGCGCTCTCGGCGACCTTGGCCACGAGCGTCGGCCCTTCGGCAACGAACGCCTCCAGGCCGATCTTCAGCCATCCGACCTTCGGCCCGAAGCGGCGCGCGGCGACGATCGCCTCCGCCCCGCTCGGGTAGTCGAGCGCGAGACAGAGGCGCTCCTCGCGGCTCATCCCTCGGCTCCCGCTTCGAAGATGGCGCCGCCCGAGCCGTGCGCCCGCCCGACGAGCGAGGCCGCAGACACGCCCTTCTCCGCGCAGTACGCCTCGAGCTCGCGGACCAGGCGGCCCGAGACGGCCGGGTCCTTGAAGTTCGCCGTGCCGACCTGGACAGCCGACGCGCCCGCGGCGAGAAATTCCAGGACATCTTCGAGGCCCGAGATCCCGCCGATCCCCATGAGCGGCACCCCCGGAAGCGCGCGCGCGACCTGATAGACCATGCGCACCGCGATCGGCTTGATCGCCGGGCCCGAGAGGCCGCCCGTGCCGAACGAGAGCCGGGGCTTGCCCGTTTCCGGATCGATCGCCATGCCGACCAGCGTGTTGATGAGCGACAGGACGTCGGCGCCCGCGTCGCGCGCCGCCCGGGCGGAGGCCACGAGATCCGGGGCGTTGGGTGAGAGCTTGACGATGAGCGGCCGCTTCGTCGCCGCGCGAACCTTCGCCACGAGCGACGCCGTCAGCTCCGGAGAGTTCCCGAAGAGCATCCCGCCCACCCGCACGTTCGGGCAGGAAATGTTGAGCTCGATGGCGGCCAGTCCTTCCGCCGCTTCGAGCGCGCGGACGACCGCGACGTAGTCCTCTTCCTGGTCTCCCCAGACGTTGGCGATCACGGTGGCGGAAAGCGACCGCAGGCGGGGCAGCTTCTCCTCGAGGAAGGCTTCGACGCCGACGTTCTGGAGGCCGATCGCGTTGAGCATTCCGGCCGGCGTCTCGCAGATGCGCGGCGGCATGTTTCCGGCGTGCGGCTTCAACGAGAGGCCCTTGGTGCAGAGGCCTCCGATCTTCGAGAGCTCGACGAAATCGGCGAACTCGAGGCCGTAGCCGAAGGTCCCGGACGCCGTCAGGATGGGGTTGCGCAGCTCGAGCGGACCGAGACGGACGGCGAGGGAGGTCATGGGGGTCCGCCCTCACCCTGTCCTCTCTCCCCGCCGGGGGGAGAGGGTGTCTTTTCGGATCCTCTTGCCGAAGTTCTCACCAGCGGATCCTCTCCGGCGAAAGAATCGGGCCTTCGGTGCAGGAGACCAGGAACGGCTTGTCGGCGGCCGGGATCACGCAGCCCAGGCACGCGCCGAAGCCGCAGCCCATTTCGGCCTCGGTCGAGAACTCGGCCGGCACCGCCCGCTCCTCGGCGACCCGGGCGAGCGAGCGAAACATCGGCATCGGGCCGCACGCGAAGAGGCGCGCGTAGCGGACCTCGCGCGCCTGGCCAAGGAACACCTCCGTCACCAGGCCTTTCTCTCCCAGAGATCCGTCCTCGGTCGCAAGAAAGGTCGTCCCGGTGACGAGCCCGTCGAACCGCCGGCGGAAGGCGAGGTCCTTCTCGCTGCGCCCGCCGAGAAAGAAGTCTCCGGCGATGCCCGCCGCGGCAAGCGCCCGGTAGAGCAGCGGAAAGGGAGCGGCGCCGATGCCTCCCGCGACGACGGCGATGCGGGCCCCGCGCGGCAGGTCCTCGATCGAGAAGGCGTTGCCGAGCGGGCCGAGCAGGGCCGCGCCAGCACCGTCGGGCATTTCTTCGAGCGCCGCGGTCCCGGCGCCGATCGTCTTGACGAGGAACTCGACCTCGCCCGTCTCCGGCCGCGCGTCGGCGACCGAGTAGGCGCGGCGAAGGTAGGGACGCACGCGGCCCGGGACGTCCAGCATCACGAACTGTCCCGGCCGGACCGAGCGGGAGAGGTCGGGGGCGTGGAAGACCGCGGAAAAGAGGCCGGCCGCGTAGCGTTCCGTGCGCAGGCGACGCGCTCGGTGGTCGGACCTCACCGGCCGCGCATTCTACGACTTTCCGGCGCGGCGGTCGTCCCGCTCAGATCAGGAAGTCGACCCGCGTGGGATCGGATTCCCGGCGCTCGCGAGCCTTCGCGCGCGCCTTCTCGACGCAGCGCTCGCACCGCAGGATGCCGTCGACGTGCTCGGCGGGACGGGCGTAGGCGCCGCAGCCGTGGCACCGCCGCAGCGCGCGGTGATGCGCCTCCCAATCCGGTTCGAGAAGCGCCGCCTTCCATGTCATCGCCGTACCTCCTCGATCTCCCAATACGGCTCCGTCCGTGCATGGTTCATACCCGGTCCCAGGGCCTTGTCCCGCCGAGGGTTACGTCGGCCGGCGGCAGGAGCCTGTCGCCTGCGCCGACTCTTTTGTCCTATCGGGAGGCCAGAGGCCGGGCGCCGCGTCTCTCTCAGAACGCGACGATCCTGTCGAGCGCCATGCGGACGTGGGAAGCCTGCGGCAGGATGAAGTCCTCGAGCTTCGGCTGGTAGGCGACGAAGGTGTCCGTCGCGGCCACGCGCTCGACCGGCGCGTCGAGATAGACGAAGAGCTCCGAGGCGATGCGGGCGGCGATCTCGGCTCCGTAGCCCCAGGAGATCGGGTCCTCGTAGACGACGATCACGCGATTGGTCTTCTTGGCCGAGTCCGCGATCGCGTCCCAGTCGTAGGGAGAAAGGCTCCTCAGGTCCAGAATCTCGACGGTCTTCCCGGTCTCCTCGGAGAAAGCCCGGGCCGCCTGCCAGCAACGGTACACCGTGGCGCCGTAGGTCACGATCGTGACGTCGGCTCCTTCCTGGACGACTCTGGCCTTGCCGAAGGGAACCATGTAGTCGGGCCCCGGGTAGGCCGCCTTGTTGTGCGTCTGACGGTAGAGATGCTTGTGCTCGAGGAAGAGCACCGGGTCCTCGCAGCGAATCGCGGTCCGCAGCAGGCCGTTGGCGTCCAGGGCGTTGGAGGGCATCACGACGCGCAGGCCGGGCACGTGCGTCATCAGGACCGCGCCCGACTGCGAGTGGTAGATCGCGCCGCCTCCGATGTAGCCGCCGATCGCGACGCGAACGACGACGGGAGAAGCGAAGGCGTTGCCCGAGCGCCACCGGAAGTTCGAGAGCTCGTTGTGAATCTGCATGTAGGCGGGCCAGATGTAGTCGAAGAACTGGATCTCGACGACCGGCTTCAGGCCCCGGACCGCCATTCCGATCGCCCGGCCGACGATGTTGGCCTCCGCGAGCGGAGAATTGAAGACGCGCTGTCTGCCGTAGAGGCGCTGCAGGCCGTGGGTGACCTTGAAGACGCCGCCCTTGCCCTTGCACTCCGCCAGGACTTCGTCGCGCGAGGCGTCCGCGACGTCCTCGCCGAAGACGACGATGCGCGGATCGCGCTTCATCTCGTCGCGAAGGCAGGCGTTCAGCAGATCCACCATCGTGGTGGGCTGGGCGTCGGCGGCCGCGGCCGGCTCGGTCGCGAAAGCCGCGGAGGTCGGATCGACGTCGGGCGAATAGACGAACTCGTAGGCGGACTCCGGCTCCGGCAGCGCCGCCGCGAGCGCGCGGTCCGCCGCCTCGGCGACCTCGCGGTCGACCTCCTCCTTCAGCTTCTCGAGCGACGCCTCGGAGAGGATTCCCTCCGAGACGAGAAGGCGCGCCATGGTGGCAACCGGGTCGCGCGCAAGCTCCCGCTCTCGCTCCTCCTTCGGGCGGTACAGCGCCTCATCGTCGGAAAGCGAGTGGCTGTAGGGTCGGATGACGTGCGCGTGCACGAGGGCGGGCCCCTTGCGGGTGCGGCAGTACTCGGCTGCGTAGCGAAGCGCGTCGTAGGACTCGAGAAAGTCGCAGCCGTCCACCTCGGCCAGGAAGAGGCCCGGGAAGCCGCGCAGCAGCTTCGAGATCGAGCCGCCCGGGGTGTTGACCTCGACGGGGACGGAGATCGCGTATCCGTTGTCCTCGATCAGGAAGAGCACCGGAAGCCTCAGGTTGCAGGCCGTGGAAAGGGCCTCCCAGAACTCCCCCTCGGAAGTCTGTCCCTCGCCGCCGGAGACCAGGACGAGCTCGTCCTTCTGGAAGCCTCCCTTCTCGGCAAGCTCCCGGATCTCCGACATCCGCCAGCCCGCCTCGGCGGCGCCGACGGCGTGCAGGAACTGCGTGCCCGTGCACGAAGATTTGGAGATGAGATTCAGCCTTTTGGACCCCCAGTGAGACGGCATCTGCCGGCCGGCGGAGGCGGGATCGTCCCTTGCGCCGACTGCCTGCAGGAACATCTCGTAGGGCGTCACGCCGAGCTGGAGGCAGAGGGCGCGGTCCCGATAGTAGAGCTCGAACCAGTCGTAGGCCGGGCGGCTGACCAGGCCGGCGGCCGTCGTGACCGCCTCGTGCCCCGCGCTGTTTATCTGGAAGTAGATGCGGTTTTGCCGCTTGAGCTGGATCTCCTTATCGTCAACGCGCCGAGAGAGATAGATGTTTCGGTAGGCGGCGACGAGGGCGGAGGGATCCAGGCCTCGGTACTTGCCGGTTTGAAGCTCCGTCGCCATGTCGGGAAATATACAACGGCGCGCCGCCGCCCGATGGCGACCGCCGCGCGCGCGACTAGCGGAGGATCCCCGAAAGCGACACGCGAATCCCCCAGATCTCCAGCGCCAAGACCGCCACCAGAAGAAGCACGAGGACGATGGCGGTCCGGCCCGACCGGAAGTTCCCGTCCAGAGGACTCATGCCGGTAGATACGAAGCAGACCGCGTGCCAGTTGACTTTCCGCCCGGGAAAATCTCGAGACTGCGGCTTGTTACTATCCTTGCCGGCGCCATGAGTTTGCCACTGCCCCGCATCTTCGAGAGTTATCCGATACCGGCCCCGCTGCCGGCGCCGCCCGATCTCGCCTCGATCGATCCGACCCTCGACCTTGCGGAGGAGATCCGCCGGCTCAAACGACAAAAAAATGCAGTGCTTCTCGCCCACTACTACCAAGAAGAGGAAATCCAGGAGCTGGCGGACTTCGTCGGCGACTCGCTCGACCTCTCCCGCAGCGCCCAGAAGAGCCAGGCCGACCTGATCGCGTTCGCCGGTGTGCGCTTCATGGCGGAGACGGCCAAGATCCTGAACCCGACCCGCAAGGTCGTCCTGCCCGACTACGAGGCGGGCTGCTCGCTCGAGAATTCGTGCCCGCCCGAGGCGTTTCGCGCCTGGCGGGAGCGGCATCCGGGGGCCATGAGCCTGACCTACATCAACTGCTCGGCGGCGGTCAAAGCGCTCTCCGACATCATCGTCACCTCGTCGAACGCCGAGAAGATCGTCCGCACGATCCCTCCCGAGCAGGAGATCCTCTTCGCGCCGGATCGCCACCTGGGCGCGTTCCTCTCCAAGAAGACCGGCCGCAAGATGATTCTCTGGCCCGGCACCTGCATCGTGCACGAGCAGTTCTCCGAGAAGGAGATCGTCAAGCTCAAGGCGAAGTATCCCGACGCGCTCCTGGCCGCGCACCCGGAATGCCCCGAGGCGATCCTGAAGTACGCCGACCACGTCGGCTCGACGCGCTCGATCCTGAACTACGTGACGACCGCTCCGGGCAAGCGATTCCTGATCGCGACGGAGGAAGGGATCATCCACCAGATGAAGAAGCTCGCGCCGGACCGCGAGTACATCCCCGTTCCGCCCGACAACGGGTGCCGCTGCAACGAATGCCCCTTCATGAAGCTGAACACGCTCGAGAAGGTTTACCTGTGCCTGCGCGACGAGCGTCCTGAGATCGTCCTGCCCGAGCCCCTGCGCGCGGCGGCGGAGAAGCCGCTGCTGCGCATGCTCGAGCTGTCCTGACCGTCCGCTGCGCGAGGCGGGCCGTCTGCGCCCGCGTCAGTGCGCCATCACGGGCGCGCCGCCGGCCTCGCCGCCCTTCCGCCGCTTGAAGAGAAGGAGCAGCGGGATGCAGCAGAGGAAGAAGACGCCGACGACTCGAAAGGCGTCCATGTAGGTCAGCAGGAAGGTCTGGCGCGCGACCATCCCCTCGACGGCGCCGTAGGCCTGCTGCTGCGCCTCGACCAGCGTCGAGCCCTTCGCCATCAGGCCGGCGACGATCGCCTGGAATCGCTCCCGCAACGCCGGGTCGTAGATCGAGACGTGCTCGAGGAGCCCCTGCCGGTGGCTCCAGGACCGCTTCTGGATGTAGGTCGCGATCAGGGCCACGCCGAAGGAGCCGCCGAGCTGTCGCATCATGTTCGTCAGGCCGGCGCCCTGAGCGATGTCCTTGCCTCGGAGTCCCGAGAGCGCCATCGTGGTCAGCGGCACGAAGAGCAGGGCCAGCCCCATGCCCCGCAGGATCAGGGGCCAGAAGAAATCGTGCTGGCCGGAGGCCAGAGTCGAGCGGGAAAGAATGTCCGTGAAGAGGAAGAAACAGACGAACCCGAGGGCGTTCATCAGCTGCGCCGGGACCTTCTTCTGGAGAAGCTTTCCCACGATCGGCATCATGAAGGCCGTCGCCATGCCTCCGGGCAGGAGGATCAGTCCCGTCTGCATCGCCGTGAAGCCCAGCAGGTTCTGGACGAAGACCGGGAAGATGAAGACCGAGGAGTAGAGGCCGAAGCCCAGGATGAACGTGAAGAGCGTGCCGACCGCGAGCGACCGGTCCCGAAAGACGCGCAGGTCCACGACCGGATGCTCCGCCGTCAACTCCCGCCAGAGGAATCCGACGATGCCGAGTCCGGAGAGGATCGACAGCACGACGATGTAGGGCGCCGCGAACCAGTCATCCCGCTCGCCCCGCTCGAGCACGATCTGCAGCGACCCGATCCCGACGACGAGAAGGCCGATCCCCGCCCAGTCCACCGATCCGACCTCGCGCCCGTGCCGGCCCTCGCGGATGAAGGAGAGCGTCAGCAGCGTCGCGACGATGCCGATCGGGATGTTCACGTAGAAGATCCAGGGCCAGGAGTAGTTGTCCGTGATCCACCCGCCGAGAGTGGGCCCGATCGTGGGCCCCACCACGACGCCCAGGCCGAAGAGAGCGTTGGCCAGCCCCAGCTCCTCGGGAGGAAACGTCTCGACGAGAATCGACTGGGAAGTGGACAGGAGCGCGCCGCCGCCCATCCCCTGAATGAAGCGGAAGGCGACGAGCTCCCAGATGTTCGTGGCGTGGCCGCAGAAGAACGACGCCACGGTGAAGAGCACGATCGATCCGGCGAAGTAGTTGACGCGGCCAAACAGCGCCGCGAGAAAGCCCGTCATCGGAACGACGATCACGTTGGCGACGACGTAAGCCGTGATGACCCAGGCAATTTCGTCCAGCGTGGCGCCGAGGTTGCCCATCATCTGCGGCAGCGCCACGTTGACGATCGAGGTGTCCACCAGCTCGATCACCGAGGCCAGGATCACCGTGAGCGTGATGATCCATTTCCGGGCTCCCGTTTCGGTCATGCGCGCGTCTGCCGGCGGCCGTTCAATCGACGGCGACGATCGCGGTGACGCTCATCCCGGCGCGCAGCGGCTTGTCAGCGCGGGGCGGATCGGTGAAGACGATCTTGACGGGCACCCGCTGCACGACCTTGGTGAAGTTGCCGGTCGCGTTGTCGGGAGGCAGGAGGGCGAACTTGGCGCCCGTCGCCGCCGCGATCGACTCGACCTTCCCGTGAAAGGCCGCCTTCGGATAGGCGTCCACGTCGATCTCGACCGGCTGGCCAACGCGCATCTTCTTCAACTGCGTCTCCTTGAAGTTGGCGACGACCCAGGTCTCGCCCCCGGAGACGATCGCGAGAAGAGGCTGCCCGGCCTGGACGAACTGTCCCACTTCGACGCTCTTCTTCGAGACGACACCGGTCGCCGGCGCCGGGACCGACGTGTAGCCCAACTGCAGCTCGGCGTACTCCAGGTCCCCCTTCTTCTGCGCCACCTGGGCCTGCGCCGCCTCGACCGCCCGGCGGGCGGCTTCCTGTTGCGCGGTCGCAGCCTCCGCCGCCGTTCTCGCGGCGTCGTACTGCTGCTGCGAGACCTCCTCCTTCTCGCGCAGCCGGGCGTACCGGGCGCGGTCCGCCGCCGTCCGCGCGGTCTGCGTGCGCGCCACTTCGACGTTGGCCCGGGCCACGGCGACCGCGGCCTTCGCGTTCTCGAGCGCGGCCCGCGCGGTGTCGATCCGCGAACGGTAGTCGCGATCGTCCAGGCGCACGAGCAACTGTCCGGCTTCGACATGCTGGTTGTCCTGGACGAGCACCTGCGTGACGTATCCCGAGACCTTCGGGAGCACCGGCGCGATGTGCGCTTCGACTTGAGCGTCGTCGGTCTCGACGTGGTGGCGGTAGAAGACCACCGTCCGGATCCCAAAGAGGATCCCCGCGATGACCGCCAGCGCCAGCAGGGCGAGCACGACGAGCCTCCGGATCTTCCCGCGCGGCTTCGAGACGGGCGCCTGCGCCGGGCGCAGCGGTATTTCCTTGGACTCTCGGGCGGGGCCTTGCATCGGGCTCTCCTGCGCTTTCGTTTCTTCGCTCACGAGCCGGCCACCAGTTCGCGGATGCGCCCCGTGGCGCGCGCCAGATCGAACCGCGCCTGCTCCTGGTCGGCGAGGGCCGAAATGCGGTCCTGCTGCGCGGCGACGAGCGAATTCTGCGCGTTGTCCACTTCAATCGAGGAGGAGACGCCCTCGGTGAACCGGTCCTGCGCGAACTGAAGCTCCTCCCGGGCCAGACGCTCGTTCTCGCGGGCCACCTGGACGCGGCTCTTCGCGCTCTGCCAGGCGAGAAGCGCCCGCCGGACCTCCTCCTCGACCTGTCTCTCCTCCTCCGTCTTCTGCAACGCGAGCTCGCGCGCGCGCGACTCCGACTCCGCGATCCGCGCCGCGATTCGGCCCCCCGTGAAGACGGGGACCGCGACCAGCGCGGAAACGGACCGGGTCCAGAACAGCTCGTTGAAATGAAAGCCGCTGTATCCCCCCTGGAACTGAAAGCCGAGCCTCGGAAGCCGTTCGGCGCGCTCGGCCTCGGTCGCGTACCGGACGGCGCGCAGTCGCTCCGCGATCGCGCGCAGCTCCGGGCGCCCCTCGCGCGCGGCGCGAAGGGCCTCCTCGGCGGAAGGGAGATTCTCGTCCCGCTCCTCGAGGGGATCCGTCAGCTCGACCTCCGAAGACTGGTCCGCCCCCGCGGCGTGCAGGAGGGCCAGACGCGCGGCCTCGCGGCGGTTCTGCGCCACGAGCAGCACCTGCCGCTGGCGCGAGAGGGCGACTGCGGCCCGCGTCGTGTCGAGCTTCGTCGCCACACCGGCGCGCAACTGGTCCTCGGCGAGGTCCGAGAGGTTCGAGAAAAGCTCGACA
Source organism: Acidobacteriota bacterium (assembly GCA_050257975.1). GTDB lineage: Bacteria > Acidobacteriota > Thermoanaerobaculia > UBA5066 > Gp7-AA6 > DATBFU01. The sequence continues at coordinate 21,173 of JBLMXY010000045.1, forward strand.
TTCGCCCGGGCGGCCGCGACACTGGCTTCGGCGCTCTGCAGGGCCACGTAGAGCGTCGCGACCGCGGCCGTGACGTCGTTCTCGGCGCGCTCTCGCTCGGCCTGGCTGACGACGACGCCCTGCCGGGCGGCTTCGTAGCGCTTGCGAGCGGCCACGTCCACGACCTCGAGCGCGATGCGCGCGTGGGCGTCGAAGAAGCTGAAGGGGGGGATGACGATCGGGAAACCCGGCAGCGTGATTCCGAACGACTCGAAGTTGATCGACTGATTCGAACCGACCGTCTCGACCCCGGCCTGAGGCAGCAAGGCCGAGCGCGCCTGCCGCGCCTCGAATCGCGACTGGTCGATCCGCTCGGAAGCAATGCGCGCGGCGGTCCCGTCCGAGAGCGCCCTCGCGACGGCTTCCTTCAGCGACAGGCGGATCGTCTCGCCCCTGGCGCGGCCCGCGACGAAGAGGACCGAAACGAGCAGCGGGAGAAATCGCCGCCGCCAGAAGCCGCCGTTTCTCTTGTTTGTGTCGGCCATGGAATTCCCCACTGTCGCGCAACGAGGTCGGTGCCGAAAGGGGCGGCTCGCGCGGCCGGCTCCCCGGGGCGTTCCCGGGCACCTATACCAATTCCCGAGCGGCCGCACCATCCAACCCGGGCGCTCTCGGCCTCTTGCCTCCGATCTCGCGCGAGATCCCTTCGTCCGCCAGCGCCGCAGGATAGTGACAATAGTTTAAGTAGTCAAATAAAAATATTGTCATTACCATCCATCCGTGCCAGGATGGTCCGGTGCCGCAGCGCGCAAAGCCAGGGCCGGGCGCCCTCCCCCGCCCGGAGCAGGAGCCAGGACGCGACGCCTCCGCACCGGCGCGGGAAGCCGCCGAAGCGCTCTTCGAGATCCTGATGGCGCAAAAGAGGCTGACGCAGGCCATCGCCCGCGAGTTCGGCCTCTCCCTGCAGCAGCTCGCGGCGCTTCGCAATCTCTCTCCCGGAGACGGCATCCCGATGAGCGTGCTCGCCGAGGCCCTCTCGTGCGACGCCGCAAACGTCACGGGCGTCGTCGACAAGCTGGAGGCCCGCCGGCTCGTGAGGCGGTCCGCCTCGCGGGACCGCCGCGTCCGGCTGCTCGAGACGACGCGTCGGGGCGCCGAGCTGCGCGAGAAGATCCTGGCCCGGCTCCGCGAGCCCATGCCCTGGATCACGGCGCTCGCTTCCGAGGAGCAGGCGCGGCTTCGAGACCTCCTCCGGAAGGGGTTGGCGGCCGCCCAATCCCAGGAAGGCCGCGGCCCGTAGGAAGGAGCTCCCGGCGGGGCGCCGGGCACGGGCGCGCCGACTCGGTTATCCTCCGCGCCGAATGATCCCTCTTTCGGGTGCGGCGCTCGACGGCAAGCTGCGCGAGTTTCTGACGGAGGACGTCGGCTCCGGCGACGTCACGACCGACTGGACGGTCCCCGATGACGCCCGCGCAGCGGGTCGGCTGCTCGCCAAGTCGCCCTGCATCGTCTCGGGCTTGCCAGTCGCGCGGCGGACCTTCGCGCTGCTCGATCCGGATCTCGTCTGGGAAGACGAGGCGCTCGCGGGGTCGCGCGCCGTCGCCGGGTCGACGCTCGCGCGGCTCGGAGGACGGGCCCGGGCGCTGCTGACGGCCGAGCGCGTGGCGCTGAACCTCCTCCAGCGCATGTGCGGGATCGCCGCGGCGACCCGCCGCTACGTGGACGCCGTCGCCGGAACGGGCTGCCGGATCTTCGACACGCGCAAGACGGCTCCCGGGCTGCGCGCATTCGACCGGATGGCGGTCGCCGACGGCGGGGGCTGCAACCACCGCGCCGGTCTCTACGACCAGGTCCTCATCAAGGACAATCACAGGCGCCTTTCGGGGGGCGTCGCGGACGCCGTCCGGCAAGCGCGGCGGCACGCGCCCTCCGGAATGAAGATCGAGGCCGAGGTCGAGAGCGAGGAAGAACTGCGCGAGGCGCTCGAGTCCGGCGCCGACATCGTGCTGATCGACAACCAGACGCCGGAGACGGTCCGGAGTTGGAGCGCCCTGGCTCGCCGGGGCGCCCGCCCTCCCGTGATCGAAGCCTCCGGAAACATGACGCTCGACCGGGTCCGCGCCTATGCGGAGGCCGGGGCCGACCGGATCTCGGTCGGAGCCCTCACGCACTCGGTCGAGGCCGCCGACATCTCGCTCGAGCTGGAGATCCAACCGACATGAGCTCCGAAGCGACGGATGTCCTGGTCCTCGGCACGGGTGTTGCGGGCTGCACGGCGGCCCTGGCGGCCGCGCGGGCGGGCGCCCGCGTCACGCTGGTCACCCGCGCGGAGGACCCCGAGTCCTCCAACACCTTCTTCGCCCAGGGGGGAATCGTGAGCCGGCCGCCCGGCGACACCCCCGAAAGCCTCGCCGCGGACATCGAGAAGGCGGGCAACGGGCTCTGCTCCCCCGAGGCGGTGATGCGGCTCGCCCGGGAGGGGCCCGATCTGGTCCGCACGCTCCTCATCGAGGAGCTCGGCGTGCCCTTCGACCGCGAGGGCGGCGACTTCCACTGGACGCTCGAAGGAGGCCACGCGATCCCGCGGGTGCTGCACGTCAAGGACGAAACGGGCATTCCGATCGAGCAGGCCTTGATCGCCGCATGCCGGAAGGAGAAGAACATCGAGTGGAGAACCGGGGCCACGGCGGTCGACCTGCTGACCCTGTCGCACGACTCGATGGTGGACACCGACCGCTACCTGCCGCCCACCGTGATCGGCGCCTATCTTCTCGAGCAGGCGGGCGGCGAGGTGACGCCCCGGCTCGCGCGGGAGACGATCCTCGCGACGGGCGGCCTCGGGCGCGTCTACCTCCACACGACCAACCCGGAGGGGTCCCGCGGCGACGGCATCGCGATGGCGCGGCGCGCGGGCGCGCGGCTGCTGAACCTCGAGTACATCCAGTTCCACCCCACGGCGCTCTACGCGCCGCAGGGGCGGCTGCTTCTCTCGGAGGCGCTGCGGGGCGAGGGAGCGCGGATCACCGACGCGTCGGGAAAGCCGTTTCTGCACGAAGCGCACCCGGCCGGCGAGCTCGCTCCCCGCGACGTCGTGGCGCGCGCGATCCACAAACGCATGCTCGAGCGGGACCAGACCCACGCCCTGCTCGACATCTCGTACAAGCCGGCCGACTGGATCCGCAGCCGTTTCCCCGGCATCGTCCGGCGCTGTCTCGAGCAGGGCTTCGACCTGACCGCGGGCCCCGTCCCGGTGGTTCCGGCCGCGCACTACTCCTGCGGCGGCGTCGCGGTGGACGAAGACGGGCGCACGACGCTCGCACACCTGAAGGCGGCCGGAGAGGTCTCCTGCACGGGCGTCCACGGCGCCAATCGGCTCGCCTCGACGTCCCTGCTCGAGGGGCTTCTCTGGGGCTGGAGGGCCGGCCAGGCGGCGGCCCGGGAGGCCCGGGTGGCGATCCGGCTGCCCGCGGTTCCCGCTTGGAAACCCGAGCACGAGCCCGTCGACCCGGCGCTGATCGCGCAGGACTTCATGGTCGTTCGTCACACGATGTGGAACTACGTGGGGCTACTGCGCTCGGAAAAACGGCTGGGACGGGCGGGCCGGATTCTGTCCGAGCTGCGGGTCGAGATCGAGGACTTCTACCGCCGGGGCACGATGTCCGACGCGCTGCTGGGCCTGCGAAACGGGATCCAGACGGCGCTGGCGATCCACCGCGCGGCCTCGGACAATCACGTCTCGAGAGGCTGTCACTACCGGGAGGACTGACGTACGGTCAGTCATCGGTTCTCAGTTTTCAGTGATCAGTTCCGGAACTGACAACTGATAACTGATAACTCCCACCTTCCCCTTGCTATAGTCCGACACCCTATGAGCGTCCTGTATCTGCACTTCGACACCCCCGACCGCGAGGCGCGCCTCCAGAAGCTCTCCCGGAGCGGCGCTCGCGTCGTGGCCGCCGAGCCCCGCTGGCCCGGGTTCCACGAGGTGGCCAAGAAGGAGAAACCGTTCGCGATCGCCATCGACTTCTCGCTCGCCCCCTCGCACTGCCTGGAGACGGCCGACTACCTCGCCAAGGCCAAGGAGACGCGGGAGACGCCGCTCTACCTGCTTCGGGTTCCGGACGACCGGCTGGACATCGTCAAGAAGAGGCTGCCGCAGGCGGTACTGGTGACCGAGCAGGAGCTGTCCGGCAAGCTCGCCGAGATCGAGCGGGAAGCCGCGGAAAAGGCGCGCCAGAAGAAGGAGGCCGCGGCCGAGGCGCGCAAGCTCGCGCGCGCCAAGCACGCCAAGGCCGCCGGGACTCCCGCCAAGGCCGCGCCCGCCCCGAAGGCCAAGAAACCGGCGGCGGCGCCAAGACCCGCCGCCAGGAAGAAGCCCGCGCCCGCCGCGAAGAGGAAAGCGGGCCGCAAGCCGGCCCGGCGCATCGCGAAGAAGAAGTAGCCGCGGAGGAGATCCCCATGGCCGACGTTTTTTCCCGGGAGAGCCTTCAGGCGTACGCCGCCGACAAGCGCGCCGAATTCGAGCAGGCGCTCGAGAAGATCGTCGAGATCCCGAGTGTTTCGGTCGAGCCGGACCGCAAGGCCGAAGTGCGGCGGGCCGCCGACTTCGCCGTCGCGATGCTCGAGTCCTTTGGTGCGAAGGCGACGCTTTATTCGACGCCCGGACATCCGATCGTCCACGGCCGCTTCGACCGTGGCGAGGACCTTCCCACCGTGACCGTCTACAACCACCTGGACGTCCAGCCCGCCGAGGGCGACGACTGGAAGACTCCTCCCTTCGACTTCGTCAAGCAGGGGGACCGCTACTTCGCCCGGGGCACGACGGACGACAAGGGCCCGGCGATCACGGCGCTCTTCGGGGCGCGCTATGCCTGGGAGAACGGCGTTCCGGCCAACATTCACTTCCTCTGGGAGTTCGAAGAGGAGATCGGCTCTCCGAACTTCGAGACCACGATCCGCCAGCAGGCAAAGGCCTTCGCGACCGATTCCATCGTGGTCTCCGACACGGTCTGGGTCTCGCGTTCGCGGCCCGCGCAGCCGGCCGGCCTGCGGGGCCTGCAGGGATTCCGGTTCGAGCTCCAGACCGGCCAGACCGATCAGCACTCCGGCACGGCAGGCGGCGCGGCGCGCAACCCGGTTGCGGAAATGTGCCAGTTGATCTCCGAGTGCGTGGACGGCAAGACGGGGCGCGTCAAGATCCCCGGCTTCTACGCCGACGTCGTGGCGCCGACTCGCCGGGAGCTCGAGGATCTGCGAAAGAGCGGCTTCACGGTCGCCGGGTTCAAGAAGGACCACCTCTACAAGAGGCTGCGCGTCGAGGACTCGCTGGAGGTCATGAAGCGCATCTGGATGATGCCCACCTTCGAAGTGCACGGAATCGCCGGCGGCTACCAGGGCCCGGGCGTCAAGACCGTGATCCCCCCCAAGGCGACCGCGATCGTCTCGTGCCGGCTCGTCCCCGACATGAACCCGAAGAAGATCGTGAAGCTGGTCACCGCCTTCGTCCGCTCGAAGAACCCGGACGTGAAAGTCTCGGCCGAGCACGCTCTGCCCTCCTACCAGGGCAAGACCACCGGCCCGTACGCGGACGCGATCCGGGGCGCGATCAAGTTCGCGTTCGGCAGGGAGCCGGTTTTCGTCCGGGAGGGGGGCTCGATCGGCGCGGTCCTCTCGATGGAGAAGGTCCTCAAGACGCCGGTCCTCTTCCTCGGCCTGTCCTTGCCGGAGCACGGCTACCACGCGCCAAACGAGAACTACGACTGGGCGCAGGCGGCGGGCGGGATGGCCGCGTTCGCCGACTACTTCCGCCGCGTCGCGGCGATGCCCTGATCGGCGGATCCGCGGCGTAATACAATTCCCCGCCAACCGATGAGCAAGACGATTGTGGCCTGCGTGGAAGATCTCTTCTTCCGCTCGAAGATCGAAGCGACGGCGCGGCATTTGAACGTGCCGGTTTGCTTCACCGACCTCCGGGGCCTCCCCAGAGTCCTCGGCGAAGAGGACGCCGCCGCCCTGCTGATCGAGCTCTCGGCCAACGGCGAGGTGCTGGCCGCCGTGCAGAGCCTGCGCAAGGAGCCGAGGACGCGCGACCTGCCGATCATCGGCTTTCTCTCGCACGTGGACCAGAAGCTCGCCCGGGACGCGGAGTCGGCCGGCGTGACGCGCGTCATGCCGCGCAGCCAGTTCTCCGAGACCCTCCCGGACCTCGTCATGGATCTGCTCGCACCGGGGACCAAGCGGGAGATCCCCGAGGAGCCCGAGCTTCCGGACGAGTAAGGCAGGGGCCAGGGTCCAGGGGTCAGGATTCGGGGAAGGACCATGAGCGGAGCGACCCGGCGAGACCTGATCAAGAGCGCGGCGATCCTGCCGGTGGCCGCGCGGCTCAAGGGGCCGGCCGCGAAGCCTTCCGCCGGCTCTCGCCCCCTCGTCATCTCTTCGGCCAACGGCATCAAGAGCGTCGAGAAGGCCTACCAGATCCTCGCCTCCGGAGGCGATCCCGTCGAGGCGGTCGTCTCGGGAGTCAACCTCGTCGAGGACGACCCGAACGACGTGACCGTCGGCTACGGCGGCATCCCGAACGAGGAAGGAGTCGTCGAGCTCGACGCCTCCGTCATGGACGGCCGGATCATGAAGTCGGGCGCGGTCGCCGCGATCCACAACATCAAGAATCCCTCGCGCGTGGCGCGGCTCGTCATGGAGCAGACCAACCGCGTCATGATCGTCGGCGAGGGGGCGCTGCGCTTCGCGAAAGCGCACGGCTTCGAGGAGACGGACCTTCTGACCCCGCGCTCTCGGAAGATCTGGCTCTACTGGAAGGAGAACCTGTCCGGCAAGGACGACTGGCTCCCCACCGCGGCCGAGGCCACGGATCCCGACATCCTCTGGTACATCGACAAGTACGGCGACGAAGACTTCCGGCCGCAGGGCACGATCAACTGCGACTGCGTGACCTCGAGCGGCGACCTGGCCGGCGTCACCACGACCTCGGGCCTCTTCTTCAAGATCCCCGGCCGCGTCGGCGACTCCCCGATCATCGGCGCCGGCCTCTACGTGGACAACGACGTGGGCGCGGCGGGCTCGACCGGCTGGGGCGAGGGGAACATCCGCGTCGTCGGGGCGCACACGATCCTGGAGCTCATCCGCCAGGGAAAGCCTCCGGAGGAGGCCTGCCTGGAGACCTTGAAGCGCGTCGACCGCCTCTCGACCGACCAGAAGCGCGACGAAAAGGGCCGGCCGAAGTTCGATCTCCACTACTACGTCGTGACCAAGGACGCCCGCTACGCGAGCGCCGCGATGTGGAGCGGCTTCAAGAACCCCAGGGGCCTGATCCGGCCCAACCAGTTCGCCGTCTGCGATGCGAAGGGGCCGAGACTCGAGCAGAGCGCGTTTCTCTACAAGCGCGACTAGCCTGACGTAGACTCGCTCCATGCGCTCGCCACGCCGGTGGCTGGCAGACTGGTTCCTCGAGCAGATCACCCGGCCGCGCCGCCGCTACCGCCGGTTCGTGTTCAACGACCCGCAGAAGCTCAAGGCCCGCATCGAGCCGGGCGACGTGCTCCTCGTCGAAGGGGACCAGCGCGTCTCGGAGGCGGTCAAGTACCTGACCCAGTCCTTCTGGTCCCACAGCGCGCTGTACGTCGGCGACGCCCTGCTTCGGCGCGACGAGGCGACGCGCCGCGAGACCCTCCGGCGGTTCGGGCGGGAAGCTCGCTTCCTGATCGTCGAAGCGCTCGTCGACAAGGGCGTGATCGTCTCGCCCCTGATCAAGTACACCGACTTCAACGTGCGCATCTGCCGGCCGGTGGGGTTGACGCCGAGGGACCGGGAGATCGTCATCGACTACGTCCTCTCGCGCGTGGGCCACACGTACGACCGCCGAAACTTCCTCGACCTGACGCGCTACCTGCTGCCGTTCCACCTGATCCCGCCGCCCCTGCGGGACGACGCCCTGCACTTCGGAAGCGGTCTCGCGACCGAGACGATCTGCTCGACCCTTCTCGCCGAGGCGTTCGCCCGGGTGCGCTTTCCCATCCTGCCGGTGCCCTCGCGGGAGCGCCCCCGGACAATCGGCTCCCGGATCCGGCAGCGGGTCCTCGGCCGCCCGACCCGGCGCGCCTACAGCGGGCTCTGGCTCGCCCGCCATCCCACGCTCTGCGTCCCCCGGGACTTCGATCTCTCGCCCTATTTCGACGTGGTCAAGTTCGGCCGGCGGGAGCTCGACGAGCTCGACTACCGCAAACTGCGATGGGAGGAGCCGGCCGAGCCGGCGCCACCCAGGGGCCTGCCGAGGTAGAGACCGCGAGCCCGGGAGGCTCTCTCCTAGCGCCCGCCCGCGGGGCCGCGGCCGCCCGACAGAATGGTGTTGACGGCCTCGATCCGGCGCTCCAGAACCTTGCGCAGGCGCCCGACCTCGGATTCCTGCGCCGCGAAACGAACGCTGTCTCCCTGAAACTCGAAGCGAAGGACCGCGTCGCGATCCTCCGGCGTCACGCCGAGCAGGCCGGCCCGGTAGGCGCGCATCCACTCCGGAGCCGGCTCCGAATCGAGCCGCGCCCGGAAGTACGTCCGCCCGTCGGGCGCCGGGCCCTCCCGCAGCGGCGCTTCGGAGTAGAGGGTCACGCGGTGGGTGGGAGGCGCTTCACCGGGGCGTCGTCGGATCGGCTTGCGGTACTGGGGGTGTCTGGGAATCAGAGCCTCCTTGCTCGGTTCATTGTTTCACAACTCCGTCACGGGAAGGAACCCGCCGAGACGAGCGTGAAGCAGTCGGGATGGACGCGCCGCGCGAAGGCCGCGTTGGCCTCTTCCCGGGTCACGGCCTCGACCAGCGCCGGGAAGCGATCCAGGTACTCGACGCCGAGGCCGTAATACACGGCGGAATCGATCGCGTCGGCGATTCCCGCGTTGGAAGCGAGGTCGACCTTGAACTTTCCCGCCCGCGAGCTCTTCTCGTCGGCGAGCTCCCTCTCCGTAATCCCCTCCCGGAGAAACCGCGAGACCTCATCGAGGGTCGAGGCGACGGCGGCATCTCGGCTGTCCGGGCGGACCGTCAGGCTGACCAGAAACGGCCCGGCCAGATGCGTGGCCGAGAAGCTCGAGTGGATGCCGTAGGTCAAGCCTTCCGTGTCGCGGACCCGGACGCCCAGGCGCGACGTCAGGGCCGATTGGCCGAGCGCCGAATTGGCGAGGATGCAGGCCACGTATTCCGGGTCGGTCCGCGTCAGCGTGGAGGGCTCGGCCAGGACGACGTCCGCGCTCGCCTTGTCGGGCATGCGGACGACCTCCTGGCCGGGGCTCGCCCGGGGAACCGGCACGGCCGGGATCGGGGTGGAGGGACCGGCGCGCCAGGAGCCGAACCGGGCTTCGAGACCGTCCAGAATTTTCGAGGCGTCCGCGTCGCCGACCAGGACGAGCCGCAGCGTCGCGCCGCCGTAACGCTCTTCGTAGTGGCGGACGAGCTCCTCGCGCGTCAACGACTCCACGATCGCGATGCGCTCCGGCCCGGACTGCCGGTGAAATGGATGCCCCGCCGGGTAGATCCGCCGCATCGCGGCCTCGTAGGCGCGCGCGGAGGTCTGATCCTGCTGTTGCCGGATGGCGCCGACCAGGCGCTTCTTCTCCTTCGCGAGCTCCTCCAGCGGGAAGACCGGCTCGCGCAGGATCTCGGCCAGAAGATCGAGCAGCACGTCCGTGTCGCGCGAGAGGGCGGAGCCGCCGATGTCCAGGCCGACCGGATCCGAGGCGTCGCACGCAAAGGAGAGCGAGGCCGCCCGGCTCTCGAGCTCCTCGGCGATCTCGAGCTTCGTCCTCCGCGACGTCCCCTTGGCGAGCTCCCCCGCGGTGATCGCGGCCACCAGGCGCCGCCCGGCGGGAGCGAACAGGTGCCCCGCCGACAGCGATCCGGACAGCGCGAGGGTCGGATTGAAGTGATTCTCGAGAACGAACAGCTCCGCGCCGTTGGAGAGCGCGCGCCGGCGCACGCTCTCGACGAAGGAGGCCCGCCGCCGGGCCGCCGGCGGGGGCCCGCCCGTCGCCGTCAGGGCGTCGCCTCCTCGACCGGGCCGGGCGGCTCGGCCGCCCCGGCCTCCCCGCCCGCCTCCCGCGGAAGGAAGAGGCCGGCCGTCAGGGCGTCGTCCTGAAGATACGCGGCGGCGACGCGCCGCACGTCTTCGGGCGCCACGCTCGTGACGGCCCGCGGGTAGTCCACGTACCACTCCCAGCCCGCCACCGCGATCGCCTCCGAGAGGGACGCGGCGATCTGGTCGGTCGAGTCGCGGTCGAAGATGATCTCGGCCTCGATCTGGGTTCGCGCCTTTTTCGTCTCGCCTTCCGTGGCCCCGGAGAGGGCGACCCTTCGGATCTCCTCCCGGATCGCCGCCTCCACGACGGCCGGCTCGACCCCCGGTCGCACGGGAGCGAAGACCGAGAAGAGGCCCGGGTCCCGCAGCTGCCACGGCACGACGGTGACCGAGAGGGCGAGGCTCTTCTCGACCAGGGCCTGGTAGAGACGCGAGGTCAGGCCGCCGCCGAGCACGTTGCCGAGCACGGCGAGCGCCGGCGTGTCCGGGTGGGCCGCCTCGACCGACCGCCAGGAGAGCGCCACCCAGGCGACCTGGCCGGTTCGCCGCACGAGGAACCGCCGTTCGCCTTCCTGCGGCGGCTCCACGGTGTAGACGCGCGGAATCGGCCTCGAGGAGGAAGGGATGTCGCCGAAGTGGCGCGCGATCAGGGCGAGGGCCTCCGGCTCCTCGAAGTCGCCGATGAGCATGGCCGTGGCGTTGTTCGGGTGGTAGAAGACGTCGTAAAACTCCTTGAGCCGGGCCGTCGTCACGCCTTCGATGTCGCTGCGCCAACCGATCGTCGGGTGGTGATAGGGGTGCTCCCGGAAGGCGGTCGCGAAGGAGTGCTTGTAGAGCACCTGAAACGGCGAGTTCTCTCCGCGCTCGAACTCGTTGCGCACCACGGTCATCTCGGGAGCGCGGTCCTCGTCGAGGATCAGCGACCGGCGCATCCGCGACGCCTCGAGCTTCAAGACGATTTCCAGCCGGTCGGAGGGAATCGTCTCGTAGTAGTTGGTCCGATCGAACCAGGTCGTCGCGTTGAACCGGGCGCCGAGCGCCTCGAGCACGCTCGCGATTCCGGTCCCCTTTTCCCTGCGGTACTCGGGCGTTCCCTTGAACATCAGATGCTCGAGCAGGTGGGTGGCTCCCGTGTGGCCCACCGCCTCGTTGCGGCTGCCCACGTGGTAGACGACCGCGAACGTCGCGACGGGGGCGACCCGGTTCGAGACGAGCAGGAGCCGGAGGCCGTTTGGCCGCAGGAGCCACTCCCGGATGCCCGCCTTTTCCTTGACGAACTCGAAGACGTCGGCCGGGCTCCGGGTCTGGGATGGGAAGCTGGAGGTGGGGGATCCGGGGTCTGGACGGTCGGCCGTCGGCCGGCTCATCGGCCCCCCGCCACGTCCTCGCCTCCGTCCACGCCGATGACGTTTCCGCTGATCCAGCCGCAGGAGGGATTGCAGAGCGTCACCAGCGCGCCCGCGACGTCGCCGGGAGTGGTCAACCGCCCCGCCGGATGCATCTTCTGGACGCGATCGATCATTTCCTGGTTGCCGGGGATCTTGCGCAGGGCCGGCGTGTCGGTCACGCCCGCCCGCAGGGCGTTGACCGCGATGCGGCGCGGGGCGAGCTCGACGGCGAGCTGGCGCACGTACGACTCGAGGGCCGCCTTGGCGGCGGAGACGGCCCCGTAGGCCGGCCAAACGATGTGGCCGCCGGCCGAGGTCATCGCGAAGATGCGCGCCCCCGGCGCGAAGAGGTCTCCGAAGACCAGGTCCTGCGCCCAGTAGACGAGCGAGTTCGCCATGACGTCCAGGGTCATCTCGATTTGCGCCTTCGTGAGCGAAGCCTCGCGGCTCTCGGCGAAGGCCGGCTTGAGCGTGCCGAAGGCGAGCGAATGCAGCATGACCGAGACGCGCGACTCCGGCGGCTCGGCGCCGCAGGTCTTCGCGATCGCGGAGACGACCTCGGCCCGCCGCTCGGCGTCGGCGGCGTTGACGTTGAAGAACTCGGCCTTGCGCCCGCTCGACGCGATCTCGGCGACGATCCGATCGGCGTTGGCCTGCGTGGCCTTGCGGTCCAGGTGCACGCCGAAGACGTTCCAGCCGGCGCGCGCCAGGGCAATCGAGCAGGCCTCCCCGAAACCGGAGGAGGCGCCGAGCACGAGAGCCCAACGGGCGCGGTTTTCCGCCGACAAAGCGGCGCGAATGTTAGCACGGGCATTCCGCGCGGCCGCCGGGCGCGCGGGCCCGCGGGCGAGGCGACGCAGTAAACTCCAGCCTCCAAGGAGGTCCCCGATGCGGCCTTCCCTCGCTTTTCTCCGCGGCCTCCTCCTGTTCGGAGCGGCCGCCGTCCGAGCGTTCGCCGCCCCGTCCCCGGCCGAAGTCGAAGCGGGCGCCGTCGCGCGGCAGGAGATCGTCGTCACCAATCAGAACGTCGCGGTCGTCAGCGAGACGCGGTCCGCCAACCTGCCGGCCGGGGAGGTCTCGCTCGTCTGGACCGGCGTGCCTTCCTCCGCGCGCACGGAGACCTGGAGTCTGACCAACGCGCCGGAGGCCGCGGTGCGGCTGCTGGGGCTCTCCGCGCCGCTTCCTTCCGCGGGCCTGCTCGTGGACCTCGTCGGCAAGCGCGTGCGCGTCGAGCGTCCCGGCGGCGCCGGCTCGGTCGAGGCGGAGGTCGTCGCCGTCTCCGGCGCGACGCCGGACCAGATCCTCTTCCGCGAAGACAACGGCCTCGTCTACGGCGAGCCCGGCGCGCGGCTGGTTCTCCTCGGCCCGGCCGCCGGCCCCGGGCGAGTCACTCTTCGCCTTTCGAGCGAGAGGGCCGGCGAGCGCGCGCTCAAATCGCGCTACCTCGTCTCCGACATCGACTGGCAGGCCAACTACGCCCTGACGCTCGCCCCCGATGAGAAGTCGGGGCGCCTGGAGGGATGGTTCACGATCGACAACCGCAGCGGGGTCGCGTTCGCGCCCGCCCGGTTGCGACTTCTCGCGGGGGTCCTGCGCGTCGCCTCGGCGCCCGCTCCGCGCGTGGCGCCGATGCAGGCGCAGGCGCTGGTCGCCGGAGGCGTCGAGGCCTCCCAGCCGGTCTCCGAGTCGCGGATGTACGAGGTCGCTTCCCCGGGGCGCCTCGCTCCGGGCCGCGCCGCGTTCCGGCTCGCCGAGAACGCGGAGGTCCCGATCGAGAAGCGCTACGTCGCGCGCACGAGCTACTGGTTCGGCGAGAACGCGGAGAGCCAGACCGTCCCGGTCGCGGTGATCTACCGGGTCGGCGCAAGGAAGCTCGCCGCGGCCCTGCCCGCCGGTGTCGTCCGCATCTACGTGGACGCCGGCTCCGTCTTCGCCGGCGAGGACCGAATCGGCCACATCCCGGAGAAGACCGACTTCGACGTCGAGAGCTCGGAGGCGTTCGATCTGACCGCCCGGCGCCGCCAGACCAGCTTCACGCAGACCGGCCCCCGCGAGAGCGAGTCGGCCTGGGAAGTGACCATCGCCAGCCGCAAGACCGACGCGGCCACCGTAATCGTGCGCGACAGCTTCCCGGGCGACTGGAGCCTGGTCGAGTCGTCCGTGCCCGCGAGCCAGAAGAGCGCGCGCGTGGTCGAGTTTCCCGTCCCGGTGGCGGCCGGAGGAGAGGTCCGGCTGACCTACCGGGTTCGAGTCCGAACCGGGCGGTAGGAGCGGCCGCGCGACGCGGCCGGAACGGAACCGGGTGCAGCCAGTGGCCATCCCGCAAGGAGGCTTCGCCGCGCAAGGCGCGACGGGACGCCGGCGCGGCGAGCCGCTGCTCGCCGCGGCGCTTCTCGCGCTCCTCTTTGCCGTCTGGCTCGAGCCCCCCGGCTCCTTCCTCGCCGAGCCGGACGAGGCGCGCTACGCCGAGATCCCGCGCGAGATGCTCGCCGCGGGAGACTTCGTCACGCCGCGCTTGAACGGCGTCCCCTACTTCGAGAAGCCTCCCCTGCTCTACTGGGCCAACGCGGCTTCCCTCGCCCTCTTCGGGCAGACGCCCTGGTCCGCACGGCTGCCCACGCGCCTGGCGGGCACGGCGACGGCGCTGCTCCTCGCCTGGGCCGTCGCCCGCCTGAGCGGGCGGGACCAGGGCCTCTCCGCCGGAATCTTCTTCCTCGCGGCGCCCTTCGGCTTCGCGTGCGCCCGCACCAACCTGACCGACGGCGTGCTGACGTTCTTCTTCACGGCCACGCTGCTTTGCGCCTTCGCCGTGCTCCGCCGGGCGGCGGCGGGCCGGCCGGCCGCCGGGCTCGCCGCGGCCGCTGGGGCGCTGGCGGGCGCGGGATTCCTGTCCAAGGGCCTCATCGCGATCGTGCTCCCCGGAGGCGTCCTGCTCTTCTGGGCGCTCGCGACGAAGAACCTGCGGTCGCTCCGGGCGCTGCTGCTCTCTCCGGGCCCGATCGCATTCGCCGCGGTGGCCGCCCCCTGGCCCTTGCTCGCGGAGCGCGCCAACCCGGGCTTCCTCCAGTTCTTCTTCGTGCGCGAGCACTTCCAGAGGTTCTCCACGCCCGCCGCCAGCCGCCCCGGGCCGATCTACTATTTCGCCGCCCTCTTTCTGGCCGGGTTCCTGCCGGGGCTGCCCTTCTTCTTCCGCGGCGCGCGGGAAGGCCTGCGGCGCGATCCGGTCTCGCTCTTCTTCCTGATCTGGTTTTCGGTCGTGCTCGTCTTCTTCTCGATCTCGCAGAGCAAGCTTCCTCCCTACATCTTTCCGGCCTTTCCGGCGGCCGCCGCCCTCGCGGCCCGGGGGCTCGGCTTTTCCGGCGGTTCGGCGGTCCCCTGGCGCTGGCATGCCGCGCTGGTCGCCCTGTTCCTCGCGGCCCTTGCGTTTGCTCCCGACGTGCGCGGCGCCATCGCGGAGTCGGGACTCCTGGCGCTCTGCCTCGCGGGCTCAGCGGCTCTGCTCGCGGGCGCGGCCTGGAGCCTGCGGGCGCGAGGTCCCGACCGCGCGCTGGTCGGGATGGGACTCGGCTGGGCCGGGCTCTTCGTCGTCCTCGGCCTCGCATGGCCGCGCCTGGCGATGACGACGGACCTCCCGGCGCTCGCCGACGCGGCGCAACGCTCCGCCTCGAGCATGCCCGGCGCGCGGATCGTTTCGTACCGGTGCTACGTGCAGACTTTCCCGTGGCGCCTGCGCCGCCTCGTTCCCCTGGCCGATTACCGGGGCGAGCTCGAGGACCAGTGGTTGAGCCGCGAGCGCCGGGAGGAGATCTTCTGGACCCGCTCCCGCTTCTGGGCTCGATGGGGATCCGGAGACCGCCTCGTGGTCCTCCTTCGCGCCCGCGAACGGGCCGACTTCGAGAAGGCGCAGCCCGCCGCCCGATTCCTCGAATGCCGCGGGAAGTACTGCGTCGCGGCCAACTGGTAGCCGCGGCCGGCGGAGCCCCCGGACGGTCCCCTGTCGCCTAGCAGGGTGCTGAAAAATGGATGCGGGTGTCGTGTCCGACACTCTGCATGCGGCGCCCGTCCCGGGACGCGACCAATGGTTCCAGCGTCCCTTCCTCGCGGGCGCCGGCAAAGTGCCGGCCACCCTTCGGGTTACGGCGGCGCGGGGCCATCTGCGGCGTCATCGCTCCTCGACGATGCTCTCGCATCGCCGTCGTCGCGCTTCCT
>JBLMXY010000046.1:0-6148 GCA_050257975.1 Acidobacteriota bacterium
CGCTCGAGCGAGAGGTCCACACCCGGCGGCATCCACTCGTTCAGGTTGATCACCATG
Organism: Acidobacteriota bacterium; assembly: GCA_050257975.1. Taxonomy (GTDB): domain Bacteria; phylum Acidobacteriota; class Thermoanaerobaculia; order UBA5066; family Gp7-AA6; genus DATBFU01. The sequence continues at coordinate 58 of JBLMXY010000046.1, forward strand.
ATGCGGTCTTCCCGGTAATAGGTCAGCAGGCCGGAGGGAGCCTTCTGGACCAGGTACGTCAGGAGCTGGTCGGGGATCGGGATGAAGGAAAGCGCCTGCACGCGGTCGAGCACGAACGCCAGGAAGCCGTCCTTCAGGCGCAACTGGGACACGGTCGCCCTGGCCGAGAGCGGAACGCCGAAGCGATGAACGACCACGGTCGCCGCGAGCTCGCCCGGCGTCACCTCGATCCGCAGATCGTGCAATTCCGGGATCTCTCCGACCGCGCGGCGCACCAGAGCGTTCAGAGTCCGCTCACGAAACGTCAGGGTCAGGCCGCTCCAGGTCACCCGGTGGCCCTCGGGCTCCTCAAGGGGCGGCGGCAGCAACGGCGCCGTCGCGGGGCTTGTCATATGGCTTCCGCCATATTGTAACGCCGGGAAACGCCGACGCATTTCGCATCGCGTGGCACTTTCGTGCGACGGCCTCCGAAGAGATCGGGACCTAGAAGAGATACGCCAGGGCGAAGCCGGCCTGGGCGGCCATCATGAGCAGGTACATGTGCGTCCAGGCGGGATGGTTCTCGGTCGAAGCGAGCTCGTCCGGGTTCCTCAGGAGCAGCCGCGCCGCGTAGGCGCCCCAGGCGGCGAGCAGGACTCCCAGGGCGGTGAGCAGGATCCGATTTCCGGTCAGCAGCGGCTCCGACGGGTTCCGCGGATCCGGCACCCAGGCGAGGATCGGGATCAGCAGCCAGGGCAGGACGAAGAACGGCGCGATCATCCGGGCCGCCCTTCCGACCCCGAAACGGATCGGAAGCGTGACGCAGCCGTGCGCCCGGTCTCCCTCCATGTCGGAGAAGTCCTTGGTCGACGTGGCGCCGAGCAGGAAGAGAGCGAAGATCCCGCCGATCGCCCAGGCCTCCCAGACGGCGACCGAGGCGACGAACGCCCACCCGGCCACCTTGAGCAGGCCGCCCCGGGGAATCGCGATCGTGACGTTGGCCGCCAGCCAGTGGCGCTTGGTGCGCCCGAAAGAGGGAAACGAGTAGACGAACGTCGCGAGCGCCCCGAGCCAGTAGATGAAGAACGCGGCATGCAGGTGCAGGGGGGCGCCGATGCGCTGCGCCAGCGTCTCGTACGGATAGGGCACGACGATCCAGGTCGGCACGATGGCGAGCGCGTAGAGGGTCGCCGCGGCGACCCACGCCCTCTCGATCGAGATCTCCCCCGTGACCAGCGGCCGCTCCGGCTTGTTCTCGCGATCGATCTCGAGATCCGCGATCTGATTGACGATGTTGGAGGCGGCGTTCATGGCCGAGGCGCACAGCGAGCCGAGGGCCACCGTCAGGACGACCGCCCACGTCACCCGGCGCGCCGGGTCCGGGTTGTGCGCGGACCCGAAGGCGCAGACGGCTCCCGAAACGATGCCCAGAAGCGGCGGCAGCAGAGTGAAGGGCCGCGCGAGGCGCAGGTAGCGCTTCATCCTTCCACGGGAATGTAAACCGAGCCCTTCGCGAGGCTCGCCACGATCTCGACCGCCACGGCGGCGCCGACGAAGGTGTTCAGGGCGTTTGCGAACTCGTGGTCGAGCCGGTAACCGAAACGCCGTCCGAGGTCGTTGGCCACGCTCTCGGCCAGCGCTCCGCAGAATCCGGCGGCCCCGACGACCCACACGGCCGCAACGGGGATGAGGCCGGTCGCCGCTCCCGCCAGGCCGATCAGCGCCGCGCCGGCCGCCGCCGCCAGAAGTCCCGGCGAGGAGACGGCGCCCGGCGTGCCGACGGCAAGCGCGCCGCCGCCGACCGGAGAGAAGGCGCGCTTCCCGTAGAGGCTTCCGAATTCCGTCGCGAGCGTATCGGCGAGCGCCGCCGCGAAGCAGGCCGCAAAGGGGATTCCCCACTTCGCCTGGAACGGCGAGAGAACGGCGATCAGCGTCCCGAGCAGGCAGTTGGCCGCCACGTGCTCAGACCCGCGACGGCCTCGCCGGCCCTGCGCCGTTCCCCTCTTCTCCTTCTCCCCGTAGCCCCACCGGGAGGCGATCGTGCCCGCGAGAAAGAAGCACCACAGCACGGCGTACGCGCCCCAACCGCCGGCGGCGAGCGTGACGGCTCCCGCGGCCGCTCCCGCCACGGCTCCCGAGCGGGAGACCGCGCCGGCGAAGTAGGCGGCCGCGGCGACCGCGGCGTTGACGCCGAGCGCAAGAGCCCACAGGGGTCTTCCGGGCGGCGCTCCGGCCGGCGAGGCCGTCGCGACCCAGGCGAGAAAGAACGCCGTCGGCAGCGCGGGAACCAGATTGTCGTCGAGACCCGACCGAACCGCCTCGAGAAAGGCGAAGAGGCCGGCGCCCGCCATCAGGATCGCGACCGCCTCGGGCTCGAGAGGCCGGCCAGAGACGAACCGAAAGAAGAACACGGCAGCGAACCCGCCGAAGGCCCAATCGGAGAAGAGCCCGATCCATGTCTTGTCCGGGTTCCAGGGAAGGCGCGGCCCGCCCACCAGGCGGCCGAAGACCGACGCCGCGCTGTCGCCGAAGGCCATCATGGCCCAGACGGCCGCGGCGATCGGCAGGTACTTGCCGCGAAAGAGCAGGAGGAGCAGGAGCACCATTGCCGGATAGGCCACGATTCCCACGTCCCGCCGGCTCGCCGCGTCCCGATAGATCCCGCGCCCGATCCGCGGCATGACGAAGAGGTTGAAAAGGAGCGCCGCGAGCGCGCCCAGGGCGGCCTGCTCCCAGGTCAGCCAGCGCAGCGCCAGGGCGAAGAAGCCCACGCCGGCGTGCACCGCCTTGCGTTTCCACTCGGAGGAGGAGATCTTCACGCGCCGGGAATCTCGCGGCCCGCGAGGTACTCGGCCAGAGGCTCGCGGAAGTGGCGGATCGACCGGCCGGTGACCCGCTCATACTTGCCGGTGTCGAGAACGGAGTATGCGGGCCGCCTGGCGGGCCGCCCCAGGGTCGCCGAGTCGATCGGCGCGACCTCCACTTCCGGGAAGCCCGAGAGCGCGACAATCTCCCTGGCGAACTCGAGCCAGGACACTTCCCCGCGGTTGGCGAAGTGGTAGATCCCGACGGCCGCCCGCTCGAGAAGCGCCAGGATCGCCTCGGAAAGGTCGGTCGTGGAGGTGGGCCGGCCGCGCTGGTCCTGGACCACGGCGAGCCGCCGCCTTCCGTCGTCGATCTGCTTTCGGATCGCCTCGACGAAATTCCACCCGCCGCGCCCGAAGAGCCACGAAGCGCGCACGACAAGACCCGTCGGCACGCGCAGGGCGGCCTGCTCTCCCTCTTGCTTCGATCGCCCGTAGGCCGAGAGCGGCGCCGGCGCATCCTCCTCGCGATAGGGCGAGGTCTTGGAACCGTCGAAGACGAAGTCCGTCGAGATCTGGACCAGCCGCGCCGAATGCGTCAGGCACTGACCGGCCAGGATCTCGACCGCGCCGGCATTCACGGCGAAGGCGGCCTCGTCGGTCTCGCAGGCGTCGACCCTCGTGAAGGCCGCGCAGTTGACGACGACCTCGGGACGGATGTCTCGAAAAGCGCGCGCGACGGACTCGGCGCTGGTGACGTCCAGGTCCGACTTGGGCCGTGCGAAGACCTCGCAGCCCGCTCCCGCGAGGACGGGAACCAGGTCCGTGCCGAGCATTCCCGAGGCGCCCGTCACCAGAACTCGCCTCTTCCACCGCGGCATCGGCCGCGGCGCGGAAAGGACCTCGGGACCGAGCTCGGCCGGCGCCGTGCCCGCCTCCGCCGGAGAGAGACGACGAGACAGCAGGCGGCTCCTGACCTCTCCTCGCACGGGCGACCCCGTCTGCCGCCCTACCCCGGCTCCTTGGCGGTGGTCGTCGAGGTGGCCAGCCGGTCCGCGTACTGCGCGCGGTAGAAGGCCCGGTACGCCGCGTCCTTCTGCTTGATGGGGCGCCACCACTCGGGATGGTCGCGGTACCAGCGGATCGTCTCGGAGAGCCCCTCGTCGAAGGGGGTGCGCGGCGCGAAGCCCAGGCGCGCGAGCTTCGAGGCGTCGAGCGAGTAGCGACGGTCGTGCCCGGGCCGGTCGTCCACGAACCGGATCAGGGACTCCGGCTTTCCGAGCTCCGACAGGACGCGGCGGGTGATCTCGAGGTTCTCCCGCTCGTTGCCCCCGGCGATGTTGTAGGTCTCCCCTTCCCGTCCGGCGTCGAGCAGGAAGTCGATCGCCTCGGCGTGGTCGCGCACGAAGAGCCAGTCGCGGACGTTGCGCCCGTCGCCGTAGAGCGGCAGCGGCTCGCCGTCGAGCGCGTTGGTCACGAAGAGGGGAATCAGCTTCTCCGGATACTGGTACGGGCCGTAGTTGTTCGAGGCGCGCGTCACGACGACCGGCACCCGGTAGGAGGCCCAGTAGGAGAAGGCCAGCCGGTCGCCGCCCGCCTTCGAGGCGGCATAGGGGTTGCGCGGATTCAGGGCCGATTCCTCCGTGAAGGAGCCCTCCGCGATCGAGCCGTAGACCTCGTCGGTCGAGATCTGGATGAACTTGCGCACGCCGCGCCGCCGCGCCTCCTCGAGCAACACGAAGACCCCGCGCACGTCGGTCTCGATGAAGGAGGCGTCTCCCAGGAGCGACCGGTCCACGTGCGTCTCCGCGGCGAAGTTGACGACGTGCGTGCACCCCTCCATGGCGCCTCGCACGGCTTCGGGATCGACGATGTCACCCTTGACGAAGCGGTAATTGGGTCGGTCCGCGACGTTGGCCAGGCTCGCCGGGTTGGCGGCGTACGTGAGCTTGTCGAGGTTGACGACCGAGACCCCCGGGCCGCGGGATACGAGCACGTGGCGGATGAAGTTCGAGCCGATGAAGCCGCAGCCGCCGGTGACGAGGATCTTCACAGGATGCCGATCTCGGAGTTGTCGCCGATCAGGAACCGGTGCACCCGGGGACGCTCGGCGCCCGGGTGGATCCGCACGTTGGTTCCGATCAGGGAATCGGCAATGCGCCCGGGAATCCGCTCGATGCGGGAGCCTTGCAGCACGATCGAGTTCTCGATCTCGCAGCGCTCGACGTAGCAGCCTGCGCCGATCGAGGTGTAGGGCCCCACGAAGGCGTCGCGGATCTCGGCGTCCGCGCCGATGACGGCGGGGCCGCGCACCGTGGCGCAGGAGAGCCTCGCGCCCGCTTCGACGACGACCTTTCCCTCGACGCGGTTGCTGTCGTCCACGCCCTCGAGCCCCCGCGCATCGAACGTGTCGAGAATGATGCGGTTGGCCTCGAGCATGTCCTCGATCTTGCCCGTGTCCTTCCACCACCCCGTCACCAGGTGCGGGTGGACGCTGTGGCCGTGGTCGATCAGCCACTGGATCGCGTCGGTGATCTCGAGCTCCTGCCGCGCGGAAGGCTGGATCGACTTGACTGCCTCGAAGATCGTGTCGTCGAACATGTAGACGCCGACCAGCGCGAGATTCGACTTCGGGTGCTTCGGTTTCTCCGTCAGGCGCACGACGCGCCCGTCCTCGAGCTCCGCCACGCCGAACTGCTCGGGGTTGGGAACCTTCGCCAGAAGGATCTGGGTGTCGCAGCCGCGTTTCTGGAAGTCCTCGACGAGCGCGGTGATCCCGTCGGCAATCAGGTTGTCGCCGAGGTACATGACGAACGGCTCGCCCTTCAGGTACTTCTCCGAGATCAGCACCGCGTGCGCGAGCCCCCGTGGCGCCTCCTGCGGGATGTAGGTGATGCGCGCGCCGAATCGGGAGCCGTCGCCCAGCGCCTCTTCGATCTCCGAACGGGTCTCGCCGACGACGACGCCAAGCTCCTTGATTCCGGCGGCGACGATCGCCTCGATCCCATAGAAGAGGACGGGCTTGTTGGCCACGGGCACGAGCTGCTTGGCTCGCGTATAGGTCAGCGGGCGCAGCCGCGTCCCCTTGCCGCCCGAGAGAATAAGCCCTTTCATTTAAGCGACATCATAAACGACCTCGACCTTCGTGCCCCCTCGGGGGCCCACCCCTGGTGCGCTGCATCTTCGACCTGCCGGTGCGGATAGGATGACGCCTCTTACCCCAGCGCGGAGGGGCAATGAAGGCGCGCATCCGGTGGCTCCTGGCAGCCGCGGTCGCTTCGGTTTCCGCAGCTCTGCCCGACGCGCAA
>JBLMXY010000047.1:0-71919 GCA_050257975.1 Acidobacteriota bacterium
GCAGATGCTGGCGAAGCTCCCGCGCCGGCCCCGGGTCAGGAGACTGCGCCGGGCCGGCTGATCCGTCAGGGAGCCTTGGCCTTGCGCCACTCCTCGAGGTTGCGCTTCGCCTCGGCCTGAACCGCCAGGTCCTCGACCAGATGCTGCGGAGAGGGCGAATCGCGCAGGAGGCCCTCCTCGAGGGTGACGGCCTCGGCACGCTCCCCGGCGTCTCCCCTCCAGAGGGCCTCCGCCAGGAAGTGGCGGTTCGCGAAGTTGCGCCTCTCGACGGAGACGGCCAGCCTCAGGTTGCGCAGGGCCTCCTCGCGTGAAACCCACCCGGCCAGCAGCGAGATCTCGCGCGCCTGGTCGTGGAGCCGGCCGAGCACGCGATAGCCGCCGCCGTCCTCGAATTGCGGGTCGATCGCGATCACGGTCGCGGCATCGTCGCGGATGCGCTCGGCCGCGCCCGCGCTGGCCGCCTGCTCCTTGCCGACCGCGAGCGCCCACTGCCCCCAGCAGACGGCGCTCCAGAAGAAGGTCGGGGCGGCGTCCCGATCCCGAGCCAGCGCATCGGCGCGCGCAAGGGGCGGCAGGTTCCAGAGGTCCGACCCGTCCCGGCGCCCGACCCGCCGCGCGAGCATTCCGATCGCGTCGTCGGCCACGCGCCTGGCCCGGAGAAACACCGCAAGGCGCGACTCGGCGTCGAGGCCCGTGTAGACGCCCTTGAACGCGTAGGCGCGCAGCAACTTCCAGCGCGCCTCGAGGTTGTCGGGCGCCTCCGCCGCGGTCTGGTAGGCCGCGATCGCCTCGGAGATGGGACGCGGGCTCGCCACGGGCCCGGCCCGCCCCTCCTGCCGCCGGGAGTACGCCTCGTCGCCTGCGGTGAGGTACGGATTGGCGCCGCCCCGGGCGTCGCGCGGAAATTTTTGCTGCTCCTGCGGGCGGGCTTCCGCCGCGAGCAGGAGGAGAAGGAGCCCGGCCGCGGCGCGCATCGCACCCGTCCAACCCGCGCCGCCTCCAATACAATTCCCCGTCGGAGGCACCCCATGAGCGACCCGAAGCCCGTGCAGGTCAAGGTCACGATCGACGAGGCGACCGCCGAGGGGCATTACGTCAACTTCGCCAACATCCTGCACAACCCCACCGAGTTCGTGATCGACTTCGGACGGGTCGTGCCGGGCCGGGCCGACGTGAAGGTCATGAGCCGGATCCTGACCACGCCTTACCATGCCAAGCAGATCGCCCAGGCGCTGACACAGAACATCCAGCTGTACGAGCGCAACTTCGGCGAGATTCGCTCGGACTTCCCCGCTCCGGTGCCCGTCACGGGAGGCGGAGAGACGACGAACTGACCGCGGCCTCGGCCAGCACTCCTCCCCCGATCACGAGGTCTTGATCGTAGAGCACGCAGGACTGGCCGGGCGTCACGGCGCGCACCGGAGCGTCGAAGACGACGCGCGCGCGGCCGCCGGCCTCCGGCGTCACGGTCGCCGGAACCTCCGGCGCGCGGTGCCGGATCCGCGCGCCCGCGCGAAACGGCCCCGGGTTCGGCTCGCCGAGAAGGTGCAGCCGCTCGACGAGCGCCTCGCGGCTGTCGAGATCGCCGGCGCCGCCCACCACGACGCGGTTTCCCGATGCGTCCACGCGCAGCACGTAGAGCCGCTCGGTCGCGGAGACGCCGATGCCGCGGCGCTGGCCGATGGTGAAACGGAAGTGGCCGGCGTGCGGTCCGAGCCGCCGTCCCGAGGAATCCTCGACCGCCCCGGGCAAGGAGGGAAGCTGCAGGCCCAGCTTCCCGGCCTGCGCCGCCACGAAGTCTCCCGTTCGGGTCCCCTCGGGAACGAAGCAGATCTCCTGGCTCTCCTCCTTGTCCGCCGTCGGAAGGCTCGCGCGACGCGCGCGCTCCCGCACCTCGCTCTTCGCGAGGCCTCCCACGGGAAAGCGGGCGGCCTCGAGCTGCTCGGGCGTGAGGTCCCAGAGAAAGTAGGACTGGTCCTTGGAAGGATCGGATCCCTTCTTGAGCTGCATCCGGCCCGAGACGGCGTCGCGCTCCGCGCGCGCGTAGTGCCCGGTCGCGACCGCCTCGCAGCCCATCTGGCGCGCCCGTTCCCAGAGCGTCGCGAATTTCACTCTCGTGTTGCACCAGGCGCACGGGATCGGCGTGCGCCCGGCGAGGTAGCCGGAAACGAAGGGACGCACCACCCCCTCGCGGAACTCCTCTTCCAGGTTCAGCACGTAGTGCGGAATCCCGAGCGTCCAGGCGACCCGCCGCGCGTCGGAGAGGTCGTCGAGCGTGCAGCAGCGGCCCGACCGGCCCGGCTCTCCCGAGTGATCCCAGAGCTGCATCGAGAGGCCGATCACCTCGTGGCCCGCCTCCTTCAACAGCAGGGCGGCGACGGAGGAGTCGACGCCCCCGGACATGGCCACGGCGATCCGCATGGGGGAATCTTACGCGAGCCGGGGGGCGGCCGCCGCCTGCTATGGCCTCGTGACGATCAGCATCAGCGTCGATCCCCCGATGGAGAACTCCTGCTGGTGGCCGAGCGGCGCCTCGCGGATCGCCTCGTCGCCGATGAAGGTCCCGTTGGTCGACTGCAGGTCGATCAACGTCACGCGGTCGCCGGCGACCTCGATCGCGCTGTGATTGCGCGAGATCTCGGGGTCCTCGAGCACGAAGTCGGCCTCCTGCCTCCCGATCACGATGCGCGGCTTCTCGATCGGGAAGATGGTGCCGGCGGCGGGCCCCGCGATGACCGCGAGCGAGAGCTTCGCGTCCGACGGCAGCGAAAGGGCTTCTCCGGCCGGCCTCGAAGCGACGACGGGATGCTTGCGCGTCGTCGGCACCGCGGGCTTCTTGCTGTCGCCGGTCTCGTCCGCGAGGCGGATGTAGGTCTCGTCCACCCCTTCGCGCACGGCGGATCCTGTCCCGCCGGTCAGAGCCGGGTTCTCCACCTCGAAGACCGAGAGGCACTTGGTGCACCGGACCTTCTTGACGCGCTTGCCGGCGAACCGGGTCTCGTCGTACCGGTACCGCGCCAGGCATGTGTCGCAGACGATGATCATGCTTTTCCGCGCAACTTCTTTCTCAAACCAGGGCCGGCGCCGCGGCGGCCGCGCGCATGGCAAGCACGGCGCCGGCGATGCGGCGGGAGGCCTCGTCGACCTCCTCCTCCGTGGTCCACCGGGAGAGCGAGAGGCGCACGACGCGCCGGGCCTCGCCGCGATCGAGCCCCAGGGCGAGCAGCGCCGGCGAAGGCGCCGGCGTTCCCGAAGAGCACGCGCTCCCGACGGATACGGCGATTCCCTCCAGATCCAGTCGGATGGCCAGAGCGTCTCCGGAGATGCCCTGGAAGAGGATCGCCGAAGTGTTCGGAAGCCGCGGCGCCCCGGCGCCCACGACGCGGGCGCCTCCGGCGCCCTCGAGGACCGATCGCTCGAGGCGATCCCGCAGTCGCGCAACGGCCTGCGCGTCCGCGCTAAGACGCTCCCGGGCGAGGCGAGCCGCGACGCCGAAGCCGACGATTCCGGCCGTGTTCTCGGTGCCCGCGCGCATTCGCCGTTCCTGGCCTCCTCCGGGCGTGCGCGGCTCGAGGGCAACGCCCCGCCGCACGTAGAGGGCGCCGATCCCCTTGGGCCCGTGCATCTTGTGCGCCGAGAGCGAGAGCAGGTCGACCCCCAGCCGGACAACGTCTACGGGGATGCGGCCGGCCGCTTGAACGGCGTCGGTGTGGACGATCGCGCCCGCCTCCCGCGCCGCCGCGGCAATCTGCTCGACCGGAAAGACCCCGCCGTACTCGTTGTTCGCGAGCATTGCGGAAGCCAGGCGGGCGCCCCCCTCGAGCGCGGCGGAAAACGCCCGCGGATCGAGAGAGCCCGACGGCTCCGGATCGACGACGGCTTCCTCGAGGCCAAGCTCCCGGGCAGCCCGCCCGCAGGACTCCCGGACGGAGGGGTGCTCCGCGCCGGTTCTCACGATCTTGCGCGAAGCCCCTGCGGCGGCGGCGCCGAAGATCGCCATGGCGTTCGCCTCGGTGCCTCCCGAAGTGAAAAAAATCTCCTCGGGACGGGCGCCCATGAGCCGCGCCAGCTGCTCGCGGGCCTCCTCCACGGCCCGCCGCGCCCTGCGGCCTTCGGCGTGAATCGAGGAGGGGTTGCCGAAGAGCTCCAGGGCCTCGGCGACGGCCGCACGAACTTCCGGGTCCACTTTTGTGGACGCGTTGTTATCCAAATAAATCATTTCGCGACGGCGCCGCTCCGGCCTTCCGCCGGTCTCGACCGGCTTGCCGCGCACCGGCGTCTCTTCGCTCCGATTATCGCTCCAATCGCCGGCGGCGTAAAACTTTGGTGAAGGAATACCCGTAGCAATCGAGGGAGTTACGATCCGTATCCGATGCGCGCGAGAGCCGCTCTTCCGGTTCTGATCGCGGCGCTGCTCTATGCCGCGCCCGCGTCCGGCCGCGCCTCGGGACCCACGGAGAAGCAGCAGATCGCCGCATTGCCGGAAGAGGATCGCAAGTGGCTGACGGAGTTCGTCGCGCCGATCATCCTGTCGGCCGAGAAGAAGGCCTTTCTCGAGCTGACGCAGCCGTACGAGCGACAGACGTTCAAGGACGAGTTCTGGAAGCGGCGCGAGCGGGACAATCTGCCGCCCCCGCTGGGACCCGGATACCGCCAGCGTTACGAAGAGCTGCGCCAGATCGCCGACAGCCAGTACGACCGCTGGCCCAACGACGCCGCCCGCATGGTCATCCGCTACGGCGAGCCGATGTCGATCGACAAATTCGACGCGTGCGGGCAGAACAGCGCGACCCCGATCTTCCGGGACCTCGAGGTCTGGAACTACGGAGAAGTGGCTTCCGTCGGCTCGCGCAGCCGCCGGTACATGTTCTATCGCCGCACACCGCAGGAGCCGCGGCGGCTCTGGACCGTCGGAACCCCGGACGGCGACGTGTTCGCTCCGGGGGCCTGCTACAAGAGCTTCCAGGAGATGTCGGTCGCCTGCACGGTGTACGCGAAGTCGTGCGGCTGCGTGGACGCCTGCGACCTCTTCAAGATCTGGAGCGAGGTCTCCTCGCGCCAGGGCTCGGTCGCGGGCGCCGCGATGGAGTCGGCCCAGCTGCTCGCGGCGCCGGAAGTGCCCCTCGAGGGCCTGGACTCGATCAAGCAGAAGTCGGCCGGCGCCACGGATCCCAACGCCGGGAAGATCGGCGTCGAGGGACCGTCGGACAAGGCTGCCGCCGCGGCCGCGCAGGCGGCGGCCGTCGCTTCGACTCCCGCGCCGACACGGCGCAAGCTCTCGAAGAAGGAGATCCAGGAGCTGACCGCCGCGCTGCCCCAGAAATACAGGGACTTCCTGGAGCTGACGGATCTGATCATCACCGACGACGAGCGGCAGGTCTTCCTCCAGATCGGCGCCGACTACGAGAAGGACCGGTTCATCGAGGGGTTCTGGAAGCGGCGCTCGATCGATTCGCGCGGGCTGCGCACCGACTTCAAGTCGGTGTACCTGCAGCGCTATCAGATCGCCAGGGAGCAGTTCCACAACATGCACGGCGACCGGGCAAAGATCTTCCTCGTCAACGGCGCGCCGGACGCCGTCATCTCGGTCGACTGCGTGGACGTCTTCGTCCCGATCCAGATCTGGTACTACGAACGCATCGAGGCGTTGAAGAGCAAGGTCTACCTGATCTTCTACAAGCAGTACGGGGTCGGCGGGTACAAGCTGTGGCTGCCGCTCGACGGCGAAGCCGTCCTGGTCGGAAACGGCATGAGCTTCGGGCCCGGCGCGCGGAAGGTCGACATCACGCAGTGCCCGGAGTGGCGGACGGTTCGCCAGGCCATGAGCTATTCCGCGTCGGTGCTCGGCACGGGCGCGATGTCGATGGCGGGCGCTTCGGTGCTCTTCCAGCCGCCGACCGTCGAGACCGAAGGCGTCGACCAGATCCTGTCGATGACGACCGACGTCGCCGCCAACGCCGCCAACCTCGCGGTCACCAAGCTCATCCGGTTCCCCGACGAGCGCGCCAACAAGATCGGCGTGGATCTCTCGGTGCTCGTTCCGCGGGCGGATCTGAAGTCGCGGCAGCTCGGCGAAGAGGTCTTCTACAACGTCGACGTCATCGGCGAAGTCGTCAAGGACGATCGCCTGATCGACAATTTCAAGTACCGGTTCGACATCCCGACCGACGAGGTCGGCGGCGAGAAGATCCCGCTCACCGTGCGCCGCTACCTCTATCCCGGCGAGTACAAGCTCGTCCTGAAGATCTCCGACGGCAACCAGAACGCGGAAGGGCGCGTCACCGACGTCATCAAGGTGCCGGAGAAGCCCGACGCGCCGCCGCCGCTCGAGGCCGCGGCGCGGGCCCAGGGGCGGTCGTCGATCGAGAAGGCGAGGGAGACCGGGCTCCTGCCGTCGGCCATCTCGCTGATTCCGATCGCCCGGGAGATCGCGACGGGCCTCCAGCGCTTCGAGACGAAGGCGGCGGAAGGGATCACGGCGGTCGACTTCTACCTGAACGGCACGAAGGTCATGACCCGCACGCGCGCGCCGTTCGATGCGGACTTGAACCTCGGGCCGCTCCCCCGCAAACAGGTGATCCGGGTGGTGGCCTACGGGCCCAATGGCCGGGCGGTCGGAGAGGACGAGTACATCGTCAACGAGGGGCACGACGTCTTCCGCGTGCGCATCCTCTCCCCCGAGAAGGGCGCGAAGGCGACCGGGCCCACGCCGGTCCTGGCCGCGGTGGCCGTGCCCGAAGGCAAGGCGCTGCAGAAGCTCGAGTTCTACTCCAACGAGACGCGCGTGGCGACGCTCTACCAGCCGCCCTGGGAGCAGACGATCAACCTCCGGGACACGAAATCGCTCGGCTACGTGCGCGTCGTCGGCACGCTCGAGGACGGCACCGTGGCGGAGGACGTGCGCTACGTCAACGCGCCGAGCTACATCTCGGAAGTCACCGTCGACGCGGTGGAGCTCTACACGGCCGTCACGGACAAGTCCGGGCACCCCGTCTCGGGACTTCAGGCCACCAACTTCCGCGTGTTCGAGGACGGCGTGCAGCAGAAGGTCGAGTCCTTCGAGTACGTCAAGAACGTTCCCCTGTCGGTCGGCGTCATGATCGACACCTCGGCGTCGATGCTGGAGTCGCTGCCCGAAGCGCAGCAGGCCGCGATCACCTTCCTCGATTATTCGATCGGCCCGAAGGACCGCGGCTTCACGATCTCCTTCGACAACGAGCCCTACGTCCTCTCCAAGCTCACCAACCGAAAGGACAAGCTCTACCGCTCGCTCGCGGGGCTGCGGGCCGAGGGATCGACCGCGCTCTACGACGCCGTCGTCTACGGCCTCTACCAGTTCACGGGCGTCAAGGGCAAGAAGGCCCTCGTCATCCTGACCGACGGAAAGGACACCGCCTCCAAGTTCGACTTCGACACGCTGCTCGACTACGTGCGAAAGTCCGGGATCGCCATCTATGCGATCGGGCTGAAGATCCCGGCGGCGGAGCTCGACGTGAAATACAAGCTGAAGAAGCTGGGCGAGATCACGGGCGGCCAGACCTTCATGATCGATTCCGTCAAGAACCTCGAGTCGATCTACCGGCAGATCAACGACGAGCTGCGCAGCCAGTACCTGCTCACCTACTACTCCTCCAACGCCGAGCCCAAGGACAAGTGGCGCAAGGTGGAGGTCAAGGTCGAGCCGACGAACCTCGTCGCGCGCACCCTGTCGGGGTATTACCCGTAGCGATCAGCGATCAGCGATCAGCGATCAGCGAGAAGATAAGCTGAGAGCCGATGGCTGACGGAGGGCTGATTCTCGCGTCGGGGTCGCCGAGGCGCGCGGAGATCCTGACGGGCCTTCGGATCCCCTTCGAGGTCGATCCCCCGCAGGTCGAGGAGATCGTGCGCCCCGGCGAGACCGGGGAGGGCGCGGCGTCGCGCCTGGCCGGGGAGAAGGCGGAAGAAATCGCGCGCCGCCGGCCGGGCCGATGGGTTCTGGCCGCCGACACGCTCGTGCTCTGCGACGGCGAGATCCTCGGCAAGCCTTCGGACGGGGCCGACGCCATCCGGATGCTGCGGCGGCTTTCGGGCCGCGAGCATCGCGTCGTGACCGCAGTCCGCTTGCGCCGCGGAGATGACCCGGGCCGGGAGGCGATCGAGGTCAGCCGGGTGCGGATCGCGCCGATGAGCGAGGAGGAGCTGGCCTGGTACGTCGAGAGCGGCGAGCCGATGGACAAGGCCGGCGCCTACGCGGTCCAGGGCCTGGGCGCCCGGTTCATCGAGTCGATTTCCGGCTCCTACACCAACGTGATGGGCCTGCCGGCGCGGGCCGTGTACCGGCTCATCGGAGAATCCCCAGATCGCGCTCTCGCTCGGCTCGCTCTCGCTTCCCCTTGAGCTTCATCTCGTACATGCGCTGATCCGCGAGCGCGAGGGTCGCCGGAAACTCCGCGTCCATGCGGTGCGTCGCCCATCCGACCGAGAGCGACGGGTGAAGCCCCTCCGTGCCCGGGATCTTGGGAAGCTTGCGCGCCAGTTCGTCCGCCTTCTGCGCCGCGGAGCCCTCGTCGGTCCGCGGCAGCAGAAGCAGGAACTCGTCTCCCCCCCACCGGAAGACGAAGTCCGACTCCCGGATGCAGGTCGTCAGGTAGTTGGCCACGAAGCGCAGCACGTCATCCCCGACCGCGTGCCCCTTGACGTCGTTGATCTCCTTGAAGCGGTCCACGTCCACGAGCAGAACCGACAGCTCGGTGCCGTACCGCCGCACGTTGGCGAGCTCTCTGCGGATCACGTCGTTGAAATGGTGGCGATTGTAGAGGCCGGTCAGCGGGTCGCGAACCCCCATCTCCTTGAGCTCTCGCTCGGAATTGACGAGGGCCTCCATCTCCGCCGCCAGCCGCGCCTGAGTGTCTTCGAAGAGGAGGACGATGACGCCGACCGCGATCATCATCTCGAGGAACATTCCCGCGAACCCGAGGTACTGGAGCCAGGCCGGCAGGTCCGCGATCGCTTCGAAGCGAATCAGCGCGATGCCGGAGACGGCCCGCTCCGCCCCCCAGAGCAGGAACGAGATCGAGAGGAAGATGCGCCCCGCGGCGGAACCCGGCGTCACCGCGAACCAGATGGCGGTGAGCACGTAGGCCGTCGCGCGCAGCAGCGCCATCGACGCGGCAACCGTGTGAAACGGCTCGAACGCCATCGAGGCCCACCAGACGGCGGCCGCGACCGGCGCCGCCCAGAGCAGCTCCGCGGCGCCCGAGCGGGCGGCCGGGTTGCGGAAACGCCGCGTCCCGCGCAGAAGGAACACGACGTGCAGGAGCAGCGCCGTGTTCACCAGCAGGGAAAGAGGCCGGACCGCCTCGGCCAGCCAGCGCAGGCCGAACTGGAGAGAAAGGCCCACGAACAGAAACGCCCAGGACGCGATCCAGTCCAGAAAGGCGCGCCGGCGGATCTTTCGATACAGCAACAAAAAGAGCAGAAAGAGCAGCAGGGTCCCCGCCGCCTGAATCAACAGGGCGAACTGCGCCGGGGACATCTGGTCCTTGGGAGCCAATGGATTTCGGCGCGAATCTTAACTCGGACCGGCCGGTTCCGGACCGGGCGACGCCTACTCGGGCGCCGCCCGCTCGTAGACCCGGCCCTCGACGAAGATCTCGAGCAGGTCTGCGTCGATCAAGCCCTGGCGCGCCTGCCCGGAGAGGATGTCGAGCGCCCGTGCGCTCGCCACCGCCTTCTTGTACGGGCGGTCGCGTGCGGCGAGCGCGTCGTAGATATCCGAGATCGTCAGCATGCGGACGGGCGACGGGATGGCCGGCGCAGCGAGGCCTCTGGGGTAGCCCGAGCCGTCCAGTTTCTCGTGGTGCGCATAGGCCCACTCGGGGATGCGGGAGAGGTCCTCGGTCCACGGGATCCTGGAAAGAAAACGGAAGGTCTCGCTCACGTGCGACTCGATCTCCAGCCGCTCGCGGGACGAGAGGCTTCCCTGCGGGATCGAGAGCAGCGCGATCTCCTCCTGCTCGACCAGCGGCCGCAGCCGGCCCGAGGCGTCGCGGTAGACGAGCTCCCGAAGTCGGGCGACCTCGGCGCCGACCTCCTCCGGGAGCACGGTCGGCTCGTCGGCCCGGCTCACGATCTGCCACGCGCGCTCGAGCGCATCCACCCGCTCCGCAAGTCGCTCGGCCACCTGGCGCTCGCTCCACCGGCCGCGCGCCGCGCTCTCCCAGATTTCGGCGGCCGCCGAGAGGATGGCCTGGTCCACGCGCGCGCGCACGAGCTCCCGCGTGCCCGGCGGAAGCTTGCGCGCCTTCACCAGGACCTCCTCGCGCACGCCGACCTTGCCGAAGTCGTGCAGGACCGCCGCGTAACGCAGCTCCCGAAGCTGTTCCTTCTCGATCCGGAAGGAGGCGTAGGGCCCCGTCTCCGCGCGGTCGGCGAGCTCGGCCAGCGACACGGTCAGCGTCGCCACGCGCTCGGAGTGGCCGGCGGTCGCCGGGTCGCGCTGCTCGATCGCCGTGATGCTCGCCCCGACGAAGTCCTCGAAGAGCTTTCGGACGCGCTCGGTCAAGCGCCGGTTCTCGACGGCCACGGCCGCCTGGCCGGCCAGGGACCGCGCCAGGTCGACGCTCTCGGGTCCGAAGGGAACCACCTCGACGCGGATCACGGCCGTGATTCCCGCGTGCGGAGCGACGCGCACCTTGCGGTTCAGCAGCTGCAGGACGCCGATCGTGCGGCCGTCGGGCGTCTGCATGGGAACCGTCAGCATCGAGCGCGTCCGGTATCCGTGACGGCGGTCGAAGTCGGACTCGAAGCGGTACGGCGCGCCCTCCGGGAGCTTCGCGACGTCGGGAAGGTTCAGGGGCTCGCCGTGCCGGGCGACGAAGCCGGCGATCGAGGTGTCGTCGAGCGGCAGGGTGCTCTCCCGGAACTCGAAGCGCACCGAGTCGTTCTGGGCGAGCGCGAACCGAAGCACGTCCGCGCCCGTCTCGGACGGCTCGACCAGGTAGAGGCTCCCCGCATCGGCCTGCGTCAGGGCGCGTGCCTTCGAGAGGATCAGATCGAGCAGGCGCTCCGGATCCCGCTCGGCCGAGAGCGCCACCCCGACGTCCACCAGCGCCTGGATCTCCCGGGTACGCTCGGAAAGCGAGCGCCTCGCGCGAGCCGAGAGCGCCCGGTCCTCCAGAATCCGAAAGAGCGCCTGGACCGCGCGGAAAACGTGCGCAGGCCCTGCGCCTTCCGGCAGCGAGAAGAAGACCCGGGAAGTCCAGAACGGGTCGGCCCGGCGCAATTCCTCTCCAAGAAGCAGCAGGCCAACGCGGTCCGCCCCCGATCCCAGCTCCGGCGGCGGCGGCTCGGCGAGAGCGCCTGCGAGCGCGGCGTCGCAGAGCAGGACCCCCATCTCCTCTTCAGCGAGCCGAAACGATTCGGAGCCAAACGGCCTCGCCTCGACCCCCTCCGCCGTCAGCCGGGCAGCCAGTTCCGCCGACGCCGGGCCGTAAAAGAGGACGCGCCGCAACCCCGTGGATTGTGTCGGGGGCACGGCCGCGATTATCGCCGATGGAGGAGGCCGCGTACGTTCGCGCCGTCAGCCAGCGAGGTCCGCGAGCAGCTCCTCGACGGTCTCGAGGGGCAGCGGCGCCTCGGCGCGGTAATCGCCATGCCGCACTTCGAGCTGCGCCTTCTCTCCCCGCTCGAGCGCCCTGCGGCCTTCCTCACCGAGCGCGAAACGAAGGTAGTGCACCGCGGAGATCCGGTCCTCGCGGCTCTGCCCGGCGGCGAAGGCGGCAGGATAGGTCCGGTCGCCGACGCGCAGCACGAGCTTGCCCGGCTCGTCGAAGCCCACGAAGCCGTCGAGCGTGCTCTGGATCTTCGCCGGGTCGGTCACTTCGATGAAGAGCGTGGCGGAGACTTCGCCCGGGCGGGGCAACAGGTCGTTGTAGACGTCGATCTCCTCCTGCACCTTGTCGGGCTGCACGATGCGCTCGATGCGCACCATCTCCTGGATCTGAAATCTCACGGTGTCGCGGTTCTCGAAGACCAGGGTCATCAAGGGCCCCAACGCCACGCGCCGCCGCTTCTTCAGCTCGATGACCCGCGCACGGAACTCGGGCCGCTCGAGCTCGTACTCGTGCAGGTTCTTGATCTCCGACAGAGTCAGGGTATTCATTTCGCTTGTCCCTTCAGGCTTCGACGGAAAGTCCGTACGATTCGGCGAGGATCTGGATCGGGTGCTTGGTCGTCCGCCCGGTGCCCTGGCGGATCTGGACGCCGGCCAGGGGGCAATCGGTCGCGACCGCGTCCGGGTGCTCGCCTTTCACCTTCTCGAACACCGGCTTCCCGATCTCCATCGACATCGGGAAATACTCCTTCTTCATGCTCCAGGTGCCGTCGTGCCCGGTGCAGGCCTCGACCGTCACGACCTCGGCCCCCGGAATCAGGGAGAGCAGATCGCGCGACTTGAAGCCGATGTCCTGGACCTTCAGGTGGCAAGGGACCTGGTAGACGATCCGGCCCGGCCGCCGCGCGAACTCGAGCGACAGCCTCCCCTCCGCGTGCCGGCGCATCAGGTACTCGCAGAGGTCCAGCGTGGCGCCGGCGACGGCCCGCCCCGCCTCGTCGGAGGCGAGGACCGGATATTCCTTCTTCAGCGTGAGGCTGCAGGTCGGGCCGGGCGCCACGATCGTGTACCCCGCCTGGACGAACGGAAGAAAGGTCTCGACGTTTCGCAGGCGGCACTCCCGCGCGGAGTCCACGTCGCCGCTCTCCAGGAACGGCATGCCGCAGCAGCGCTGATCCGGCACGACGACTTCGCAGCCGTTTTTCTCGAGCACCGCCACGGCCGCCCGGGCGACCGCGGGCGCGTTGTAGTTGAACGAGCAGGTCACGAAGAGCGCGACCCGATCCCTCTGCGGCGCCCGCTCGGACGGTTTGGTCGCTCCTCCCCGGCGCTTCCACCAATCGAGGAACGTCTCACCAGCGAAGGTCGGAAGCAGCCGGTCTCGATGGACGCCGAGGGTCTTCTCGAGCAGGACGCGGGCGAAGCGGCTCTCGTTGACGGAGTTGACCAGCGGCGCCGCCGCGGCCGAGAGGCGCCCGACGGCGTCGACCGACGCCAGGAATCGCTCTCGAAGCGCGAGCTTTCCGGCATTCTTGACCCGGGCGGCCCGGTCGCGAAGCACCACTCGGGGAATGTCCACCTCCCAGCGGTGAGGCGGGTAGTACGGGCAGTGCGGAATGCAGAGCTTGCATTCGAAGCAGAGATCGGAGAACTCGTCGAGGTCCTTGCCGAGGAGCCGATCCGCCTCGCCGTCCACCTCCGGCCGGTCGAGCGCCCGGAAGAGGACGTCGAAGGACGGGCACAGGTTGTAGCAGCGCCGGCAGGTGTGACAGATGTCCGCGACGCGGCGGAGCTCTTTCTCCACCGCGGACGGATCGTAGAAGCCGTGGGCCGAAG
This sequence comes from Acidobacteriota bacterium, assembly GCA_050257975.1. Lineage (GTDB taxonomy): Bacteria > Acidobacteriota > Thermoanaerobaculia > UBA5066 > Gp7-AA6 > DATBFU01. The sequence continues at coordinate 13,433 of JBLMXY010000047.1, forward strand.
GATCGAACATCGAGGGCTCGGCGGACCCGCGCGGGCGGGCCCGCCTCCTCCTATTCCGTCAGAACTTGCCCAGGTTGTCGAGCCCCTTCTGGAAGCGGCCGGCATGGGACTTCTCGGCGCGCGCCAGGGTCTCGAACCACTCGGCGACCTCGGTGAAATTCTCTTCCCGCGCCGTCTTGGCGAAGCCCGGGTACATCTGCGTGTACTCGTAGGTCTCCCCTTCGACCGCGCTCTTGAGATTCGCGTCGGTGTTCCCGATCGGAAACCCGGTGGCCGGGTCCCCGACTTCCTTCAAGAAGTCCATGTGCCCGAAGGCGTGGCCGGTCTCCGCCTCGGCCGTGTCGCGGAAGAGGCCGCCGACGTCGGGATAGCCCTCGATGTCGGCCCGGCGCGCGAAGTAGAGATAACGCCGGTTCGCCTGGGACTCCCCGGCGAAGGCATGCTTCAAGTTCTCGTGCGTCTTGGTTCCCTTCAATTGAGCCATTTTCTCTTTCCTCCTGTCTTTCGATTGCGCCGGCAGTTCCGGCAAATTCCGACGAACTCCAGAATCCGCTCCTCGATCTCATGCCCCCGCGCCCGGAGCCTGCGCTCCTCGGAGAAGACTCGCGGCGCCCGCTCGAGATCCAGCAGCAGCCCGCATCGCCGGCACGAGAAGTGGTCGTGCGGCGCGACATCGGCGTCGTACCGCGTGGTCCGCCCTCGCGTCCACGAGCGAAGCCTTCCCTCCGCCACCAGAACCTGGAGGTTCCGATAAACGGTGCCGAGCGACACGCGCGGCATCTGCCGCCGGACCCGCTCGTAAACCCACTCGGCCGTCGGATGCGACGTGGTCGCCGCCACGGTCTCGTAGACGACGCGCCGCTGGCGCGTCTCGCGTCTTTGCGGGGCCGTTTCCATATCAGTAACGAATCCTATTATTGAGAAAGGGAAATTGTCAAGATGCCGATGCACCAGGCGCCGCGGGAGCGGGAAGCCGCCGCCGCCTCGGGACCAGACCCGGGTTAGAATCCCTGCGCTTGGAGACCGAGGCCCTGCCAACGATCGCCGAGAGGGATTTCCCCCTCGGCGTGGACGGATTCCGATACCAGGACCTGCACCGCGACGAGCGGCTCGCGGAGCTCGACCGCGCCTTCCTGGAGGAGCTGCGCCAGGACGACCCGGAGCTCTCGGCGCGGCTGGAGTTCCACCGGCGGGACCCGGGCTCCGTGGATCCGCTCTCGCGCTCCCGGCTGCTCGTCGACGCGGCCCGCCACGTTTCCCGTTTCGTGGCCCGGCTGTTCGGGGTCGAGGCGCCGTGGCGCGACCAGGCTTCGAGCGCGGAGCCCGAGGCCGCCTTGTTCCGCTTCCGCCGCGACTTCCTGCAGCGCCGCGCCGCCAGGCTCCAGCCTCCGGAGGAGGAGACGGCGCTCGCCGGCCTGCGCGAGGCCGCCCTCGCCCTCGAGCGGGACCTCTTCCCGGGCCTGCCGTGGCGGGACGACGCCGAGCTTGCGACCGCGCAGGCCGCGGCGACGCTTCTCGACCTCGAGAGCGCCTTCCTCGCGGCCGTCCGGCAGAAGAAGGTTCCGCAGGTCGATCCCGAGGCCCGGCAGCAGGCGGCCGCGCTCGCCGCCCGCGCCCGCGCCTCGACCGCGGCCACGCTTCCCCGCCCCGAGGGCGACGGCGACGAGCCGCTTCTCGCCTTTCTGGAGGCCCTCGTCCAGCTCGACGCCCTCTGGTGCCGCGCCCGGATGCTGCGGCCCGAATGGAGCCGGGAAATCGCCGGCTGGACCTCCTTCCACCTGCCGGAGGCGATGGACTACCAGCATCTGGTCGAGACGGAACGTCCGCGGCCCGGGCTTCCCGAGGAGCGCGTCGGCCCGGCCTCGCGACATCGCCGCCGCGAAGGATTCCTGCTGACGGATCCGCGCATGACCCGGCGCGAGGTGCTCGCGCAGACGCACTACTGCCTCCTCTGCCACGAGCGCGAGAAGGACTCCTGCGCCAAGGGCTTCTTCGACGCGAAGACCGGCACGTTCCAGAAGAACCCGCTCGGTGTCTCGCTTCCCGGCTGCCCTCTCGACGAGAAGATCTCGGAGATGCACCAGCTCCGCAGGGAAGGCGACTCGATCGGGGCGCTCGCCCTGGTCTGCCTCGACAACCCGATGTGCCCCGGAACGGGCCACCGGATCTGCAACGACTGCATGAAAGGGTGCATCTTTCAGAAGCAGGAGCCGGTCAACATTCCCCAGATCGAGACCGGAGTCCTGACCGACGTGCTCGCCCTTCCCTGGGGAGTCGAGATCTACGGTCTCCTGACGCGCTGGAACCCGCTTAACCCGACGCGCCCTTTCCCGCTGCCCTACAACGGCAAGAACGTGCTGGTGGTGGGCCTCGGGCCGGCCGGCTACACGCTGGCGCACTACCTCGTCAACGAGGGCTTCGGCGTCGTCGGCATCGACGGGTTGAAGATCGAGCCGCTGCCGGAGGCCTGGACCGGGGCCGACGGCCGCGGCATCGAGCCGATCCGCGACTATGCCTCCCTCGCCCGGCCGCTCGACCGGCGGCCGCTCGCGGGTTTCGGAGGGGTGTCGGAGTACGGGATCACCGTGCGCTGGGACAAGAACTTCCTGACGCTCGTCCACCTGACGCTCGCGCGCCGCCGGCGTTTCTCGATCCAGGGAGGCGTGCGTTTCGGGGGGACGCTCACCGCCGAGCAGGCCTTCGAGACGGGCTTCGATCACGTCGCGGTCGCCGCGGGAGCGGGCCGCCCGACGATCATCCCGATGAAGAACAACATCATCCGCGGCGTGCGAAAGGCCTCGGACTTCCTGATGGCCCTGCAGCTGACGGGGGCCTTCAAGCGGGAGGCGCTCGCCAATCTCCAGGCGGAGCTGCCGGCGGTGGTCATCGGAGGAGGGCTGACCGCCATCGACACGGCGACCGAGCTTCTCGCCTACTACCCGATCCAGTGCGAGAAGACGCTCGAGCGCTACGAGGCGCTGATCGCGGAGAAGGGGGAATCGGCGGTCCGCTCCTCATTCGACGCCGAGGAGCGAGAGCTGCTCGACCGGCTGCTGGGCCATGGCGGAGCCGTGCGCCGGGAACGGGGGCGCGCGCGAGCGGCTGGCGAGAAGCCCGACCTCGCCCGCCTCTGCAGGGAATGGGGCGGTGTTTCGATCGTCTATCGCCGCGCCCTCGAGGAGTCTCCGGCGTATCGGCTGAACCACGAGGAAGTGGTCAAGGCCCTGGAGGAGGGCATCTCCTTCATCGAGGGGCTCGATCCCGTGGAAGCCGTGCCGGACGGCAACGGGAAGCTCGCCTCGGTGCGGTTCCAGCGCCGCAGCGGCGAGATCGTCGAGCTGCCGGCCCGGGCGTGCCTCGTCGCGGCGGGCACGACGCCGAACATCACCTACGCGAAGGAGTTCCCCGGGGTCTTCCCGATGGACGAGAAGCGGCGATTCTTCCAGCCGCACCGGTCCAGGGTCTCGCCCGACGGCTCGGTCGAGCTCACCGCCGCCCCGGCGGATGCGGAAGACGCCTTCTTCACCGGCTACAACCGCGGGGGCAAGCTCGTCACATTCTTCGGGGACAATCATCCGGCGTTCAACGGAAACGTCGTCAAGGCCATGGCGTCGGCCAAGAAGGGCCATCTCGCCATTTCCGCCGCGCTCTTTCCGGGCGGCCCCGCCCGTCCCCGGCCGGTCCGTCCCGAGCGGGAGTGGGAGGAATTTCGAGAGCGCGTCGAGCAGCGCCTCACCGCCCGGGTCGTCCAGGTCAACCGCCTGACGCCGACGATCGTGGAAGTCGTCGTGCGCGCCCCGGCGGCGGCCGCCAACTTCCAGCCGGGCCAGTTCTTCCGGCTGCAGAACCTGGAAGCCCGGGCGCCGTCGGTCGACGGCTCCCCCCTCCTGATCGAGCCGCTCGCCTTGACGGGCGCCTGGGTGGACGCCGAGCGGGGCCTCCTCTCGCTGATCGCCCTGGAGATCGGCGGCTCCTCGCGCCTCTGTTCAGTGCTTCAGCCCGGCGAACCGGTCGTCGTCATGGGGCCGACCGGCTCGGCGACGGAGCTTCCCGAAAACGGCACGGTAATGCTGTGCGGAGGAGGGCTCGGCAACGCCGTTCTCTTCTCGATCGGCAAGAAGGCGCGCGCCCGCGGCAACCGGGTCGTCTATTTCGCCGGGTACAAGAAGGCGGAGGATTTCTACAAGCGCGAGGAGCTCGAGGCGGCCTCCGACGTGCTCATCCTCTCGGTCGACCGCGGCGAGCCGCTCCCCGCGTGGCGCCCGTCGGACCGCTCCTTCGTCGGCAACATCGTCGAGGCGATGCTCGCCTACGCGACCGGCCGGCTCGGGGCCCAGCCCATCCGGCTCTCCGAGGTCGGCCGGATCATCGTGATCGGCTCGGACCGCATGATGGCGGCGGTCGCGCGCGCCCGCCACGGCGTGCTTGCGCCGCACCTTGATCCGCGGCACGTGGGCGTCGGCTCGATCAACTCCCCGATGCAATGCATGATGAAGGAGGTCTGCGCGCAGTGCCTCCAGCGTCACGTGGACCCGGCGACCGGAGAGCAGAAAGAAATCGTCTTCTCCTGCTTCAATCAGGACCAGCTCTTAGATGAGATGGACTGGGACAACCTGGCCGCTCGGCTGCGACAGAACACCGTCGCGGAGAAGCTGACCGGCCTGTGGCTGGACAGGCTGCTGGCGCAGGGCGGCGTGCGGGGAGTGTAGCTATCAGCTATCAGCCGGATACGGCTCTTGACACCTTTTCTGGCTGAAAGCTGAGACCTGAAAGCTGAAAGCTTCTACGGAACCCCGGCCAGGAAAAGCAGATACGGATTGACCGCGAGGCCCTCGCGGAAATCGTCGTCCTCGGGCACCCGCGTGATGGAGAAATGCAGGTGCGGGCCCCCGATGACGTGCCCGGTCGAGCCGACGTATCCGATGGTTTCGCCGGCGGCCACCTTCTGTCCGACCGACAATCCGGCCGCATACCGCGAGAGGTGGCAGTAGAAGAAGAGGTACTTGCCGGTGACGTCTTTCTGGTAGATCGAGATGCCGCCCCGCCTCTCCCTCCGCAACCGGACGATCTCCCCGTCCGCGGTCGCCACGACCGGAGTGCCGCGCGGCGCCCCGATGTCGATTGCGAGATGCTTGCGATAGCGGCCGCGCCCCTCGAGGAACGAGTCCCGCAGCCTGCCCGCGTCCACGCCCTCGACCGGGATCCTGAGGTTGGCCGAAAAGAGGCGCGCGAGATCGACGTCCTCGGCGGTGACCCGGGCCGAGGCGGACTTGGGGCGAAGCAGCGAGCGCACGCGCCTGGCGATCGTGACCAGGCGCTCGACGCGCGATTGCCGGGCAGCGGCCTCCTCGGCGTCCGGCTCGTCCTCGGAGCCCTGTGGCTCGGGCGAGTCGAGGCTTCCGTCGTGGACCCGGGCTTCCAGGACGACGTCCACCGGCTGGCAGGGCGCCTGGGGAAAGTCGAAGGGTTCCGAGGGAGGCAGGAAGGGACCGTAGACCTCGCGGGGACGCGCGGCCTGGATGAAGTCCAGGACCACCTGGCTGTCCGCGTCCTGATGGATGATCCGCTTGGCCCGGCGCTTACGGGTCGGCTGGGCCGTTTTGAAGGGGCTCTTCCTCCCCATCCGGAGGGTATGGTGGGCGGGAGCCTTCTTGTGAGAAGAAGAGGCGCTGGCCGGCGCGTCGGCCTTCTTTCTGGCACCTTTGTGGTGGGTCCTGGCCTCGAGCCAGCATGGCCAGAGCAATCCTAGAACGAGGGCCGTCAGAACGGCTCGGGTGCCGCGAACCTTCCTCACGCTTCGGATTATTGAAAACGTCTTTTGGGGAGGTCAAGGAAAAAAGGCCAGAGCCCTCAACAATTTATGCCGATTCAGCATACGGCCTGTGCGCCCGAAGGCGCTCGAAACTCCCCTCCTTACGCCCGCTCGAGGTAGCTGTCGTCTCGCGTGTCGATCTTGATGCGCGTTCCCGCTTCGATGAACTGGGGAACCATCACCTGGAGTCCCGTCTCGAGGGTGGCCGGCTTGTAGGAGGCCGAAGCCGTCGCCCCCTTCATGCCGGGCTGCGTTTCCGTGACCTTGAGCGTGACCGTGTTGGGCAGCTCGATGCCGACCGGGTTGCCCTCGAAGAGGTCCACGTGGATCGCCGTATTGGGAAGCAGGTACTTCATCTGCTCCCCGATGACTTCGTCGGAAAGGGTGACCTGGTCGTAGGTCTGCTGGTCCATGAAGTGGTGACCGGCGGCGTCGGAGTAGAGGTACTCCATCTCCCGCTCGTCGAGCGAGGCCTTCTCCACCCGGTCCGTCGAGCCGAACCGGTGGTCCACCATGGAGCCCGAGCGCAGGTTGCGCATCTTGACCTGCACGAAGCCGCGCAGGTTGCCGGGCGTCTTGTGCACCATGTCGTGCACGCGATGCAGCTCGCCGTTGTGGATGACGAGCGTGCCGACGCGAATCTGGGTTGCCGCGATCATCATGGGCGTCTCTCCAAGAAAACCTCGAAAAAGACCGCGAAATCTAGCAGAGAGCGCCGCTCTCGTCCACTCCGGACGGCGCCGAGAAAGCAAAGCCCCGGCTGCGCCGGGGCTTTCGAACCAGCCGCCGGCCGAGCGCCTAGTGGCTGCGGTCTCCCTCGGCCGGGCCGCCCGGCCGATCGCCGAGCCGGAGAGTCAGGCCCCCGCGAGGCCGGTGAGGGCGCGCGACGGAGTCGAAGCCGAGCAGGCGCACGCCCCCGGGCTGGAAGAGCTCGAGGAGCTGCCGGCTAGTGAGAAGCGAGAAATCGGGCTCGGGTCCCTGCGCGAGGGCAGAGGCCGGCGGCACGTCGGGGGTGAACAGGGCAGCGGACAGGTCCGGCTCCGGGATGCTCGAGCCTTTGGCCGTATTGATCGCCTTGATGATCTCGTCGGCCAGGATGGCGTGCCCGATGTTGTTGGGATGGACGCCATCCGCGGAGAAGAGACCGCCGGTGGCGAAATCGGCGTTCAAGTTGATGCCGCCGATATCCAATCCCTCCGTGCTGACCCGGTCGAAGAAGGCGTTGATGTCGAGCAGGACCGCGCCCGCGGCTCCGCCGATCGAGGCGATCTTCGCGTTGAGCTCCTCCGTGCGCGCGTGGATCGCATCATGCTCGTCTGGATAGAGCAGGACCCCCGGCACCAGGGTCGCGGGCGGAATGAACTGGCCGTCCGGCAGCGGGTTGTCGCACTTGGGAAGCGTCGCGACGGCGCAGGGGATGCCGTACCCCTGCTGCAGGAGCGGCTGCGCCTGGAGCGTGACGAGCGTGCCGGCAGGGACCGGACAGGCTGGCGCGCCGCCGGGGCACGGGTAGGCCGTGTTGCCGGGACCGAGCAAGGGGATGGGGCCGCTCGGGCCGACGACTGGCTCCCCCGTCGCGGGATTCAAGACCACCGGCGGGATCGTCGTCGCGAACGGGATCGCCGTCACGTCCGGGATATTCAGGATCACGAGCGTCCGCCCGGTCGAAGTCAGCGCGCCGACGATGGCCGTGAAGTCCGCCTCGAACGATGCCACCGGCGTCAACGTCACGCCGTCGAGGGCCACGCCCGCCAGCGCGGCGCCGAGCACGTCGTTGTTGCCCACCCAGAGCGTCACGAGGTCCGGCAGAAGCGACAGGGTCTGCTGCACGGCGTTGGTCCCGTGGAAGGGGTTGAGCGGAGTGTCCACGTTGCGCAGGATCGCCGCGGCGAACTTGTTGGCCGTGTTTCCGGCGGGATCGGCGCTCGTCAGGTGGACCAGATCGGCGGTCGTCGCGCCCGGAATCCCGAGGTTGTCGTAGGCCCGCGGAAGCCCGAGGTTCGTGGGGCCGATCTGGTCCGAGACGGCGCCGACCCCGATCGATCCGCCGAGGACCTTGAATCCCAGGCACTTGTTCTTCGTGAGATCGGCGGAAAGCGCGCCCTCCGCGAAGAGCGGCTGCTGGAAGTCGGCGATCCCGAGCTGGCGCGCAATGATCTCGGGGAAGCTCGCGGCCTGATGACGCTGGACGAGGCAGGCGCCCTGGAAACTCGCCGTGATGCTGTCGCCCAGAGCCACGTACTTGTGGAAGGAGGCGCCCTGAGCCAAGAGCGCCGGTGTCGCGACGAGGATCGAGCCGATGAGGGCGGCCGACGCGCGAAGGGTTGCGTGTTTCTTCATGGCTGTCTCCTCGTCAGAAGGAAAACCGAAGGCCGAAGATCGCGATGTTCAGGGTCTCGCGGTACTTGCCGAAGAAGTTGTCCGTGGACTCCGTGAGCACGCTTCGGTCCTTGAGCTTCAGGTACAGGTCCGCGAGGTTGATTCCCCAGCGTTCCGTGTTGTATCCGAAGCCGATGGTGTAGCCGTCCCGGTCGCTGTCGGCGAGGATCGGCCCCGCATCTTTGGTCGGCTGGGGCGTGTTGTCGCGGTAGTACCCGGTCCTCACGGACCACTTGCCGATCTTCTGCTCCACGCCGAAGCGGTAGGCCCAGGAGTCCTTCCAGGCAGTTTGCCGGGAGGAGTCCGGAATCGCCGGGTTCTCGAAGAGGATGTTCAGGCTCTTGAATTTCGACCACTGAGTCCAGTCCGCCTCGAGCGCGATCGTCGTGTTCTTGGCGATCGTCGTCGCGATCCCGATGTTGACCGAGGCCGGGAACTCGATCGAGGTCGAGACCCTCTGCGTCCCCTGGGGGAGGCTCGCGGCAACCAGCGCGTCGAGCAGAGCGATGTTCGTCAGGTTCTGGGTGAAGGTCGCCTCCCCCTTGTCGTAGTCGATGGTCATCGCGCTGCGGTAGGAGGCCCCGACGGAAAACTCGGGAGCCGGCCGGATCAGGATGCCGGCGTTCCATCCCCAGGCGTGGTTGTCCCAGATCGAGCTGTCGAGCTTGACGCGCGCGACGTCGTAGACGGATTGCGTGATCGGAAAGACCTGCGGGACGTCCCTCTCGAGCTGAACCCTCGAGAGCCGGTAGACCGCCCCTCCGGCGATGGCGATGGCGGGCGTCAGGCGCCAGGAGAGGACCGGGTTCAGATCGATCGACTGGATCACCGCGTTCTGGGAGATGAACCGGCCCGGCCACGCCGTTCCGCCGTCCCAGCGGAACCCGAGGCCGTACTGCGCGAAGGAGCCAATCCCGAAGTTGATGTCCTGGGTCAGCGGCAGAACCGCGTAGAAGTTGGGCGTGAGGAAGGTCGTCTTGTGCTGGTTTCCGCCCGAGCCCGTCCCGGGAAAGGGGTTGGCGCCCTGAAAGTCTCCCTTGAGCTTCGTGATGAAGCCGGCCCCGAGCTCGACGGAGAAGTGCTGCTGCCAGCCGAGGCCGGCCGGGTTGAAGAAGATGGCAGTCGGGTCGTCGGCCACCGCCGAGAACGCGAGCCCCATGCCGGTGGCGCGGGCTCCCTGCGACATGATCTGGAACCCGGACGGAAACGCGGGCGCCGCCACGAGCAAGCCCGCCGCAGCAAGGCACACCAGGAGCTGTACGACCCGTCGAGGTCTCTTCACGGTTCCTCCTGCGCAAAAACTCGGGTTCAAAGTCCCTCGTCTGGGGTCTAATGTCTCCGCCTAAGCTTATCCCTACCGAGATGCCCTTCGATCAACTTTGAACTTTGAGCTTCGAGCCCGAGCAACCGTGACGTCGCGGGAAAGCGAGAGGCCCACCCAGAACGGGCAGAAGGGCTCGGGCTCCGACCGGCCGCTGAAGGCCGGCACGCTCCTGGGCGACCGGTACCGAATCGACCGGGTCCTCGGTTTCGGGGGCATGGGTGTCGTCTACCGGGCCCGGGACCTGAAGCTCGACACCGACATCGCCTTGAAGCGCATCCGGCCGGACCGGATGTCGCCCGAGCGCCGGGAGACGCTGCGGCGCGAGATCATCCTGTCTCGCCGCGTCACCCATCCCAACGTCTGCAGGGTCTACGACCTGGTCGAGCTCGGCGGCGAGGACTTCGTCTCGATGGAGTTCCTGCCCGGCCGGACGTTGAAGGAGATCGAAGACGAGGAGAAGATCCTGCCGCTCGGCCGCGGCCTGTCGCTCGCCAAGGGAATCTGCGGGGGGCTCGCCGCCGCCCACCGCATCGGCGTGCTGCACCGGGACCTCAAACCCGAAAACGTCATCGTGACGGAGGACGGCGTCCCGCACCTGATGGACTTCGGCATCGCCGTCGAGCAGGCCCTGTACCGGGGCGAGAAGGAAGACACCGTGCCCGGAACGCCGCAGTTCCTCGCGCCCGAGCTGCTGCGGGGGCACGACCCGAGCGTCGCGACGGACGTCTACGCCATGGGAGTTCTCCTCTACGAGATGTTCACGGGCCGCGTCCCGTTCGACGACAACGACACGGCGCGCCTGGTGCGCAAGGTGCTCGCGGAGGCGCCGCCGAAGGCGGAGACTCTGCGGCCGGACCTTCCTCCCGACCTTCTCTCGATCCTCGACCGGGCCGTCGCCAAGGACCCGGCCGCCCGGTTCCCCGACGCCGAGGCGCTGGCCGACGCCATCGCGCGCTTCGAGGGGCAGGTGCTCGACCGCGTGCTCGCCGAGGTCTCGGTGACCCGCGCCAAGATGGTCAAGCTGATGGTGATCCTCGAGGCCAACAAGTCGCTCGCCGCGACCTTCGACCCGACCGAGACGCTGCGCATCATTCTCAAGACCGCCACCTCCGAGACCGACGCCGAGCGCGGAACGATCTTCCTGCGCGAGCCCGGCACCGACGAGCTCGTCAGCCAGATCCTCGAAGGCGGCAGCGTCGAGCCGATCCGCCTGAAGGTCGGGCGCGGCATCGCGGGCACGGTGGCCGAGTCGGGGGCGGTCATCAACACGACGGACGCCTACGCCGACCCGCGTTTCCACGCGATGGTCGACGCCTCGTCTGGATTTCGCACCCAGTCGATCCTGGCGGCCCCGATGCGCACGCCGGCGGGCGAGATCGTGGGAGTCGTCGAGATCCTGAACAAGCGGCGAGGAGCCTTCACGAAGGAGGACGAGGAGTTCTTGAAGGAGGTGGGCACGCACGCCGCGCTCGCCGTCGAAGGAGTCCGCCAGCACGAAGCCGCCGTGGCGCAGGCGCGCCGCGAGGGAGCGGCCTCCGCGATTCAGAGCGCCGCGCCCCTGCTCGCTCCGGGCGCGTGGCCGCAGACTCCGGGCTTCGAGTCGGCGCCTCTTCGCTGGCGCTCGGAGGACTGGAACATCCTCGCCTACGCCGTCGAGGCGCGCCCGGGCCGGCTCGCGTTTCTGCTCGTCGAGGACCCGCGGGAGCCCGAGGACTCCTTCGGCGCGCTGTTGAAGGCGATCGACGCGGGGCGCGCGGTGCTCGGCTCCCGCGCGCCGGCGGAGGTCGCCCGCCGGGTCCTCGACGCCGAGCGCTCCTGCCAGGTCGCCGTCGCGGCCTGGTCGCCGCAGGGCCTCGGTGTGGCCGCCGCGGGAACGGAGCTCCCGCTCCTGCTGCGCGAGGGCCGCCCGGTGCCCTGCCCGGTGGCCTCGGAGGCCGGGGTCTTCCGGGCCGAGTTCTCGACCTTCCCCGGCGACCTGCTCGTCATCGCCTCGCGCGGTCTCTCGCAGATCCGCTTTTCCGCCAAGCCCATTCCCCCGGGCGAGCTGCTCGTGTGGCTCGGCCGCGAGGCGGAGGACCATCCCGTCGCCGCGGCGTTTGCGAGGATCGTGGCCGACGGCAAGAAGACCGGAGTCTCTCCCGGAAAACGCGACGTGCTGCTGCTCGCCGCCCGGCGCCTCGAGTGAGCGCGAAGCGGCGCTTCGTCCTGGTGGACGTCTTTGCGGACCGGCCTCTTGCGGGCAATCCGCTCGCCGTCTTCCCCGAGGCGGAGGGGCTCTCCCCGGAGACGATGCAGGCGCTCGCGCGCGAGATGGACCACGCGGCGACCGCCTTCCTCTTCCCCTCGCGCGTGCCCGGGGCGGCTTTCCGGCTCCGGATCTTTTCTCGTGACCGCGAGATCGCGTCTGCCGGGCATCCGGCGCTCGGAGCGCACTTCGTGCACGCGACCGAGACGGGCCTCCCCCTCCAGGAGCCGGCGACCCGCGTCGCCCACGAGGGCAATGACGGCCTCGTCCGGGTGGAGCTGCGCGTCGAGAGGGGGAGGATCGGGCTGTTGCGTCTGACGCAGCAGCCGCCGGTCTACGGTCCGCACTTCGACAACCCGTCCGTGACGCGCCTGGCCGAGGGGCTCGGCCTGAAGGAAGAGCAGATCCAGGCCGCCAACCAGCCCGTCCAGGAGGTCTCGACCGGTTTTCCCGTGCTGATCGTGCCGGTCGCCACGCTTTCGGATCTTCAGGCCGCGCGCCCCCGCTACGACCTGCTGCGCGCCATCCTGGAGGGGCGCGAGGCGTCTCTGGTCTACGCCTTCACCAAGGAGACGATCGCGGCGCCCTCGGCCGCCCACGCCCGCGCCTTCGACACCGCCGGCTCCTTCGAGATCGCCGGCGCGGGAGCCGCCGCCGGCGCGCTGGCCGCATACCTCGTCGCCAACGCCGCCGTGACCGTCACGCCCGTGACCTCGCTCGTCATCGAGCAGGGCCACGCCCTCAATCGCCCCTCGACCCTCTTCGCCGAGGTGCGCGTCAAGGCGATGGCCGTGGCCCAGGTGGTCGTCGGCGGCAGAGTGATCCGGATCGGAGAAGGGACGATCGAGGCCTAGCCGGCCGGTCGCCCCTCGCCCCGGGGCTTCCCCTCAGTCGTTGGCGACGATCTTCGGCGCCTTCTCCTGGAAGGAGTAGCCGGCCCCGGAGCACTTCAAGTCGGGATTGGTCGGGTGGAACGTCCCCGAGGGGTTCGGCTTCCACAGCCAGACGTGCAGGTCGTAGTGGGACATCGCCGTCGGCATCAGCGGATGGTGCCCGCCATCGGGCCGCCGAAGGGGTGCCCGAAGAGCCGCGGCCGCTCCTTGACTCCCGTCGAGAGTGGCACGAACCACTCGGCCGCGACGAGCCGCAGCTTGTCGCCGTCGAGCTCGTAGATGAGAACCTGGGGGCGAAGCGGATCGAGCTCGGAGCCGATCAGCCGGCCGTTGAAGAAATGGATGCCCATCCCTCCCGCCTTGTAGGGCACCTCTCCGGGCGCCCCGGCGGCGGGAAACTCGATGCATCCGAGCGTCGAGAGGTAGCCGTCGTGCACCGCCACGATCGGGTCTCGATACTTGTCGAGCGCCGCGCGCACCTACTCGAGCTCGGGAGAAAGAGTTTCGGGCGCTCCGGCCGGAAGACGCGACGCGGACATCAGCAGCCCGGCCGCCGACGCGAGCAGGGGTAGGAATCGAGACACCCTTCGGCTTCTGGTGACGACACCAAGCGACATGGCAACCTCCCCTTTTTCCGACGCGAGGCGCACATTCTGCAGATTCCGGAAGCTCGCCGCAAGGAAAATCCGAGGCGTCGAGCGCGCCCGGACGGAAGGCGACTGGCTACGCCATGACCGACACGGCGACCGCTCCCGGCCCGCCGTGGGCCCCGAGCGCGGGGCCGCACTCGACGATCATCACGTCGGACTCGGGATAGCGCTCGCGGATCTGGCGGGCGAGGCTCTCGGCCAGCTCCGCGGCATCGCAGTGCGCGACGCCGAATCGGCGGGAACCGTCCTTGCCCGAGTCGGCCGCCGCAAAGAGCAACGCCATCATCTTGTCGCGCGCCTTCTCGAAACCGCGCGCCTTGGCGCCGGCGTACACCTTCCCCTCCGGCGAGATCGTCAGCACAGGCAGCAGCTTCAGCCACCGGGCAAAGAGGCCCTTCAACGGCGACACGCGCCCGCCGCGCACGAGGTGCTCGAGTGTCGGCACCGCCACGAAGGCGCGCGTGCGGTCGGCCGCATCCCGCGCGACGCGCGCGACTTCCTCGGCGTCCTTGCCCGCGGCGGCCGCTTCCGCGGCGGCCCGGACCACCAGGCCGAGGCCCACGGACACGGTGCGGCTGTCCACGTGCACGAAGCGGGTGTTCTCGATCGAGCGCGCGCCGACGAGGGCCGCCTGGTAGGTCCCCGAAAACGCGGCGGAGAGGTGAATCGAGACGATCGAGCCGGCGTGCGTCGAGACGTAGCGGTAGACCTGGGCGAAGTCGGCCGGAGGCGGCTGAGAGGTCTTCGGCTCCTCGTCCGTCACCGCGAAGCGCGCGTAGAACTCGGCCGGCGTGATCGTGACCTTGTCGAGGTAGTTCTCCGACCCGAAGAAGACCCGCACGGGCACCATCCCGATCCCGAGCTCGTCGAAGAGCGCCTGCGGCAGGTCGCAGGTCGAATCGGTCACGACCCCGACCCGCTGCGCCCGGTTCTGGTCGAAGCGGGTCTCGTGCTGGGCCCGCATGTCCTCGACTTTCGTCTGCGCGACCTCGGCGAAGCGCCCCGCGGCCTCGAAGACCTTCTCGGGCTCGTTGGTGTGGACGTGCAGGCGCAGGCGCGAGGCGCTGCCCGCGATCACGATCGAGTCGCCCATCAGGGCCGCCTCGCGGCGCAGCGCGTCCCGGTCGATCCGATCCCCTTCGAGCAGCGCCTCCGTGCAGAAGCGAAAGAGGATTTCCTCGGGCGTCTTGTCGAAGACCGCGGCCTTGACGTCGGCTGGCGGCGCCTCGGGGATCGCCCCGCGCGCCGCTTCGCGCAGGTACCGGACGATCCCCTCGATCAGGTAGACGAAGCCCTGGGCGCCGGCGTCCACGACGCCCGCCTTCCTCAGCGCTTGCATCTGCATGGGCGTGTTCGCCAGAGACGCCTTCGCCTTCTCGAGCGACTCGGGCAGCAGCTTCTCGAAGTCCGGGACCTCGGCCGCGCGCGCCCGGACGTGGCGGGCCCAGTCGCGGATGACAGTCAGGATCGTCCCTTCGACGGGCCGGGCGATCGCCTGGTAGGCGGACTCGGCCGCGCGCACCACGGCCTCGCCGAAGTCGCGCGTCGAGACCCGGGGGAGGTTGGGCAGTCCTTCCGCGAAGCCCGAGAAGAACTGCGCGAGGATCGCGCCGGAGTTGCCGCGGGCGCCGCCGACCGCTTCGTCCGCGAGGGTCCGCGACATCGCGCGCACGTGCCGCTCCCGCACGCGGGCGATCCCGGCGGCGGTCTTCTGCAGCGTCGAGGCGAGGTTGCTGCCCGTGTCGCCGTCGGGCACCGGGAAGACGTTGATCTTGTTGAGCGGCTCGGCCCGGTCGGACACGAAGCGCGCCCCGGCGATGACCGCGCGCGCGAGGCGGCGGCCGTCGAGGTAGCCGATCGCGATCACGACTTGAGGGGAGCGGGCTCGATCGACCGGGAGGTTTCCTTCTGGCCCTGCTGGACCCTCCGGTACTCCTCGGCGACCGCCGGAAGCCGGTCCAGGTACAGCAGCACGACTCCGCAACCCATGCACGCCCAGGGATAGATCCTCTCGACGCCCCACAGGAAGAAGCCCGTCTTCCACGGCTTCTTCCAGAAATACGAGGTGTAGCCGGAATTGGCGCTGCGCGATCGGATCATCTCGCCCGAGCAGAGCGGACAGCGGCGCTGGAACTCGTTCATGGCGAACTCCGCGTAAGGATATCGTGAATGAAGTCCGCGTCCCGCCGCCGCCCGCCGGTGGCCGGTGCCGTCCCGGCGCTTCCCGTAGAATCCGCCGAGTCTTCGACGGAGGTCGGATGACGTTTCTCCTTGCCGGTATCGCTCCGTCCGCGAGAGGGATCCGAGGGCCGGGCCGGCCGCAAGGGCGCGCGTTGTGAACGCGGCGAGCGTCGAGGCCGTGCGGGAGGCCGCGCGCCGCTGCGAGCAGGCGGGGTTGCTCGCCGAAGCGGACCTGCTCTACCGGCACGCCGCGAGCCTCCAGCTCGCCGACCGCGCGGAGTCCGCCTCCTCGCTCGCTCGACTCCTTCTCGCTTCCGGGCAAAGCGAAGAGGCGCGCGCGCTGGCGGTCGAAAGCGACGACCGGGTCCTGCTCGGGCTGCTGGCGCTCGAGTCGCACGACTTCGCCGCGGCGCGGCGGCTTCTCGACGAGGCGCGGCGCAGAAACCCTTTCGATCCGCGCACGGCTTCCGCCCGCGGCCGGCTAGCCTTTCTCGAGCGGCGATTCGGCGACGCCGTCGGCGATCTCCTCGAGGCCGCCTTGCTGCGTCCGGACGGTCTGCCCGACCGGACCGACGCGCGATTCCTGAAGGCCGCGCGGGCGCTGGCACCCGGAGAGATACCCGGCTGGCCCGAGGCGGCAGCCGGGGCCTCGGGTCGCCTGGCCGGCGCCGCGCAGGCCCTCTCTCCGAACTCGGGCTTTCCGGACCGCACGGCGTCCCTCGTGCGCGCTCTGATCGCCCGCAGCGCGAGCGCCGAGGGCGTGCTCGACCGGGCCCGTCGTCTGGCCGAGACGCCGGCGCTGTCGGGGCTGGGTGACCGGGCGCTGCTCGCGGCCGCCGCGGGCGGCGAGCTCCGGCGCCTGGCCGCAGGCAGCACTCTCTACCGTTGCGGCGATCCCTCGGGGGAGATCTCGCTCGTCCTCTCGGGGCAGGTCCGACTCGCGTGCGAGACGCCGGTCGGCTCGCAGGCCCTGGGTGAGGCGCGCGAGGGGGACTTCCTCGGCGAAGAGGCGCTGATCGGAGCCGCGCGGGTGGCCGACGCGCGCGCGCCGAAGGCGGCCACCCTGCTCGGATTCACGCCCGACTTTCTCGCCGACGACCCCGACCGGGCGGCATGGCTGCGCCACCTGCGCGCCTGTCTCGCGCGGCGGCTGACGCGCCTGAACGACCTCTTCCGCGATTTCTTTCCCGGCCAGGCGGCGGCGGGGAACCTGCCCAACCCGGCCGGCGGCGACGCCGTCGCGCTCTCGGCAGAGGAAAAGTCGCGCTCGCTTTCCTCCGGGGGCCTCTCCTCCTCGGACCGATTTCTCTTCGCCGCCTTCGCCGAGGAGCGCCGCTTCCCCGGCGAGGCCGTCATCTTCCGGGAAGGCGATCCCGGAGACGCCCTCTACGCGGTCGCCCGGGGGCGCGTGCGGATCTCCCGGCGGCTGGCCGGAGGAGAGGAGGCTTTCGCGATTCTCCCGCCGGGCGAGATCTTCGGCGAGATGGCGATCCTGGATCCCGAGTCTCCCGGCCGCTCGGCCGACGCCCGCGCCCACGAGGAGTCGTCTCTTCTCATGCTCTCTCGCGCGCGTTTCGAGAAGCTCGAGCGGTCGGACCCGGAAGGGTGCGCCGACCTGTCCGCGCTGCTCTGCCGGCTCGCGGCGCGCCGGTGCGTGGAGACCGCCGAGAGGCTCGCGCGGTGGAGGATGATGGCGGGACCGGGCTAGCAAGGTGCTGAAGAATGAATGCGGGCGTCGTGTCCGGGGCTGTCGGCCGCAGGCATTCGCTTCGAGAACGGCGGCCGAGAGTTTTCAGCCGGACGGAGACCCGACCCTGCTTCGTACGCCACGACCGGCTCTCCGCTCTCGTCCGGGCGCGTCGAGCGCCCGCTAAAAGGTCTCATCGCTCCTCGACGATGCTCTCGTATCGCCGTCGTCGCGCTTCCTTGCATCGGACCCCGCGGCGCTCGTCACGCCATCCCTCACCCCTTTTTCAGCACCCTGCTAGCCCTCGCCGGGAGGGGAAAGCTCGCTCAGCCACTGCCGCAGGATCGTCGCGACCCGGTCCACGTGGTCCCGGATGTAGGTCGCGTGATCGCCCGGCACCTGCGCGACGGCGACTTGCGGTGATACCCGCGACCAGGCCGCGGACAGAGCCTGGCGCCGCCCTTCCTCGCTCTCGACGAGATGAATGGGACCGCCGAAGGGCTCGGGCGCCGCCGACAGCAGTCGGCCGACGTAGGAGGCCCGCTGCTGGCGCAATGGCCGGTCCGCCGCGCGCCGGCTGGGAAGCAGGGCGCGAGCCGCCGCGCGCGCCTTCTCCGCCGCGTAGGCGCGGCGCCCGCTCCGATCGAGCGCGCGGAGCGCCTGCCGGTGATGGCGCGCACGGCGCCAGAGGTTGTCGCCCCAGGGGGCGCGCAGCCATCTCAACGCGTGCAGCAGCCGCCGCCACCGTGTCGGGAAGGGCGTATCGAGAAGCGCGAGAAGGGCCACGCGCTCCCCCTGCTCGCGGAGTCTTCTCGCGATCTCGAGCGCCAGGATGCCGCCGACGCACTCGCCGACGAGCAGGTAGGGCCCGGCGGGCGCGGCCGCCCGCATCCGGGCCGCGTGGCGTCGCGCGAGCTCTTCGACGGAAGGATGCGGCGCGGGGCCCGAACGAAAGCCGAAGAACGGCACGGCCGGGTCGACGCGGCGGGCGAGTCGGGCGCCGACGAGCAGGTCCTCGCCGTCGCCGGCTCCGCCCGGCACGAGAAACACGGGCCGACCCGGTCTCTCTCCCCGCTGCAGGCGGACGAGCCCACCCGGCAGCGCCGCCGTTTTCCGCAGCGCGCGGGCGGCAAGCGCCGCCGGGGTGGGAGCCTCGAGCAGGTCGGCGGCGGCGAGTTCGGTCCCGAGCCGGGCCGAAAGCAGCGCCAGGGCCTCGATGCCGGAGAGCGAACTGCCGCCGAGAGCGAAGAAATCGTCCTCCGCGCCGACACGATCGAGAGTCAGAACCTCCGCGAACACCCGGGCGACCGCCTCCTCCGCATCGTCTCGCGGCTCGACGAAGCCCGTCTCGAGGCGGGGACGTCCGGGCTCGGGAGGGGGCAGCGCCTCGCGATCGATCTTCCCCGTCGGCGTGCGCGGAAGCGCTCCCAGAAAGACGAAGGACGAGGGAATCATGTGATCGGGAAGCCGCTCGGAAAGGGCCCGCCGCAGGGCGACGACGCCCGGTCCTGCCGCCGTCTCCGACGCCACGTGGGCCGCCAGGCAAACCCCGCCCGGGCCGAGTCGCGCGGTCACCGCGGCCTCTCGAACGCCCGGCAGCGACGCGAGCGATCTCTCGACCTCTTCAAGGTCCACGCGCAGGCCGCGCACCTTCACGAGCGAGTCCTTGCGGCCGACATGGAGCAGGCAGCCGTCGGGCAACTGCCGACCGATGTCGCCCGATCGGTACAGGCGCACGCCGGGCCGTCCGGGCACGGCGAGGAACGCCTCGGCCGTGCGCACCGGATCCCTCCAGTAGCCCACCGGCAGCGTCGCGGCGATGACCCCGATCTCGCCCTCGCCCGCCGTGTGCCGCCCCTGCTCGTCGAGCAGCACGATCTCCGTTCCGTCCACGGCGTAGCCAAGAGGCGCCGCTCCCGGCCAGGGCGTGTCGTGGCCGGCGAACCACTGGCGCATCACACCCATCTCCGTCGAGCCCAAACCGACGTGGAAGACGCAGTCCCTCGAGAAACGGCCCCGATAGAGCTCGAAATCGGAAGCGAGCACCGGCTCGCCGCCCAACTTGAGCAGGCGCAGCCTCGGGAGGTCCCTGCCGCCGCCAAGCGTCGCCGCGAAGGCGCGAAAGACGCTCGGCACGGAGTGGTAGATCGTGATGCCTTCCCTTTCGAGAAACTCGGGAAGCCGGCGCAGGCCGTCCCCGCGAACGGAGAAGGGGCAGACCGCGGCGCCGTTCAACAACGCCCCGAAGATGTCGGAGACGGAGGCGCCGAAGCTCGGGGAGGAGAGCAGCGTCAGCCGGTCGTCCGGCCCGATCCGCAAGCCGTTGGTCAACTTCATCACGTTGTGCAGGACGTTTCGGTGGCTCTGCATCACGCCCTTGGAGGAGCCGGTCGAGCCCGAGGTGAAGAGCACGTAGGCGAGCGCGTCGGGGGAAACCGGAAGGCCCGGGGACGTCGAGGGCCCCTCCGAAGAGATCCGGTCGGCGCGCCACACGGGAACGGCGGTCCCGGCGAGGCTCTCCGCGGCGGGCAGAAGGGCCGCGTCGGTCAGAAGGACGCAGGCGTCGAGCGCGCGGAAGATCGCCCGGAGTCTCTCGACGGGAAGATTCGGGTCGAGGGGAACGTAGCAGCGGCCGGACTTCAGCGTTCCGAGCATCGCCGCGAAGAGCGAGGCGCCGGCCTCGAAGAAAAGCGCCACGGGCTCCGAGCCGCGCGGCAGCCCGGAGAGCAGGGCGCGCGCCACGCGGTTGGCGGCGGCGTCGAGGGCCGCATAGCTGCAGACGCCCGCCGGCTCCCGCACCGCGGCGCGCTCGGGATTGGTCGCGGCGACCTTCTCGAATCGGCCGCCGATCGACTGCTCGATCTCGTCCCGCTCGAAGGGCGCGAACGTCGGCGGGGCCTCGACGGATTTCGCCGGTTCTCGCGCCTGCTGCAGGAGGAGCTCACCGGCCACCGCTACGCCTCACCGTAGATCGCCTGGATTCGCGTATAGAACTCGGCGTTGCCCGGCCCGTGCTCCGGCGGGCCCAGACCGGAGGCCTTCCATCCGCCAAACGGCGCCGCGGCATCGGCATCGGCGGTCGCAGCGTTCCACTTGAGGACGCCCGCCCGCGCGGCATTCCAAAAGCGTCGTCGCCAGGGACCGGGCCCCGCGAAGAGCGCCGCGACGAGGCCCTGCCGGACGCCGTTGACCAGATCGAGAGCGTTCTCGAAACCCCTCGCCCGCTGCACGACGAGGACGGGCCCGAACGTCTCCTCCTGGACGACCTCGCTGTCCGGCTCGCCGGCCACCACGATCGTGGGAGGGTGGTAGGCGCCGACCCCGCGAAGCTCGTGAGCCACCGCGCCCTGCGCATGTGGCGACAGGACTCGCTCGGCCTGCGGCGCCGCCCGCGCGACCGCCGCCTCGACGCGCTCCCGCGCCTCTTCGGAGACGAGCGGGCCCACCTCGGTCGCGGGATCGAGAGGATCTCCCCAGCGCAGATTCGCGGTGGCGTTCGTCAGACGTTCGACGAAGGGCTCGAAGAGCCGCTCCTCGACGACGGCGCGGCGATTGGCCGTGCAGCGCTGGCCGGCAAAACAAAAGGCGCCGCGCGCGATGAGCTCCGCGGCCTTCTCCAGGTCCGCGCCCTCCCAGACGACCGAAGCGTTGTTGCCGCCGAGCTCCGCCTGCAGCGGGATGCGGCGCCGGGCGCAGATCTCCTGCGCCGCCCAACCGGCCAGCGACGATCCGGACAGCGAGACGGCGTCGACGCCGGGATCGCTCATGACGGCGGCCGCCGTGCGGTGATCCCCGGCGACGAGATTCACGAGACCGGCGGGCAGCCCGGCCTCGCGCATGAGGTCGAGCGCGCGCATCGCGGCGCGCGTTGCGGCCGGTGCGGGCTTCCATACCACGGCATTCCCATGGGCCACCGCGGGCGCGATCTTGCCGAAGGGAATCGCCAGGGGATTGTTCCACGGGGTGACGACGGCCACCACTCCAAGCGGAAGACGACGCCACGCCGACTCGGGCCCGCAGGCGACGCGTCCGCCTTCTCCCGCCGCCGCGGCCGCCCGCACGAGCGCGGCCGCGCGCCGCGCCTCGGCCAGCCCTTGCGCGACAGGCTTGCCGACTTCCACGGCCAGATCCCGCGCGAGCGCCCCGGCCTCGCCCTCGATCCGGTCGGCCAGCCGCGCGAGGATTCTCGAGCGCTCTTCGGACGGGATGGCTTCCCAGCCCTCGCGCGCCGATCCGGCCGCCGCGGCCGCCTCGGCCGCCTCCGAGCGCCCCGCGCGCGGCACGGCGAAGAGGACCCGTGCCGTCTCCCGCGGCGAGCGCTGGTCGATCGCCGGCAGCCCCTCCCCGCGGAGCTCGCGCCCCGCGATCACCGCGGCAGCAAGCGCGGGAGGCCTGCCCGGACGGACGGCCGGGTCGCCCTCCGAGAGCCGCGCGAGCAGCTCCTCCACGGGAGCGAACCGCGCCGCCCGGTCCTCCAGGTACCGCCGCGTCACGGCCGCGTGAAGCGGATCGTCACTCCCGACCGCGTCCTCGGCGACCCAAACGGCGAGCCCGCGCTGGTAGGCGTCGAGCACCGTCGCCCGAACGCAGCCATGAAGGTGGACGCCGGCCACCAGGAGCGTGTCGGCCCGCGCGCGGGCGAGCGCCCGATCCAGCGCTCCCGTGGAGAAGCCGCTGAAGAACGTCTTTCTGACGACGGCCTCGCCGCCCTCGGGGCGCAGCGGCTCGGGAGCGGCCTGCCCCGGAGTGCCGGCAACGCACTTCCAGCGCCCGAGAGCCTTCCAGTGGGGCATCCGGTCATCGGACTCCGGATCGACGGCGGTGACGGCATGAACGACCGGCACGGACCTGGCGCGCGCGCCGCAGAGCAGCCGCGCCGCCCGGCGAACGATCTCGGGGCCGGCCGGCTCGAGCCCCGGGGCGGAGAGAAAGTCGTTCTGCAGGTCGACCAGCAGCAGGAGCGGTCTCATTCGGAAGCGGAGCGGGCAAGCCGCGCCGCGGCCGAGGCGATTCGCTCCCCCATTTCCGCGGTTCCGACGAGGGTCGTGCCCTCCTCGGCGATGTCGAAGGTGCGAAAGCCCAGCCGCAGCACATCGCCGACACCGGCTTCGATCCAGCCGGCCTCCCGCGCCAGGCCGAAGCTCTCGCGCAGCATCATCGCCAGCGCCGAGATCTGCCCGATCGGGTCGGCGCGGTCCAGGCCCGCCAGATCGAGCGCCGATCCGTGGTTGGTCTGGTAGACCGCCGCGCCGCTCTCGGCGAAGTTGCCCGAGAAAGAAACGCCCCGCGACGCGAGCAGGACCGCCCCGAGATCCGCCAGCACGTCGCCGAAGAGGTTGGGAGCCGCGATGACGTCGAAGGCGCGCGGTTCCTGGATCAGGCGGTAGGCGATCAGGTCGATGTCCAGCCATCCGACCCCGATGCCCGCCGAGGAGGCCGCCTCGGCGGCGAGCTCGCGCCAGAGAGCGCTGATGCCGGGAATACCGCCCTCCTTGACGACGACGTCGAGGCGCCCGCGCCGCTGCGCCGCCAGCGCCGCCGCGGCGCGGAGGATCCGCCGAACCTGCCGCTCGGTGTAGGAGAAGCGGTGCTCGCAGACCCGGCCCTGAGCCGCGTCGCGGGTCTCCTTCCATTCGCCCTGATACACGCCGCCGACGTTCTCGCGCACGATCAGGATGTCCGCGTCGGCGACGGCGGATACTTTCAATCGGGCCGCGTGGGACAGCGCGTCGAACGGGCGCAGCGGACTGATCTTGCAGTAGAGATCGAAGCGGCGACGAAGGTCGTAGACGAAGCGGCCGCCTCCGGGTCCGGCGAGCACCGCGCCGCCCTGCGCGAAGATTTCCTCGCAGAAGGCCCCGACGTCCTCGGAGAGCGCCTGGCCGCAACGCGCCTCCGCCTCGCGTCCGATCCCTCCGCCGGTGCGCACGTCGAACCGCGCCTTCCCGGCCTCCTCGATCGCCGCGAGGACGCCGAGCGCGGCCCGGACCACTTCGGGGCCGATTCCCTCCCCCGGCAGCACGCCGACCACGAGGCGGTCTGCGCCTTCGTGGCGAGGCTGCGGACCGCGAAAGACGGCATCGGCCCACAGGGCCGGTCGCTTCGCCAGGCCGGAGTTCGGCTGCAATGTCGTCTCCTGGGGTGCGAAGTCTATCTCTGGAAGTCGCCGCCCGGAAAAGGGAGTGGCCCGCCTAGCCGGCCTTCTTGAGCGTCACTTTCACCGTGGCCCGCTCCCGATCGGCGTTGGAGGAGACCAGGATGCGCACGGTCTTGGGCTCGAAGCCGGGGGCCGAGAGAACCAGATCGTGGACGGTCGGCCCCGACAGCTTCAGGGGCGATGCGGCCCCGAACGCGGAGGCCGGCCCGAGAGCCTTGCCGTCTTCGGATACCACGGCGTCGGGAGGGCTGATCTGGAACTCGACCGGGCCGACCGTTCGGTCGGTCGGTCCGTGCAGCTTGGGGTAATCGACCCGCGACTGCCGTTTCAACTCGTCCTCGACGTCCACCGTGTCATCGTCCGCGTTGGGCGTCGCGATGATGTCCAGATGAATGGACCGGTAGCCGGGCAGCTCGAGCCGCACGTGGTGCACGCCTTCGCCGGAGACCGGAAGCGTCCTGCCGCCGCCGTGGTCGTCCCAGTCGTCCACGATCCCCGCGTAGCGCCCGTCGAGGTAGACCCTGGCCTGCGCCGGGCTGCCGCTGAACTTGGCGAACCGGCGCGTGCGATAGACGTTGTCCGGGGGAGGGGCCGATTCCGCCTTGGCGGGCGGATGGGCGGCTCCCGTCGAAGAGGCGGCGGAGGCCGCGGCGACCGGCGTCGGAACGCTTGCCGACGCCGGCGGCGCGGGCGGCTCGGCCGGGGCGACCGGCGAGGGGCGCGGCCTCGCGGGCGCCGTCCTGTCGAGCCGCGTCGCGCCGACGATGGCGTCGGCCGCCGCCGGCGGACCAGGCGTCGGAAGCGCCTCGGGAGTCGGAACCTCCGTCGGAAGGACGACGGGCGTGGCCTCCCGCTGCGCCTCCGCGGGAGGGACGGCCGGGCTCGCCGCCGGCGTGATCGAGGCGACCGCAAGCCTCTCCTGCCGTTTCTCGGAGGCGCGCCAGATCCAGACGAGAAGCGCCAGCGCGACGAGCAGGGCCGCGATGCCGAAGAGATACAGGGGGCCCGCGCTTCGCTGGCCCGTCCCGATCGAGGGGCTCGCCGAAGGCGGCGCCGGAGCAATCAAGGCGGGCGGCGGGGGGGCGGCCGGCCGGGGCCGGGCCACCATCTCCGGCGCCGGAGCCGCGGCGGAAGCCGTCAACGCCTGAGTGGGCTCCACGTTCTCGAGCTCCGCCTCGATCTTGCGGATCTCGCGCAGGAACTCGGCCGCGTCCGCCGGGCGCCGGTCCGGCGCCTTGGCGAGCAGCCGCGCGAACACCGCGCGAGTCACAGGCGGCAGGTCCGCGCGCAGCTCCAGGGGATCGCGCGGCTCGGTGTGCAGGATCTGGTAGACGAGCGTCGTGATCGAGTCTCCGGGAAACGGGCGCGAACCCGTCAAGAGCTCGTAGAACACCACTCCCAGGGAAAAGAGGTCCGACCGGCCGTCCAGCTTCTCGCCTCGGATCTGCTCGGGAGACATGTAGGCGGGGCTTCCCAGCATCTGGCCCGTCCGCGTCAGGTCGCCGGTGCCGCCGGAGAGAAGCTTGCCGATCCCGAAATCGGCGACCTTCACGCGGCGGTCCCGAGTCACCAGGATGTTGCCCGGCTTGATGTCGCGGTGCAGCACGCCGCGCTCGTGCGCGTGCTGGAGGGCCTGCGCGACCTGGCGGACGATCTCGACGCGCGCCGCGATGTCGAGCCCCTCGCCCCGCGCGGCCAGGCGATTGAGCGGCTCGCCGTCCACATACTCCATCGCGATGAAGGAGGTGTCCTGTTCGCGCCCGACCTCATACACGGTGACGACGTTGGGGTGCTGGAGGCGGCCGGCGAGCTTCGCCTCCTTCAGGAATCGGGTCTCCAGGTCGGAACGAGCCGCTCCGCTCGCCTCGGACATGGCGCGCAGCGTCTTGATCGCGACCGGCCGCTCGATCTCGGGGTCGTTGGCGAGATACACGACGCCCATCGCTCCCTCACCCACCACCGAGACGATCTCGAAGCGGCCGAGCCGCGAGCCCGGCGCGAGGTTCCTCACTCCTCGGACTCCCCGCCGCCTTCCTCCCCGGAGCCGCCGCCGGTCTCGAACTCGCGTTGGCGGCGCGCGATCACTTCTCGCGCCTCCTCGGCGCGCTCCGGCGGGACCATCACCCGGCTGGTTCCGAAGGCGCCGAGATCCTCCGGGAACGGGGTCATCGAGGGACCCTCCACTTCGCAGGGGATCCCCTCGGACTCGAGAAACCCGGCGATCAGCTCGGCCTCTTCATCCTGGCCGACGCCGGCGACCTCCACCCATTCTTCGCTGCTCGGCTTGGTCATCGCGCCTCCTCGGATCGCAAGTCCATCGTTTGTCGACGATCGAGTCGAGGGGAAGCCTACCCCTTCACCACGGAGAGCGGCTTGTCTCGACGCTCGAGCACGCGGCCCACGACCGCCGCCCGGGCGGTTCCCCGCGCGCGGCATGCGGCGGCGTAGGCCTCCGCCCGGTCGGCGGGGAGGGCGACCAGAAGGCCGCCCGAGGTCTGCGCGTCGCACAGCAGCAGGAAGTCCTCCTCCGTCACGCCGGCCGCGCGCTCGGTTCGCGCCGCCATGTTCCGGACGTTCACGCGCGAGCCCTCGGGAGCGATTCCGCGCGCCGCCAGCCGCCTCGCGCAGGCAAGCAGCGGGATCGCCGCGACGCGGAACTCCGCGGTCGTCCCCGAGGCCTCCATCATCTCGTGCGCGTGGCCGAGCAGCCCGTAGCCGGTGACGTCCGTCGCCGCGTGGACCGGGAAGCCTTCCATCGCCTCGGCGCCGGCCCGGTTGAGCTGAGCCATGAGCGAGGTCGCCTCGGCGAGCTCCTCCTCCGAGAGGAGGCGGCGATGAAAAAGGCCCGACACTCCCTCGGCCGCGACCGCGTCCGCGCGCCCCGCGCACACCGCCACGCCGACGCCGAGAGGCTTGGTCAGCACCAGGGCGTCGCCGGGAAGCGCTCCGGCGTTGCGGATGACCTTCGACTCCGAGACCGTGCCCGTCACCGCGAGCCCGTAGAGGGGGATGTCGTGGTCGATCGAGTGGCCGCCGCCCACGACGGCCCCCGCCTCCGCGACCTTCTCGGCGCCGCCGCGCAGGATCTGCTCGAGCGTCTCGGGCGGCAGCGCCGCCATGGGAAAAGCGGCCACCGCCAGGGCCAGGATCGGGCGTGCCCCCATCGCGTAGACGTCCGAGAGGGCATTGGCCGCCGCGATCGATCCGAAGAGATGGGGGTCGTCGACGACGGGCGTGAAGAAGTCGACGGTCTGCACGAGGGCCAGACCGCCGCCCAGCCGGTAGACCGCCGCGTCGTCGGACGTGGCGTTGCCCACCAGCAGGTTCGGATCCGCCGGTTTCGGAAGCTTCGCGAGAAGCGCGGACAGGTCGAACTGACCGATCTTGCAGGCTCAACCGGCGCTCGACGCGAACGTCGACAGCGCCGGGTAGCCGGCCTTGCGGAACGTCACGCGCGAATTATGACCGAGGGGGCCGGCGCCGGCGCGCTCAAACCGCCTTTCCGCGCGGAAGGCTAGTCGTCGCCGCCGCGGACCAGAAAGCCGAACAGGAACCCGGCGCCGAGCGCGACGGCGAGCGCCGTTCCCGGGTTGTCCCTGACGTAGCGGCGAACGTCCTCCCAGACGGGCCCGTAGTCCTTCTCGAGACGGCGCACGGTCTTCTTCGCGTTCTTGCGGACATCCTCGCTGACGTCGTCGAACTGCTCCCGCGCGCGCGAGTAGGACTCGCCCAGGACGTCCTTGGTCTGATCGATCTTCTCCTCGACGAAATCCCGCGCCCGGTCGAACGGAGTGTCCTTGGCCATACCACCTCCCCGTCGAAAGAAAGGCATCATATACCCTTGAGAAGGCCGAGGCGGGAATGAAGCGACCGGTGACATTGACCGTTCGGCGGGCGCGGGAGCGGGCGCCGTGGATGCCGGCCGGGCCGCTGCGCGCGGGCGTGACGCTGCGCAACGTGGTCAAGGACACCGTCGACGGCTTTCGCGCCGACCGGGGGCTGGATCTGGCGGGCTCCCTCGCCTTCACGACATTGCTGCTGGCGGTCCCCCTGCTCGCGACGTTCTCGCTTCTGGTCGCGGCGTTCTTCCGGGAAAACGTCTCGGAGATCGTGGACCTCGTGAACCGGATCCTGCCCTATCACGCGGCGCGCATCTCGGAGAACCTGCGCGAATTCATCGCGGAATCGACCGCGATCTCCGGCGTGGGCCTGGCGGTCCTGCTGATTTCCTCGATCCGCGTCGTCTTCGTCGTCGAGGGGACGTTCAACGCGGTCTGGGGCGCCCCCCGCCGGCGCGACTGGGTGCCCCGGATCGCCATTTACTCGCTCATGCTGCTCGCCCTGGCGCTCCTGGTGGGCGCCATCGGACTCGGGCTCCGCCGGCTGCAGCATTCGGCGGTCGGCGCGGCCCTGCTCGGCTCGCCCGCCGCGGAGCACGCCTTCGGCTTTGCCCTCGAATGGGCGTCGCTCACGCTGCTCTACCGGTTCCTTCCCAACGCCTACGTCCACGGCAGCGCGGCCGCGGTGGCCGGGGGCATCATCGCGATCGGGCTCGAGGTCCTGCGCGGGCTCTTCGGGCTCTACGTCCACGCCCTTTCCTCGATGAACCTGATTACCGGCTACCTCGCGTTGATCCTCCTGTCGCTGCTCTCGGTCTATCTGGTCTGGGTGCTCATCCTGCTCGGAGTGGAGCTGACCCGCGCCGTTCAGGCGCACGCCGGCCGGCCCGATCGGCCTGCCGGACGGCGCGCGGGGCGCGCGGAAAACGCGGTCCGCATGCTGCTGCGTCTCTCTCAGGGCGAGCCCCACGCCTTCCGCGAGCTCTACGACGAGCAGCAGGCCGATGCGGCCGAGGCCGAACAGGTCTTGAAGGGCCTACTCGCCGACGGCCTGATCGAAGGGGATCCGGCAAAGGGTTACCGGCTCGCGCGAAAGCCCTGGCAGATCACCATCGCCGAAGTCGTGCAGGCGATCTCTCCGGATCTGTGGACGATCAGCCACGATGAGGAAGACCGGGTGGTTCTGGTTCTCGAGCCCCTCTTCGCGCGGCTCGCCAAGGAGCGCCGGAGCCTGCTCGGCGCCACGCTGGCCGACCTGCAGGGACGCTGACCCTCCCGGCGGGCGGGCCCGGTCGCGCTCACCCTTTCTTCGGCGCCAGGGCCTTCAGCAGAGGCGGAGCCAGGAACGTCGTCGCGAAGACCGCGATGACCACGGCCACGAAGACGCGAGGCTTGAAGGCTCCGGTCGCCCGGCCAATCGAGGCGAAGATCAGCCCCACTTCGCCGCGCGGCACCATGCCGGCGCCCACGAAGGCGCGGCGGATTTTCCCCCACGCGCAGAAGCCGGCGAGGAACTTGCCGAGGAATCCGACGGCCGTCAGCCCGGCCGCCAGGAGAAGCGCCGCCCGGTTCTCCGCAGCGCGGGGATCGAGCAGCTTTACGTCCACCTGCGCTCCGACGGCCACGAAGAAGACCGGAGCGAAGAGGTCCACGGCGGGCTTCACGGCCGTGTCGATGTCGTGCCGCCGGTTGGTTCGCGCCAGCGCGGCGCCCGCCGCGAACGCGCCGACGATCGGCGCCGAGCCGGCCTTTTCGGCCGCCCAGGCGATCAGCAGCGCAAACGCCACGGACGCCGCGACAAGCACCCCTCGAACGTTGGCGCGCCCGACGACGCCGATCAGGCGCTTGCCGAGGGGAATGCCGAGTACCAGGGCGATCGCCAGAAAGCCGATCGAGAAGCCGGCCGCCCGAACGGCCTGGCCGACGGCCACGCCCCCCTTCTCCGCGATCTGCGTGACCACGGCCAGCACGACCAGGCCGAGGACGTCGTCGGCGATCGCGGCGCCGAGAATGACCTGACCCTCGCGGGTCCGGAGCACCGAGAGCTCCGAGAGGACCCGGGCGGTGATCCCGATCGAGGTCGCCGTCAGGGCCGCGCCGACGAAGATCGCCGTGAGCGGGGGGTGGCCCGCCGCGAGCGTGAGGCCGGCGCCGCCGAGAAACGGCAGCACCATTCCGGCGAGAGCCACCGCGAGGGCCGGCGCGCCCACCCGCGCGAGCTCGGCCAGATCGGTCTCGAGGCCGACCTCGAAGAGGAGCAAGAACACGCCGATCTCGGAAAGCAATAGGACGCCCTGCGAGAGAGGGACCAGACCGAGCGCCGAGGGTCCCAGGAGGATGCCGACCAAAAGCTCACCGAGGACGGCCGGCTGGCCAACCCGCTCCGCGAGCTCGCCGAAGAGCTTCGCTCCGGCCAGCGCGGCGGCAAATGCGAGCAGAAACGGTCCGAGCTGCGCGCCGTGATCCACGAAGCGATCCTAATTGGCGCGCCAGGGGCTCACAAGGAAGATCGCGGTGCCGCCTCGCCTTGTCCGACCTCCGTCCCCGTGCTATCCTCCGCGCCCTCCTCGTGGGGCTGTAGCTCAGTTTGGGAGAGCGCCTGAATCGCACTCAGGAGGTCGCCGGTTCGATCCCGGTCAGCTCCACCAATCTCGAAAGTGTCAATTCCAAGCCAAGTCGCGGCTATCGCCGGACTTCGGATGGATCGAACCGGCGACCTCCGCGGGGGGCTCGGGGGGGCGCCACGCGCCCCCCGCCTGATCCGTTCGGCGGAATCGGCCGCCCGAGCGAAGCGAGGCGCGGCCGGTTCGATCCCGGTCAGCTCGACCAAGCACGTCGCTCGCGCTTCGCTCGGGACCTGCGCCCTGCAGGCGCACCGGCTCGCGGCTCGGCCGGACGCGGCCTCGACCGCGAGCCTGGTCTCTCGCTGCGCGCTCGCTCCCGCGGCGCGAGGCTCCCCTCGATTACCTCGGGAGAGTCCTCGCGCCGCGTGCGAAGAGGCCCTGTTGTCTTCCCGAAGTTGTTGACCTTCCAAGCTGGCCCGCGGTCCCCTTTCGTGCCCGTGAACCGTAGAATGGGCCGAGAACTCGCACCCACACACGATGCGCGCGGCGGACCACCTTCCCGATCGATTCAACGCCGCGGAGTGGTTCGTCGGGCGCCATGTCGCCCAGGGGCAGGGCCGTCGCGTCGCGATCGTTGCCGACGAGGGGAAGACCACATACGAGGATCTGGACCTCCTCGTGCGGCGCTTCGCCGCGGCCCTCGAAGCGGCGGCCATCCACCGGGGCGACCGGGTCGCGCTCCTGCTTCCGGACATCCCTCTTCTCTCGGCAGCCTTCTGGGGCGCGATCGCGGCAGGCGCCGTCGCGGTGCCGCTCAACACGCTGTTGAAGCCGGAGAGGCTGCGCACGATCCTCGAGGACTGCGATCCCCGAGTGCTGGTCTTCGATCCGGCCATCGTCGACGGGCAGGCGATCGCGAACGACGGTTGCGCCGTCTGGGACCGCGCGGGGGCGAGACGGCGGCTGGAAGCCTCGGCTCCGGTCTCCGGCTACGCTGCGACGCACCGCGACGGCGCCGCCTTCTTCCTCTACTCGAGCGGCACGACGGGAGAGCCGAAGGGCGTCGTCCACCTGCAGCACGACACGTGGGTCTGCAGCCGGACCTACGGGGAGAGCGTCCTCGCGATTCGCGCCGAGGACCGCTGCTTCTCGATCGCGAAGCTCTTCTTCGCCTACGGCCTCGGCAATGCCCAGTACTTTCCCTACGACGCGGGCGCCTCGTGCGTGCTCTACGCCGGCCGGCCGACGCCCGAGGCGGTCTTCGAGCAGGTCCGCCGCCACCGCCCGACGCTCTTCTTCGGTGTTCCCACGGCCTACGCGCAGATGCTGGCGGCGATGGACCGCGGCGTCTCCGTTGACTTCTCGAGCGTGCGCGCGTGCGCCTCGGCCGGCGAAGCCTTGCCGGCCCCGCTCTTCGAGCGATGGCGCGAAAGGACGGGCCTCGAGATCTTCGACGGGATCGGCTCGACCGAAATCTGCCACATGTTCCTCTCGAACCGCCCGGGCGCGGTCCGCGCCGGATCCAGCGGCAAACCCATCCCCGGCTACGACCTGCGCATCGTGGACGAGTCCGGCGGCGACGTGGCGGACGGGGAGATCGGCGACCTTCTGGTGCGAGGCGACTCGACGATGGCCTTCTACTGGAACAGGCACGAGGCGACCAAGAAGGCGCTCCGGGGCGAATGGATCGCGACCGGCGACAAGTACCGCCGCGACGCCGACGGTTTCTACTGGCACGCCGGCAGAACCGACGACATGCTGAAGGTCGGTGGACAGTGGGTTTCGCCGGTCGAGGTCGAAGCGGCCTTGATCGCCCACCCGGCGGTGCTCGAGTGCGCCGTGGTCGGCCGGGAGGACTCCGACGGGCTGACCAGGCCGCACGCCTTCGTGGCCGCCAGGCCCGGCGCGGACACCGCGGGCCTGCAGGAGGCCCTTCGCGCCTTTGCGAAGGAGCGTCTGGAGCCGTTCAAGTGCCCGCGATGGGTGACTCTGCTCCCCGAGCTTCCCAGGACGGCGACCGGGAAGATCCAGCGATTCCTGTTGAGGGCTGCCGCCGTGAAGCCTTAAAGCGAAGTCACGCCTCCGCGGTTTCGCAGAAGCACGATGACTCCCATGGTCAGCAGCACGATCCCGTTGCCGATCAGCACGGCCGGCACGGAGCTGAGGCTCGCGAGAAATCCGGCCGCAAGGTTCCCGAGCGGCATCGCCCCGCGGAAGGCGAGAGAGTAGACCGACACCACCCGGCCGCGCAGGCGGTCGTCCACGTTGGCCTGGACGAGGGTCATGAACATCGCGAAGACCACCATCAGGGAGGCTCCGGCGAGCGCCAGCAGCGCATAGGACAGAACAGGCGTCCGGGACACGGCGAAGCCGGCCATCAGCGCCCCGAAGGCCATCTGCATGGCGACCGCCAGGACGCCCTTGCGCCTCACGTGGCCGAAGCCGGCCACGCCGATCGCGCCGGCAATCGCCCCCGCGCCGAAGGCCGCGAGCAGCACGCTGTAGCCCTTCGCGTCCCGGTGGAAAACGTCGCGCGCGAAGACCGGCAGGAACGTCACCAGCGGGAGCGCGCAAAAGCTGCCGAGGAAGGCGAGGCCGACCAGCCCGCGCAGCGACCGGTCGTCGCGGACGGCGCGCAGCCCCGTCCGGAGGCTCTGCAGCACAGGCTCCGTCGTCGGCGCCGTGCCCCCGCCCCGCTTCAAGGCGAGCAGGGCCGCGACGGGAGCGAGGAAGGAAAGCGCGTTCAGGCCGAAGCACGACGCGGCGCCGAGACGGTAGAAGGCGATGCCCGCCAGCACGGGCCCGATCACCCGCGCCAGATTGAACTGGACCGAGTTCAGGGCGACGGCGTTGGGCAGGTCCTCGCGGTCGACGAGGGTCGGCACGAGCGCCTGATACGCCGGACCGCCGAAGGATTGGGCGAGGCCCACGACGAAGGAAAGCGTCAGGATGACCCAGACCGCGATGTGATTGGTGAAGACCAGGACGGCGAGCAAGGCGGCGCTCGAGAGCTGCACGAACTGGGAATTGAGCAGGATGCGACGCCGGTCGAGGCGGTCGGCGAGCACGCCGCCGAATAGAGAGAAGGCAAGGAACGGAGCGTCACCCAGGAACGCGTCGAGGCCGAGCAGGAAGGCGGAGCCCGTCATCGTGAGGATCAGCCAGTTCTGGGCCACCTCCTGCATCCAGGTGCCCACACTGGAGGTGAACGCGCCCGCCCAGAGCAGGCGAAAATCGCGGTAGGTGAACGCCTTGAAGGTCCGTCGCAAGAGAGGCGGGCCTCGGGCGGGCTAGTTGTCCGGGACCGTGGGGGTTCTCTGGACCTCCCCCGTCATGGGCACGAAGCGCACGGGAAGGATCGCCTGCTCCGTGACGTTGCCCGCCGAATCCTTCCGGAAGACCTTGAGCTCCTGGAGGAACGCGCCGACCGGGATCACCATGCGGCCTCCGGGCGCGAGCTGATCGAGCAGCGGCTGCGGGATGCGCTCGGGCGCCGCGGTGACGATGATGCCGTCGAAAGGCGCATGCTCCGCCCAGCCGCGGTAGCCGTCTCCCTCGCGCACCGTGACGTTCCGATAGCCGAGCTCCGCCAGCCGCTCCGCGGCTCCCCGGGCGAGCTCCGGCACGATCTCGATCGAGTACACCTCGCGGCAGACCCGGGAGAGCACGGCACTCTGGTAGCCCGATCCGGTGCCGATCTCGAGCACGCGCTCTTGCGGCGTCAGATCGAGCAACTCCGTCATGAGCGCCACGATGTAGGGCTGCGAGATCGTCTGCTTGCCGGCGATCGGCAGCGGCGTGTCGTCGTAGGCCCGGGCGCGTTCGGAGGGCTCCACGAAGAGATGGCGCGGCACTTCGCGCATCGCCGCGAGCACGCGCGGGTCTCGCACGCCGCGCGACACGATTTGCGTCTCGACCATGCGCGCCCGCCGCGCGGCCTCCGGGTCGGCGCCAGGCGTGACACCGGCGGAAGCCGGCCCCGTTCGCCCGCAGGCGGTCCCGGCGAGCACGAGAAGGAAGAGAGCGGCGGCGTGCCTCATCGCGCGGCCGACGCTTCCGCTCCGAAGACCCTTCCGCCGACGATCACCAGCGGCGCCGCGATCGCGGGGATCTCCTTCTCCGGAACGGTCATCGGGTCTGCCGAGAGCACCGTCAGGTCCGCGTCGTAGCCCGGCGCGATCCGGCCCCGCCGATTCTCCTCGAAGGCCGCGTACGCGGCGTCCGTCGTGAAGAGGGCCAGCGCCTCCTCGCGCGTGAGCCTTTCCTGCGCGCGCCAGCCGCCCGGAGGATTGCCGGCGAGGTCCTTGCGCGTCACGGCCGCGTAGAACCCGAGAAGCGGGTTCTCCGACTCGACCGGAAAGTCGCTGCCGCCCGCGAGCCGCGCGCCCGCCTTCCTCAGGCGCCGCCAGGCATAGGCGCCCTCGATGCGCCTCGACCCGACGCGGCGCTCGGCCCAGGGCATGTCGGAGGTGGCATGGGTCGGCTGAATGGAGGCGATCACTCCCTCGGCGGCGAAACGCGGGATGTCGGAGAGCGCCAGAACCTGCGCGTGCTCAATCCGCGGCCGATCGCCTCCGGGCGGCGCCGCCGGCACGGCGATCTCGGCCTTGCGGAAGGCGTCGAGAGCGATGCGGTTGGCGCGGTCCCCGATGGCGTGGATCCAGACCTGCCAGCCCTTCTTTCGGGCCTCGAGCGCGACCGCCTCGAGCCGCGACGGCTCGGTCACCAGGAGACCCCGCTTGCCCGGCTCATCGGAGTAGTCTTCGAGAAGGGCCGCGCCGCGGCTTCCGAGCGCCCCATCCCCGATGACCTTGATCGCCCGGACGGTCAGGAAGTCGGAACCGGTCCCGATTCGAACGCCGCGCCGGAAGGATTCCTCGAGCTCGCGCGGTTCGGCCGACACCGTGGCGTAGACGCGGATCGGCAATCGCCCGCTCGACGCCAGCCGCTCGAGCGCGGCGATCGACTCCGGACCGTACCGGGAGGCATCCTGCACTTCCGTCAATCCGGCTCGCGCGCAGGCCACGGCGGCGGCGAGCAGCCTGCGCTCCCGGTCCGCCGGGGAGGGCGCCGGCATCACGCGATCCACGAGGCCGACGGCGTTGTCCACGAGGACTCCGGAGGGGCTTCCGTCCGGCCGCCGCAGGATGCGGCCGCCGGCCGGATCGGGCGTGCCACGGTCGACGCCCGCCGCCCGCAGCGCGGCGGAGTTGACCCAGATCGCGTGGCCGTCCACCCGCTCCGCCGCGGCGGGCCGGTCCGGAATCGCCGCATCCAGATCGCGGGCATCCGGAAACTGCTGTCCCGCCCAGAGGTTCTGATTCCACCCGCGGCCCCGCGACCAGGCGCCGGAAGGAAGCCTGGCCGCCTTCGCGGCCATGCGTCGCGCCGCCTCCGCCGCGCTCACGGCGCCGCGCAGGTCGGCGATCTCGAGGGCTTCGCCCAACCCTTCCAGGTGCCCGTGCGCGTCCGCCCAACCGGCGAAGACGAATCGGCCCGTCAGATCGAGAACGCGCGCCCCGCCCGCCTTCTGGCGCGTCGAGGCCGGGTCGCCCGCGGCCAGGATCCGCCCATCGCGAACCAGGACGCTCGCCCGCTGCGGCTTCGCGTCCGGCGACGTGTAGAGGGTGGCGCCTTCGATCAGGAGCCCCGGATCCGTGGACCCTGCGGCGAGGTGGAGGGCGAGGAAGAGGCCCCAGGCGAAGCTCACTCTCGAATCTTACCCGCAGAACGCGCCGGGGAAGGTCGGGCTCCTACGTCCGGCGCACCAGCAGAAGCGTCTGATCGTCGTACTGCGGCATGCCGCGCGCGAAATCCGCCACGGCCCCGATCACCCGGTCGCACAGCGCGCCGACCGGGAGGGAGGCGTCCCGCGCGATGATCGTCGAGAGCCGTTCGAGGCCGAATTCCTGCTCCCGCTCGTCGACGGCCTCGGTGACGCCGTCGGTGTAGACGCATAGCAGATCTCCCGGCTCGAGGAAGACCATCTCTTCCCGCCAGGACGCGTTGGGCAGCATTCCGACGGGCACGCCGGTCGACTCGAGCCGCTCGAGTCCGCCATTCGCCCGCGCGAGCAGCGCCGGATTGTGCCCCGCGGAGACGTAGCGAAACCGCCCGGTGTCGGGCTCGAGAAGGCCGAAGAAGAGCGTCAAGAACTTGCGGGTGGCGGCGAAGCGGCGCAAGTGCCGATCGATGCGCGCGACCAGGTCGACGACGGTCTTCGCCTCGTCGATTTGCAGATGCACGGCGGAGTGAACCGTCGAGACCAGCAGCGCCGCGGGAACGCCCTTGCCCGAAACGTCCGCCACGAGGAAGCCCAGCCTTCCGCCCGAAAGCGGGAACAGGTCGTAGTAGTCGCCGCCGACCTGACGCGTGGGGACGTTGGCCGCCGCGAGCTCCACGCCCTCGACCCGAGGGAGCGCGCGCGGCAGGATCTCGCGCTGGATCGCCGCGGCGAGCTCGAGCTCTCTCTCGATGCGCTCCTTCTCGATCGCCTCGCGATGCAGGCGCGCCGTCTCGATCGCCGCGGCCGCCTGGTTGGCGAAGAGCGACAGCAGGCGGGCGTCCGTCGGCGTGAAGTCGAGCACGCCTCCATCCCGCGATTCCTTGTCCGCGACGGCCAGGACGCCCAGGCGCCGGCCGCCCACCGCGATCGCGACGGCCAGGCACTTCTGGCAGGAGTTCAGCCGCAGACCGGCCGTCGGAACCGAAGCCGCGGCATTGTTGACGACGGCCTCGCCTTCGGGAAGGCCCCAACGGGCCACGTCGGGCGGGGAGACCAGATCGCCGCCGATGTGCCGCGACAGCAGGACCGCGCCGTTCTCGGACAGCAGCACGAGGCTCCCCTTGCGGGCATCCGTCAGGGAGATCGAGCGGAACAGCACTTCGTCGGCCAGCGCGGAGAGGTCGAGCTGCCCCGCGAGCGAAAGGCCAAGGTCGTAGAGCGACTCGAGCTCGAGCAGGCGCGTGCGGACCTCGAAGTCCGCCTCCTTGACCAGCCGCGAAAAGCGGTGCGCGCCGAGCGCGGGCCCGAGTAGGCCTCCCAGCAATTCCGCCAGCTCCGCGCCGTCCTCCGCCATGGCGTCGAGCCCGAGCAGCCCGTGCAACTCCCCCTCGGCCTCCAGGCGCACCCAGAGCGCGCCGCGGGAGAACCCGCTCACCGGGGGACATGGCTCCGGTCTCGCGAGCGCCTCGGCCCCGTCGCCGACCGCCGCGGCGGCGATCCAGCTTCCCTTTTCGTTGAGATACAGGACCGCGCGGCTGGCCCCGGCCAGCGCCGCGGCGGCGTCCGCGATGCGAACGGGCAGGGGCCGGTGAGGATCGCGGGTGAGCGCGCTGCCGACCTCTCTCCAGGCGTCGCGAAGGCGGGCGGCCGCGCCGGGTGGCCCCTCCATGCGCCTAAACCCTCGCGGAGACCGCCTGGAGCGCCTCCTCCTGGCTCGGATAGATCGACGCGTACTGGGCCAGCCCCATGATGCGGAACGTCTTGTCGATGGTCGGCGTCAGGCCGCAGAAGGCGAGCACGCCCTTGCGATCCATCACCCTCTCGAGCACCTCGATCAGGATCGAGATGCCGATCGAGTTGACGATGCGCGTTTTCTCCAGATTCATCACGAGGGCCCGCGCGCCCGAATCCAGCTGCTTGTACGACTCGCGCGCGATCTCCTCGCCTCCCTGGTTGTTGATGTATCCGTCGGTCCAGAGGATCGCCACCTCGCCGCGGCGCTCGACCGAAACCTTGCAGGCGTCGCTCACTTGTATTTCCTCATGACGATGCGCGTCCCCCACTCCCCGGAACTGATCTGCACGCCGTCCATCAGGCTGCGGATGATCTGAAGCCCCCACCCTCGCTTGCGCTTTCCCTGGAAGGTCTGCTCCGGAGTCGGCGGCTCGATTCGCAAGTGGTCGAATCCCTTCCCCTGGTCGAAGACCTCGACCTCCAGCCAATCGGCCCCTTCCTCCTCCCGCCCCACGCGAAAGGTCAGGTGCAGGCGCTCGTCGCGCGTGTCCGCGTGCTCGAAGGCATTGATGCAGGCCTCGACCAGCGCGAGCTTGACCTCGTCGATCTTATCGCGGGACATCCCGATGTGCTCGCCAAGGGCCGCCGCCTGCGCGGTGGCGACGATCTCCATCTCGGGCGCCACCGGGATGGTCAGACAGATGTCGCGCGAGCCCGCGGCCCGAGCCTGAGGCGGAGCCGTCTTCCGGTGGACCATCGGTTTTCGGTCAGGACCCCTCGGGCGCTTTTTTTCAGAACCGCAGAAAGAGCTGCAGCGATCGAACGAGGACCGAGGGGAGTCTATCGGAGACCGCCATCAGCACACCGATCGCGAGCTCTCCCAGCAGGAGCGACCAGAGGACGACGGGCGTCCCGAGGTCTGCGGCGGAGGCTGCCAGCTCTTTCTTCACGGCTTCTCGGCGGCAAGGTAGCGCAAGGGTCCTGCCAGAACGCCGCGCGGCGCTCAGACGTGGCTAAGTACTTGAAAGCAGGATGCTTAGCTCCCAGCACGAGACACTCGTCGGAAGCCTCCCGAACGTGTCACAACGACACATAATCCCGAAAGTCGAGACCCGTGTCAATGCAAACCTTCTATTTTGAAATGTTTACTTGAAAGTGTGACATTCTGACATCGTGACTTAATGTCCCGCAACCTTCTTTCGATAGAGGGTGCGGCGGCTGATTCCGAGCAGCCGGGCCGCGCGACTCTTGTTGCCGCCGGCGAGCTTGAGGACCCGCTCGATGTGACGGTTCTCCAGGATCTTGAGGCTGGCGGGCTCCTCCTCGAGCGCGCCGCCGGCCGGACCCGGCCGCTCGGCGCGTGCGGCAGAGGGAAGCCACTGCAGGTCCTCGCGCCGAATCACTCCTCCCCGGGAGAGCGCGGCGGCGCCCTCGAGCAGGTTCTCCAGCTCCCGGATGTTGCCCGAAAACTCGTGGGTCAGCAGGGCCGCATAGGCGTCGCGGTCGAGTGTCGGCACATCGCGCGCCTCGCGGGCAGCGAAACGCTCCAGGAAGTGGCGCACGAGTCGGGGGATGTCCTCGCGCCTCTCGCGAAGGGGCGGCAGCGCGATCTCCACGACCCGCAGCCGGTAGTAGAGGTCTTCCCGGAACTCACCGCGGGCGATCCGCTCCGGCAGGTTGGCGTGCGTGGCCGCGAGCACCCGCACGTCGATGGGAATCCGCTTTCGTCCACCCACGCGCTCGATCTCGCGCTCCTGCAGGACGCGCAGGAGCTTGGCCTGCAACGAGAGCGGCATGTCCCCGATCTCGTCGAGGAAGAGCGTGCCGCCGTTTGCGACCTCGAAGCGTCCGGACCGCGCTTCGACTCCGGTCGCGACGCCGCGCTCGATCCCGAAGAGCTCCGACTCGAGCAGGGTCTCCGGCAGGGCCGCGCAGTTGATCGCGACGAACGGCTTCTCGGCGCGCTCGCCCCGGGCGTGGATCATCCGGGCCACCAGCTCCTTGCCCGTGCCGCTCTCCCCCGTGATCAGGACCGAGATCCTCGAGGAGGCGACGCGGCCGACCAGATCGAGCACCCGGCGCGCGGCCGGCGAGTCGCCGACGAACAGGCGTCCCGCCGCGGACCGCCCCGTCTCGTCCAGCAGCCGGCGGTTCTCCTCCTCCAGTCGCTCGCGC
The DNA here is from genome assembly GCA_050257975.1 of Acidobacteriota bacterium. GTDB lineage: Bacteria > Acidobacteriota > Thermoanaerobaculia > UBA5066 > Gp7-AA6 > DATBFU01. Next base: position 52,798 of record JBLMXY010000047.1, read on the forward strand.
TCCCGCGTCAGTCGCTCCAGGTGCCGGCGGTTCTCGATCGCCATCGCGCAGAGGCCTGCGAGCGACGAAAGGAACTTCGCGTCCTCCTCGCCGAAGGCCGCCTTCTCGCCTCGCCGCATCTCCTTCTCGGCCAGGACCACGACTCCCACCGCGCGGGCTCCGCCGCGGATCGGAACGCCGATGGCGGCCGAGACGGGGGTCTTCAGGAAGCGGAATTTTTCGCGGCGCAGCGCCGTCTCGGAGCCGAGCACGGCGCGAAGGAACTCGTCTTGCGCCACGACGGACTCGGGCAGCCGGCGGGGAAAGCCGACCCGCGCCTCCGCCCGAACCGCGCCTCCCTCGCCGAAGGTCGCGAGGTAACCTCGCGAGGCGTCGAGCACGCCCACCGCGCGGCCCAGGACGTCCTCGGCGAGCGCCTCCTCGCTCGGAAGCGATCCGAGCGACAGTCCGGCGTCGTAGAGCGTCTCGAGAAGGAGGAGCTTGTGCTGCGTCTCGAAGTCGCGGCCGGACGGTTCCATCCCTATTTGGTGGCGGCGAGCACTTTCTCGCGCCGCAACTGGGCCACGACCTGCTCGGAGGAGCGCGTGGGCGCCCAGCTCGGATTCCACTTCCGATTCTCCGCGAGCAGCTTCTCCGCGCCGTCCAGATCCCCGTTTCGCGCCAGCAGCTCCGCGAGCATCGCGCGGCCCGCGTAGACCCAGCGGCGGCCATCGAAGTTGCTCCACTTCTGGGGAGGATCGGCGAGCTGCCGGCAGTACGGAAGAGCCTCGTCGCGGCGGCCCTGCCGGATCAGCGCCTCGGCCATGAGGTAGGTCCAGCCCGCATCGTAGAAGGACTTTCCGTCCGCGGGCTTTTCCGAGTCGGGTCTCTTCGCGTAGGCCTCCCGGAGCTTCGGAAGGGCTTCCTCGAGGCGCGCCTGGGCTTCGGCCGGCCGGCCCTCCATGATGTCCAGCACCGCATCGAGCCCGAGCCGGCTGACCTCCGGATGCGTATCGCCGGGGATGGCGCGGTACTGCGTGACGATCTCCCGGGCCGCGGCCGCGTCGTCCGCCCGGAAGGCCGCCCGAAGAGCTTGCCGCAAGAGGTCCCGCCGCATCTCGTCGTTCAAGGCCTCCTGCGCGGCCTTGCGGTAACTCGCGATCGCGCGGGCATACTCCCCCTTGCCCTCGTACGCGACGCCGAGGTGCCGGTAGGACTCGTAGAAGTCCGGCTTCAGCTTGAGCGCGTGATTCAGGTTCTCGATCGCCTCGTCGTAGTGCCCCGAGTGCGCCTGGATCTCTCCCAGGCTGTCGTAGGGATTGGCCTGATCGGGAGCCATGAACTGGTACTTGCGCAGGTTCTCGATCGCTTTGTCGTACTCGCCGCGATAGGCGTAGAAGTAGCCGATCTGGTTGTAGGCGTCGGCGTTGTTCGGTTCGACCGCCAGCACCTCGGAAAAGATCTGGACGGCCCTCTCCGTATTGCCCGCCTGGATCTCGTGATGGGCCAGGTACATCGCCCCCCGGATGTCGTCGGGGTAGCTGTCGTGGATCTGGCGCGCGACCTTCAGGGCATCGTCGGCCCTTCCCTGCCGGAGGGCCAGTTGAAGGTCCACGTGCAACCGCTCCCGCTGCGTCAGCCGCTCTCTCTGCTTGGCCGCGCGCGACACGAGCGCCAGGCCCTGATCGCCGTCGGTCATCCTGGCCAGGCCGAGCATCGCCTCGGCAAATTGGGGATCGAGCTCGAGAGACTTCGCGTAGCCTTCCCGCGCCTCCCGGAAGTAGAAGCGCCGCTCGTTCTCGACGGCCTCCTTGAAGAGCCGCGCGGCCTCGTCGGAGGACGTGGTGACGTCGCGGCGGCTGCCGAAATAGAGGGCCGCCACCGCCGCCATGGCGACCAGCAGCAGACCCACGGCCGACCCGATCACCAGCCGTTTCTTCATGGCTCCCCGGGAAATCATACGAGAGGAAACCCCCTGAGTTTCAATGACCTTAGGGACGGCGTCTCCAGCCCTAGGACGCCGGCGGAAGCCCTCGACCGCCTACATCCTACGCCCTGCCGCCCGTCCCGGCGCTTCGTCATTCCACCCTCAGCAGCAGAAACGTCATGTCATCGTACTGATCGGCCCCCCGGACGTGCTCCCGGATGTCCGAAAGAAGCCCGCGGGCGACCTCCTCCAGCGGCTCCCCCCGGAGGCGGGCAACCGACTCCATCAGCCGCTCCTCCCCGAAGGGGTTCATCTGCTCGTCCATGGCCTCCGAAAAGCCGTCGGTGTAGAAGAAGATCAGGTCGCCCCGTCGCAAGAAAAGCTCTCGGGTGTCGTAGGCCACCTCCCTGAACGCCCCCAGAGGAAGGCGATGGTCGGGCGGATCGAGCAGGCGCGGCCCGCCGTCGCCCGAGCGGATCAGGATGGGCAGGGGCTGGCCCCCGATCGCGTAGCGCAGGCTCATGGCCTCCGGGTCGAGCAGGAAGTATCCGAGCGAGACGAACATCCGGCGCTTGATGGAGTAGATGCGGCGGTTGGACTCCTGGAAGAGGACGCCGGGATCACGGGTGGTGAGCGCCCGCGAGTAAACGATCTCCTTGGAGGCCACCATCAGCAGCGACGCGGGCACCGACTTGCCCGACACGTCTCCGATGACCACGCCCAGACAGTGGTCGTCGAACGGAATGAAGTCGTAGAAGTCTCCCCCGACGACCTTGGCCGGGAGGCTGCCGCCGAGGAAGGAAAAGCCGGGCACGATCGGGACCGAGCGCGGCAGCAGGCTCGCCTGGATGTCCCGAGCGATCTCCAGGTCGCGTTTCCACTCCGCCTGGCGGGTCATCTCGTCGTGCAGCAAGGCCGTCTCGATCGCCAGAGCCGCCTGGTTGGCGAGCGTCGTCAGAAGGGCCTCGTCCTCGCGATCGAACCGCTCTCCCGAGAGCTTCTCCTTCAGGGCGAGCAGGCCCATCAGCCGCTGGCGGTAGACCAGGGGCACCAGGAGCAGGAATCCCTCCTCGATGAGCCGGGCCTGGAACTCCTGGCTCTCCGGGTCCGCGAAGTGAAACGAAAGCTCCTCGAGCCGGGCCGGCTGCCCTTCTTGCCGCAGGACGCGCCGCAGCGCGGCCTCGGGGGAAAGGCGGTCGTCCCGGCGGCCCCGGCGCTCGAGCCACCCCTCCCGATCGCGAAGCCAGATCGAGGCCTTCTCCAGGCGCATCGTCGCCGCGATGTTGGCCGTCAGGTAGTCGGCGATCCTCCCGAGGTCGAGCTCGCCCGTGATCGCCTCGCTCATGTCGAGCAGCGCCGTCTGGTAGTTGAGCTTGTCCCGGAAGAAGAGGCGGTCGAGCGGCGTCTGGAGCCTGCGGCGCAGAAACTCGAAGAGCGGAATCGCCACCAGAAAGAAGCCGAGGTTGAAGACGGGCGATGCGGCCAGCCGGGATCCCGCGAAGAGCTTGGCCGCGGTGGCGATCGCGAGGGTGTAGAAGCCGAACACGATCGCCGTCGTGGCCGCGTAGAGAAACGTGCGGCGCACGACGAAACGGATGTTCAGCATCTGGAACCGGACGATCGCGTACGCGAAGGTCAGGGGGATCAGGATCATCGGAACGATGCCCCAGAAGACGTAGTCGTCGATCTGGAAGGCCGAGGGCAGCACGATGCCCAGCAGCACGAAGGGAGCCGTCCCGAGGATCGTCCCCACGAACACGTGGAACGCCTGGCGCCGCTCCCGCGCGTCGGGCAGCGTGAAGGCGGAGTGTGCGAGCGCGATCAGCCCGAGGACGAGGTAGTCGCCCAGGAGCACCCACGAAGACAGGGGCGCCCCCGAGAGGACGGACACGCGCTCGCCCCGCACCTGCCGGAAGACGTCGTAGAGAAAAATGAACGGGGGGATCGCGTAGAGCACATAGAAGAGTCCGGGGCTCGCGGACAGGAAGTCCTGCAGCCAGACCTTCCAGCGCGCCGGCGCCTCCAGCGTCCACTCGTCGCTCCGCGCGAAGGAGAGCCGCTTGGGCCGCGGAAAGATCAGGAAGAAGTGGATGAAGACCGCCGGCAGAAGAAAGAGGCTGACCGTGCCGGTGTTCTGAACGAATACGTCGATCCACCAGTAGGAGGCGGGCCGCAGCCGGCAGACGAAGAAGAGCAGGAACAGAACGCAAAGGAGAAAGAAGACCCGGGCGGCCCGGTCGTCGGGCTGGTGCCGGAAGACGAAGAGCCCGATGAAGAAGAAGAGAAAGCCGAGCACGGCCGCGTACAGATAGGTCGTGCCCCCCAGCCGGATCGAGGCCAGCCGGATGGGAAGCGTCAGCAGGTTGTCTCCGCGCCGGATCAGATAGGGGACGGTTTCCCCGATGCGATGCTTCCGCAGCTCCTCGGAGGCGTCGGAAGTCGTGTTGACCAGCCTCCGGCCGATTCCGAGCACGCGATCGCCCGCCTGGACGCCTGCGGCCTGCGCCGGGCCCCCCGGATCGACCGCCCGGATCTCGATCCCGCCCCGGCTGTAGGGCATGGGAACGATGCCGTCGTTGGGTCGAGGCGAGAACATGTCGGCGATCGAGACGATCGCGATCGCGAGGCCCAGGAAGCCGGCGACGTAGAACCAGGCGCGGCCAGACCGCGCCGGCGCCGGACGCGGCTCTCCGACCGCCTTCACCGCCTCCTCCGCCATGTCCCCCAACTCCTCGGAAACGATCATGTTAACCGCTGGAACACGCCGGCCCTTCCGTTTCCGGGACGAATTCGGCCGTCCGGTATCCTTGCGCCCGGAAAAGCGCCGATGCCTCTTGTGACGTTCGAGGGTGTCGAGGGCTGTGGAAAGTCCACACAGCTCAAGCTCGTGGCCGCGCGCCTGCGGGAGCGAGGTCATCGGGTCGTCGAGACCCGCGAACCGGGCGGCACCCGCCTGGGCGAACGGCTGCGGGAGGTGCTCATGGACCCGGACGAGAAGATCGACGCGGTCACGGAATGGCTCCTGATCGAGGCCGACCGGCGCCAGCACGTGCTCGAGGTTCTCCGGCCCGCCGTCGCCTCGGGCGCGTTCGTTCTCTGCGACCGCTACAGCGACTCGACGGAGGCCTACCAGCGCGCCGGGCGCGGCATCGACGCGGAGGCGCTGCTTCGAGTCGACGCGCTTGCGCGCGACGGCCTCGAGCCCGAGCTGACGCTGCTCTACGATCTCGACCCGGAGGCGGGGCTGGCCCGCGCGCGGGAGCGCGATGGCCCGCGCGTCGGGCGCTTCGAGGGAGCCGGCCTCTCTTTCCACCGCGCCGTGCGCGCGGCCTACCTCGGGATCGCGCGCCGGGAACCGGGGCGCGTCGTCCTCCTCTCGGCCGAAGGAGAGCCGGGCGCGATCTTCGAAGAGACCTGGAAGGCCATCCAGGATCGTTTCGCGCCGTGACGGCCCCGCCAGCGATTCCCCTGGCCGAGCGGCTCGCCCGGGGGCGAAATCTGCCCGGCGCGCTTCTCCTGACGGGACCCGCCGAGGCGGCTCTCGACAGGGAGGTGATGCAGCTCGCCGCCTCGCTGCTTTGTCCTGGCGATGACCCGGAGCGCCGCTGCGACTCCTGCCGCCGTGTCTCGGCGGGGCTGCACCCGGATCTCTTCGTCGTCGCGCCCGAGGGCGTGCAGATTCGCATCGATCGCGTGCGCGAGGCGATCGCCTTCGCCGCCGGACGGCCCTACCAGGGCTCGCGCCGGGTCGCGCTCGTCGTTCGCGCCGAACGCCTCGGCGCCGAGGCAGGCAACGCGCTGCTCAAGAGTCTGGAGGAGCCGGGGGGGCGCTTCCACTGGATCCTGACCACGACACGGCCCGAGTCGCTGCTGCCGACGATCCGTTCCCGCTGCGCGGTGGCCCGGCTCGCGCCGGTTCCCGCCGCCGAGCGGGTCGCCGAATGGAAGGCCCGCGGGTTTTCCGAGGACGAGGCTCCCGACCTCGCCCTTCTCGAGTCGCGGGGACAGGACGCGACGCAAGAGAACCTGGCGGGCTTCCGGCAGGAGCGCGCCGCCCTTCTGGAGGAGCTCGCATCGGGGCTGGAAGGCGGGAAGATCGCCGCGCTCCTGCTTCTCGGCGAGACCCTGGGCCGAGCCGAAGCGGCCGAGGCCCACCTCCTCGCGGAGATCCTGGCGGACGCGGCGGCGTGCGGCTCGGTCTCCCCAGAACTCCTGCGCCACCGCGCCGTCGCGGGCGCGCTCCAGAGGATCGCGGCCGCCGTGCCCCGAGCCGCGCTCGAGCGCGCGGCGCTCAAGGCGACCGATCCGCCGCCCGACAGCCGTCGCGGAAATCGCCGGCTGCACTTCGAGTCGCTGCTTCTGGAGCTCTATCTCGCGAGAGCCGACGCCGCCCGCTGACGGCGTTTCCTGTGGCGCGGAAGCCGGGTGAAGAAAGGTCGAAGGAACCGGGGGAGAGAGCCGGGCCCGGGAGAGTGCGGGTCTGGGAGCTGACGGAAAGAGCGGAAGGGATTCCGAGCCGCGAGCCGAGGCTCCCCCCAACGGTCCCTTCGAGGGCTAGGAGTATACGTCGGCCGCGCCCCTCGCGCAGGAACGCGGCCCGGCGCCTCGCGCCTGGGCTCAGTGCGCGAGCTCGACTTCGACCGACTCGGTCTGGCCGCTGCCGACCTCGACCTCGACCGTCTGGTCCTTGTAACCTGGACGCGAAACGGTCACCGTGTGGCGGCCCGGGGAAACCCGGATGCCCTGCAGCTCGCCGGCCATCTCTTCGGCGGTTCCCACGAAGCGGTCATCCACGTAGACCGCGGCGTCCATCGGAACGGCGCGAACGACCAGTCGCGTCGACCGCACGCTGCCCGGGCGAGTCGCGGCGCCGCCCGGCCGGTCTCGCCAGTCTTCCGGCGCCTTCGGTCCTCGATCCGGCGGAGCTTGCTCCACCTCGCCGGACGGGCGAGACGAGCCGTCCTGATCCTCGCGGTACCGGTCCTCGCCGCGTTGCGGCGGCGCGCCGTAGTCCTCGTCGGGCCTGAGGGACGAGTCGCTTCCGTCCGACTTCTTCACGAAGAAGCGCTGGACGCCTCCCTCCGGCTCCGGTGTCTCGTAGGAGCCATACTGCTTGGAGCCCGGAATCTTCTTCAGGTTGTCGTCGATGTCCCGCTTCATTCCGGGTCGGGCCTCGAGGTCGACGACCTTCGTCTCGTATCCGTCCAGCCGGAACTCGATCCGATAGTGGCCCCGCCCCAGGTACAGGTAATCTGGGAATCCGTCGAAATCGTCCGCGGTCCCGATGTAGCGGCCATCCAGAAAGACGCGCGCCTCATCGGGCGAGACATCCGTGTCGACCACTGCGAAGTCGTAGCCGGGCCAGGCGCCGTAGTAGCCGTAGGCACCCGGATAGCCGTATCCCCAGTAGTACGGGTAGTACGGGTAATTCCATCCTGACCAGCCCCATCCCCAACCCCAACCGTAGCGCGGGCCCCACCAGCCTCCGTGAAAGCTCCCGTGGAAACCTCCGTGGCCGCCACCATGGAAACTTCCGTGGCCGCCGCCGTGGAAACCGCCGGAGTGACCACCGCCGTGGCCGCCCCCGTGGCCGCCACCGCCCCCGTGGCTGCCACCTCCACCGTGGCTGCCGCCGCCGCCATGGCCGCCGCCGCCGTGCTGCGCGGCCATCGGCGCGGTCCAGAGCGCGAGCGCGATGCCGAGAACGGCAATGATTGTCTTTTTCATACCAAGTACTCCCGGTGTTCCAAGTAGCAATCCCGGAGCCATGTCTCCGCCTCCGGTGCCGCACAGCAAGCCCTTCTCGACCAGAGCTTTGCGGCGAGCGGCTGCCTCCTCGGCGCCCCCCGCCTGACCTCCGCGGGAGTCAAGGCGTCCCTTTAATGAGATGGGAGAGCCTGCCGGTTTCCAGCCCGCGGCGCAGGCCGCGCAGGTAGTCGTCGCGCAGCACCCGCTCGACCGCCCGGCGCCCGCCGGGCAGCTCCCAGCGCTCGGCCAGGCCGGCCCAGAAGGCTCGCAAGCGGCCGGCGAGCGAGTCGCCCCCGGAGAACGTCTGCGCCTCCCGGACGCCGAGGAACTCCGCCAGCTCGGGATGCTTCTGGTAGAAGACCGCCGCGGACTCGCCGGAACTGACCTGCCGCTTGCGAAACGACGCGAAGGAGATGTCGTGGTGATGCCGCGCCACGGCCTCGGCCCGGTACACGATCCGCAGGCCTCGCCGGGTCAGGCGGTAGGCGATCTCGATGTCCTCCCACGCGGCGTTCGGAAACGTCGTGTCGAAAAACTCGGCCTCCTCCAGCCAGCGCCGCTCGAGAGAGATGTTCGACGTGTAGAAGAAGTTGAAGGGAACCGACTCGGGATCCTCGATCAGGCCGTAGCCGAACTGAAGCCCGTACTCGTTGATGTGGTGAAGGAAAGGCGTTACCCGCCTCTCCTCCGGCCAGGTGGTGTAGCCGAGAACCGCGACGCGGTCCGCCGGGCGCTCCCGGTGCGCCCGCGCATGCACGGAGAGCAGGCGAGGCTCCGGAACCGTATCGTCGCCGAGAAACAGGATCAGGCTTCCCCGCGCTTCCGCGATCCCGCGGTTTCGCGCCGCCGCGGGTCCGGCGTTCTCCTGCGTCAGGAAGCGAAAGGGATAGGTCGCGCGGTAGTCCGCCAGAAAGCGCGGAGTCTCGTCCGCCGAGCCGTCGTCCACGACGAGGACCTCGAATTCCGGGGGATCCTGCTGGGCTCCGAGGGCGTCCAGCACCCGTGCGAGCGTCTTCGGGCGCTCGTGCGTCGGGATGACGACGGAAAAGGATGGCTTCATCGCGCCTCGAAGATCTCCTGGAGCGTCGAGCGAATCAGGCGCGGCGCCCCCGCCAGGAACTCTCCGAAGAACTCCGACTCGAACTGCGCATCGCCCGGGTAGGTGGGCACGATTCGCAGCGGGAATCGCGCGAAGATCTCCGCGTCGGGACGCCGCCGACGCTCCTGAACGGCGCGCCGCTTGGCGGCCAGCGCCTCGCGGTGGCGATGGATCCAGAGCAGCGCGCGCAGGTGGGCGGCCGTCAGCGGATCGTCGAGCCGCGTCGCCGAGGCGGCGTGCGGCGAGATCCCGAACAAGGCCGCCAAAGCGCGGCGGCGCGCCGAACGGGGCGCGTAGGGATCACGCTCGAGCTCGCGCGCGCCCGGGTTGCGGGTGGCGAGCATCTCCGCCACGCGCCCCACGAACGCCGCGAGGACGGCTGGCATCAGCGCCTGGAAGTGCTCGGGGTCGAAGTTCTTGTACGCCGTCGCGAAGGCGTTGCGCTCGAACAGAAAGCCGCGGGCGAAGATGCCGAGGGCTTCCGCCGTGGCGCCCCCGCGGTGCCGCGCGACCGCCCGGGGCTCGGCCACGATCCGCCGGCCGAAGATCCACTGGCGCCAGCCGAAGTCCACGTCCTCGAGATACGCGAAGTAATCCTCGTCGAAGCCCGAGGAGAGGAAGGCGTCGCGGCGCGCCGCCATGAGGCCTCCGGACGCGAAGAGCCGCTCCTCTCCGGGCACGGCCGCGGGCAGCCGCTCGACGGGACGGCCGACGTCGGCGGCGAAGGCGTGGCCGTCGAACGTCAGGAAGCCGTCGGAAAAGTCGTTCCTCAGCCCTTCGCGGTCGGTCAGCCTCCCGGCGACGGCCACCACGTCCTCCGGCGCCCCGGAGACCGCCGTTGCGAGCCTTTCCAGCGCCGGCGCCTCGACCACCGCATCGTCGTTGACGAGGACGAGCGTCGGAGCCTTCGCCGCCTGGGCGCCCAGCCGGCAGCCGGCGGCAAAGCCCACGTTTCCGGGCGCCGCAACCCGGCGCACGGCCGGATGTCGGCGCCCGACCTCCGTCAGGTCGGCGCCTGCGGTGTTGTCGACGAGGAGCGTCTCCGCCGCCAGGCCGCGCTCCGAAGCCTCGATGGCCTCCAGCGCCTCCAACAGATGCGGCAGACCGCGGTGGTGCACGACCACGACGGACAGGTCGGGACTGGTCATCGCGACGGAAGAATACCGGCTACCGGCTCCACAACCTTCTCCAGAGCGGCGCCCGCGCCGCGGCGGCGGCCGGAAAAGGCTGACGTCCGGGATCGATCTCGCCGCGCCGGCACCACGCGACCAGGGGCTCGGCGACACGGGGCCACGTCCGTTCAGCCGCGAACCGCCGGGCCGCCTCCCGCGGGCGGTCGCCGGACCCGAGCATCGCCAGGATGGCCCGCGAAAGCGCCCGGGCATCGCGCTCGACGCGCCGCGCGACCCCCGCCTCCTCCAGCTCCCGCGCGAGCGTCCCGCCGCCCACCGCCACGCAGGGCACGCCGCCCCACGCCGCGTCGAGCAGCCGCGTGCGGAACGCCAGGTCCGACTCGAGGCCGCCGGCCGATATCGACACGAGCAGATCGGACGCCGCGTACAGGTCGGCGCGCGCGCCGTAGGGCAGCCAGGCAGAGAACACGATCGATTCGCCGGCCGGGTCGAGGTCCCGAGCGCGGGCGCGCGCCCGGGCGTAGGCCCGCTGCGGCGTGGACTCCGGGTTCGGATTCTCGAAGAAGAGCAGCCTCGCCTGCGGAGCGCCCGCGCGAACGAGCGGCCACGACTCGAGGAGCAGATCGGGCTCGTACCAGTCGTAGATGCCGCCGAAGAGAAGCAACGGGCCTTCCGGCGGGACTCCCGCGAGGGCGCGCCCCCGGGCGCGGTCCCCTGCGGCGGGCTCTGCCGGGACGCCGAACGGCACGATGCCGAGAAGCTGCGAAAGCGACGGATCCGAGGAGAAGTTGTCCCCGTCGATGCGCCCCGCGGTATAGAGGGCGCCCGCATAGAAGAGCCGCTGTTCCGGGGAAGCGCACAGGAAGAAGTCCGCCCGGGCGAGCGCCAGGGCGAGCGCGGCCCGGTCGCTGCGGGCGGGCTCGGGGCCCAGAGCCGCCGCGTAGTGCAGGTTCTCGATCGGAAACGGATCGTAGAGGTCCGCGGCGACGGGCACCGCCGGAGCCTCGCGAAACCAGGCGCTCCCCGCGTGGCCCGAGACGATCGCGGCGTCGGCGCCGGCGGCCGCGGTCGAGAGGCCCGCTCCCGCGACCGGCGTGACGGCGATCTCCCCTGCCACCTCGAGGGCCTCCGCCCGGGAGTTGGGAACCAGCAGGCGCACGTCGAACTCGGAGGACAGCGCCCGAGCCAGCTCCAGGGCGCGGATCCCCATTCCCGCCATGCGGGGCCGGATCGGCTCCGGCGCGAGCACCACGACCCGCCTCATCCGGTCAACGCCGCCCGCGCAGGCGCTCGAGCCAGAGGTGCAGCTTCCAGGTCCGCGAGGCGTAGATCCGCTCGAGCAGGCCATTCAGGCGCGCGATCTCGCGATGGAGCGCGGCCACGTGGACCTCGTAATCCTGGTTGGACTGCAGCAGGTCCGCGTTGCGCGCGAGCTGCCTCGCGCGCTCGGCCTCGAGCGCCGCGTTGCGCGCCTCGACTTCGGGAAGGCGCGCGAGCCTCTCGCGGCTCTCCCCCTCGCGGTGGTACCAGACGGTGACCTGTGCGCGCAAACGGTCGATCACGCGGGCCAGGCCCTCCTCGGTCCGCCGCGCGCGGTACCGCTCGTAGATCTCCCGGCGCGCCTTCTGAAACGCCTCGCCTCCGGCGCCGACGTGCGCGGGATCGCCCTCCCCCTCCCCGAACACCCGGTACTCGCAGGTGACCGCGCGCACGTGCCGGAAGGAGGTCTCCTGGGAAAGGCGGATCAGCAGATCCCAGTCCTCCGAGTAATCGAGCTTCTCGTCCATGCCGCCGGCCTTTCGGATCAGGCCCGCCGGCGACAGCAGGGTGTGGATCGGGATGTAGTTGGCGAGCAGCAGGTAGTCGGGGTCGAAGTCGAGCGAGTACTGGAGCGTGCGCCGCGACTCGCGCCACGTCTCTCCGTCGCGGCGGTAGAAGACCGTGGCCGCGTCGGAATAGACGACCGCCTCCGGCCCGGAGCGGTGGGCCCGAACCAGCCGCTCGAAGTGGTCGGGATAGCAGCGGTCGTCGTCGTCCAGGAAGGAGACGAGATCCTCCTTCACCAGCGCGACGCCGCGGTTGCCCGCCGCGGAGCGTCCTCGCCGCTCCGGCAGGTTCTCGACGAGGATCTCGAACGCGTCGCGCAGGGGCGCCACGGCCTCCTCGACCGGCGCGCCCCCGTCGTTGACGACCACGACCCGCGCGGGCCGCACGGTCTGGCCCGCGAGGCTCTCGACCGCCTCCCGCAGCAGCGCCGGCCGGTTGCGCGTCCGCACGACCACGGCGGCCGGGGCGACGCCGCGCGCGCCGGGCTCGACGGACACCGGGCCGATCGATCGGCGCACCTCCTCGAGCGAGCGGGTCGAGATCTCCTGATAGGTCAGGACGTGGAAACCCTCCACGGGACCGCTCCCCGACAGCGTCAGCCGGCGGTAAGCGTTCAAGCCCTGGATCGCCGAGGAGTAGTCGCGCACCTGGTGCTGGCTCGCGAAGGCCGCCATCGCCGCCGCCTTGCTGCTCGCCGACGCCGCGATGTCCACGAGCGCGTTGGGCAGGACGGGGTGGGAGATCTCGTAGAACGCGAGCCGGACGTAACGGTAGAGGTCGTGATCCGCATCCTCGGCGCGGGACGCGGCGACCCGGCCGTACAGGGCCTCGGCGAGCGCCCGGTGGTCGGGATGGATCTCGACGGGCGAAGGGCAGAAGACGAGGTCGGGACGCGACTGCGCAAAGAGCGCCTCGATGTGGCGCCGCAACTCGTCCGGACGGGCGGAGAGGCTGCGGTCGGGAAGGCCGCCGAACTCGGGCGCCGGCAGTCCCAGAATTCGCGCCGCCGCGAGCGACTCCTCTCGCCGCCGCCGGCCGTACTCCGCCTCGGAGCCCGGTGTCACCGCCTCCTGGCGCGTTCCGTCGGTCGCAATCCAGGTTCGCACGGACTCCGCCTCCGGAGCCCGCAAGCACAGCGTTCCTCCGGGACCGGCGACCTCGTCGTCCGGGTGCGCCGCGAGGACGAGAATCCGCTTGCCGGCCAGCTCGCTCGCCGCATAGGGGATCCGAGACGCCTCGCTCAACTTCGCCTCACGCGATGTGTCCGGAAAACGCGGCGTAGTTTATCCGCCTCAGACGAGGTCGTAGAGGGAAGGCACCAGATGCAGATCCTCGGAGACGCCCAGGAACCGCCGCTCGTCCAGGACCCGCGCGGCGATGACGAAGCCCGCCGCGACGCGTTCGCCCGGAAGCCTTGCGATCGCGTCGCGTCCGGGGCCGCCCGGCGTCTCCCAGAAGACGAGGCGGCGGGCTCCCATGCGCCGCGCCTCGGCCGCCGCGACGGCGAAGAGCGCCGGGAGATCTCCTCCGGTCCGGTCGCTGCCGAGGAAGTCGGCCACCAGGGCGTCTTGCCCGGACACGGAAAGCGCGGCCCAACCGCGCAGGCGCCCCGCCTCCTTCCACCAGACCATGCGATAGTACCGGTTCGGCCGGGCGTGGAACCTCCAGTTCACGCGCGCGCGGTCGCGCACGGCCGCGTTTTTCAGGAACCGCGACGCGCAATCCCAGAGTGGATCGAAAGACTCGTCCACGAAATCGCCGCTGCCCGCGCCGGCCGGCGGCTCCGGAAACTCGGAGCAGTCCACCAGGACCTGGCGAATCGGATGGAGCGTCCGCGTGCCCGCCAGCCGGTTGCTGATCGCCAGCGCACGGTCGTTCGGAAAACCGAAGCAGAACGGGACCCGGCCGGCCAGGGCGCCGTAAAACGCATCCACCATCGTCCGGTAGACGCCGTGTCGGCCGCCGAGCGTCCGCGCCGAGGGCTCGGTCGCCACGTCCCCGACCGCGTAGACGAGGGCGGGCGTCGAACCGACGAGAAAGCTCATCCCCCACCCCGCATAGTTGCCGACGATCCGTCCGTCCGCGACCGCCACGGTGCCAAAGCGGCCGTCCGGATTCGATTCGAATTTCCACGACCACTCCGCTTCCGACATTCCGGAGCCAAAGACGCGCTCGTGCAGGCAACGGATGCTCGGGGCGTCCCCGGGCTCGGCCAGTCTCACGGTAAAACCGCTCACGCGCTCTTCTCCCAGGCGAAGGTCTCGAGCGGCCGGCCGTCGCGCTCGGCAAAGACCCGCAGGTACCAGATCCCGGGCGCGAGCCCCGAGGCGATCTCGTCGGGAAGGCGAAAGTCCGCGTCGAGGGGCGTGCCGGCGAAGGGAAAGCAGGACGGGTTGGGGGAGACGGCCACCCAGGCCCCGGGCCGGGCAGGCACTTCCGGCGCGGCGATGCGGCGCGCCGCGGCGCGGCCTCCCGCGGCGCCCACCCGGTCCAGGATGCCGCGTCCGAGACGGCCGTATCGAGTCTCCCGATAGAGCCGCCGCGAGGCCTCCCGGAGCCGGGAAGAGTCCGGGTTGCGCGAGGCGCTGACCGCCCAGAAGTGGCGGACGCGCGCCCTCGGGACGAAGCGGAGCTCCAAACCCTGCCGGCGGACGCGGTCTTCCCATTCGGTCTCCTCGTACTCGAAGGCGAAGCGTTCGTCGAGTCGGCCGGCGCGGTCGAAGACGTCCCGGCGCGCCGCGAGGACCGCGCCGACCAGGTGCCGCGCGGGCCCCCCGAGGCGCCAGAGGCGCAGGGCCTCGCGCGCGAAGGCCGCGAAGCGCCGCGCATCGAGAAAGGGAACGCGCCCGGCCGTCAGCCGCGCGAGCTCCGAAAAGAACCCCGGCGGGTCGCCCGGCGGCAGCCACACACGCCCTTCGGCGTCCCAGCAGGCGAGCGGAGCCGCGACGCCGACGGAGGGCGAGTCGATCGCGTCCAGGACCGCCGGCACGGCTCCCGGCAGAAAGACCACGTCCGCGTTGCAGAGCAGGAGCCTTCGGCCGCGGGCGCGGGCGAGCCCGGCGTTGAGCCCGCCGGAGTACCCCCGATTGTCCCGGAGGGGAAGAAAGAGGTCGGCGCCGAGCCTCCCCAAGCGCTCCACGTCCTCCGCACCCGAAGCGCAATCGACCAGCACCACTTCTCCGGGCAGGCCGGCGCGCAGGAACTCCTCGCGCAGAGACGCCACGCACGCGGCAGCCTCGGAGGCGCTCCGGTGGCTGACCACGATGGCCGAGACCTCCGGCGTCACCCTCTTCCCCGCGCCTCGCGGACACGATGACCGGCGCGGGCAAGCCTCCGCGGCCGGGTCCTGCGGAGCTCTTCCCGGGCGCCGCGGCACGGCCCGATCGACTCGAACCGGCGGGCGATCGTCATGGCGGGGGTTCCTGAGGCTTCGGAAGAGCGGGGCTTACGGGGACGCGACATCCGAACTCGCCGCGGCCCAGGTCTCCTCCGATTTCTCCCCGGCGATCGTCCAGGTGTGCGCAGGCCGCACGAGCCCCACGATGTAGTCCCGCGGAACGACCGTGAAGGCCGGCTCCAGGATGCGCATGTCGTGCAGATGCAGCGCCTTCTCGTCGGCCAGGAAGGCGTACACCCGAAAGTCTCCCTGCGCCAGCGGCAGGCTCGGGATCGTCAGCCGCAGCCGATGCCGCCGGCGGCCGGTCATCGGAGCAAAGGATTGCCCGCGCGTGTCCATCGCGAAGGCCTGCACGCCGTCGGCCCGGTCGATCCCGACGCGAACGTGAAAGGCCAGCGAAGGGTCCGCGGTCTCGAAGGCCACGTCGACCGCGAACGTTTCCCCGGAAGCGAACTCCTCCCGGTGGTAGCCCGAGCCGTCGTGCACGACCACGTCGGTCAGAAGCGCCGGTCGCCGTCCCTCGGTCAGCCCGGCCGAGAACGCGGCGGGCTCGGAGGAGCGCCGCTCCTTCTCCTGCAGGAATGCCTCGTAGCGGCGAACCACCGAAACGGCCGGCCCCGAGGCCTCCTCCCGCCCTTCGCGTAGCCAGATCGCCCGCTCGCACAGCAGGGCGACGTAGTACATGGCATGCGAGCAGAAGAGCAGGGCGCCTCCCCGGCGGTGAAAGTCGGTAATCCGGTCGATCGACTTCTTCTGGAAGTAGCCGTCGCCCACGGAGAGGGCCTCGTCCACGATCAGCACGTCGGCCTCGACGTGGGTCGCCACGGCAAACGCCAGCCGCAGAGACATGCCGGAGGAGTACGTCCGGACGGGACGGTCGAAGAACTCTCCGAGCTCGGCGAAGTCGCGGATCTCCGGCAAGCGGCGCCGCAGCGACTCGCCGGTGAGCCCCAGCAGCGCCGCGTTCATCCGGGCGTTCTCGCGGCCGGTGAATTCCGGATGGAATCCCATTCCCAGCTCCAGGATCGAGGCCACGACACCCTGCCGCACGAGGGAACCGGAAGTCGGATGCGCCGTGCCCGCCACGATCTTCAGGAGCGTGGACTTGCCGGCGCCGTTCTCCCCGATGATGCCGAGCGATCCTCCCGCGGGCAGCTCGAAGCTGATCTCCGAGAGGGCGGTGAAGTCGCGGTGCCGCGGCCGGCGAAGCAGCATCTCCTTCAACCGGTCCGCGGGCCGGTCGTAGAGGCGATAGGTCTTGCCGATCCGGTCCGCCCGGACGGCGATCGGCGCGCTCACCGGATCTGCCTTACTCCCCAATCGCGAATTCGCAGCGGCGGCAGAGGAAGTCCGCCGGCGCCTCTTCCACGCCGTACGTCCAGCGCCGCAGGCGCGCCATCGTATCGCCGCCCAGAATCTCCGCGACCGTCTGCGTCTTCAAGTCCCCGACCGTGAGCCTCTCGTAGTAGTCCTGGCAACAGAGCACGGCCTTCGCCGTGGCGGTGACGTGCAGGTGCTCGAAGGGGCGGGAGCCCATCTGCTCGCAGCCGCGCAGTCTCTTCTTGGCCGGAGGCTCGGGCACGAAGGTCGTCCCGCTGGCCGGGCGGCTGCGGATCTTGAAGGGCCGGATCTCCCAGCCCTTCGGCTCGAACCGGGCTCGGATCTGCTCCACGTCGCGCCGGTGGGCGTCGTCCTCGTCTCCGAGCACGACGATGGCCGACTCTTCCGAAAGGGATCGGGCGGCGAGCGCGTCGATGTTGGAAAGCACGCGCGCGAGGTCCCGCGTGCCGTGCAGCCGCTCGTATCTCTCCGGATCGAGTGTCGGCAGATTGATCCCGACGTATCGGAACCGCCCTGCCGCCTCCAGGCGCCCGGCGCGCTCGGGAGAAAGGTTCGAGGCGTTGGTCAGCAGGCTCACCGGGAGCCGCCGCGCGAAGAGGGCCCGGACCCGCTCCTCGAACAACGGATCGATCGTCGGCTCGTTGTAGTTGGAGAGAAACACCACCGTCCGGCTCCCGCCGACATCGACGATCTGGTCGAGGATCGACTCGAAGAGCTCCTGGCTCATGACCTCGCGATCGCGCGGGCTGACCGACACGGGGCAGAAGGGGCAGCGGTGGTTGCAGGAGGTGCACGTCTCGAGGGAGACGTACAGAAGGTGGGTCCGTCGCCCCTCCGCGTCCACGTCGTCGATCAGGAATCGGGCGGCGCGCAGGTGATCGAGGACCGCCGGGACGGCCTCCGCCGGAAGACCCTCCGCCACGCGGGAGAGCGCGCGATAAGCCTCCCCGTCCTTGGCCAGGGATTCGCCGGTCAGCGGGTTGTAGAGCACCGACCCCCGGTCGTGGAGGAAGGGGGACACCGTCTCCGGCTCCAGCAGCGCCGGCAGGCGCGAGGAGGCGGATGCCGCGTCGCGGCGCCGCTCGGAGGGCTCGGACGAAGACAACGAACCCATTCTACTTGTCATTTCTACGGAGCCCCCACCCGAAGCATCGAGCCGGCACCCCCGGGGGGCGCCACTGCAAGCATCGGGCCGCCTGCGGCGGCCCGATGCCCGAACGACTACCGCGTTCCCTTGATGAACGTCGTGTCGAGGCTCTTCTGGTCGATGTTGAACGCGTAGGCGCCGATCCGCCCCTGCAAGGACTGAACGCGCACGGAAAACGGCTCGGCCGGCAGATTCGGGATCACGGAGATCGGGAACTGGCTCCAGGCGCTGCCGCCGCCCTGGTTGAGCGCGATCCCGATCGGCGAGCCGATCGCGTTTCCGTCCTTGTCGACCGCCCAGACGAGGGCCCCCGCCGGACCGTCGTCCAGGGCGAAGACGCCGATGTTGGTCCGGAACAGGTCGTCCTGCTCGGCGCCGGGGAGCACGATCGGGGCGTCTCCGGGCGCGATCGAGTCTCCCGCCACGTAGGTCGAGAGCGCGGTGCCGGCGGTTCCTCCCGTCGTCGTCGACCGGTCGTCGTAGGAGCGGGCGGACACGTACACGGGATTGGTCGGCGTCTCCGCGTCGGCCGGATAGGTGACCCGCAGCAGGCCGGAGGTCCCGGTGTCGGTCACCTCCGCGACGGTGGGGAACAACTCCGAGACGTCGTCGAAGGAAAGGAGCTGGCCCGGGTCCATCGCGATGAAGCTCTGCGCGAGCTTGTCCGGGCCGTAGATGTATTCGACGAGCACGCCGCGCGGGGAGCTGGCCGAATTCAAGATCGCGACACTCGTCCGCCAGTGCGCCGAGGCCCCGTCGAACCGGCTGATCGCCGGCACCCAGGCCACGACGTTGTTGCCGTCGGCGGTCGGCCGGCGCGCGTCGTCGGCCACCTGGACCTGGTCGTTGGTGACCCGGTCGATGATCGCGGCGGAGGCAAGCAGCATCGCTCCCGTGGTGACCGGCACGGCGTTGATGACGTAGCGGTGCGCCGGGTCGTTGAGGCCCAGGGCGTCGCCGCCGATCTCCGCGGACTGATAGGCGCCCACCGCGAAGTCGAGGCTCGAGGCGGGGTTGCCGGCGCCGTCCTTGAGCGTCGCGGGCGCTCCGGTCTCGTCGAAGGCCGTCACGCGGAAGCCGTTCAGAGCGCCGGAGGAGTTGTAGAGCTTCAGCTTGAAACGGAAGTTGTCGTCCATCCGCAGGCCGAGGATCGTCTGCGCCGAGACGGCGCGGACCTGCTGGGTGCCGACCTGGCCGAAGGCGCCGACCTCGAAAGACGGCAGGGCGTTTCCGAAGGAGCCGAGCGTCGGATCCGAGGGCGCGAAGTAGACCCGCGCCGCGACGTCGGGGTTCGGCCCGCCCTCCGTCTCGATGAAGAGGTTCCCCTTCCCGCTTCCCCCCAGGAACCCGACCACGTCGGCCTGCGACCAGGAGCCTCCCGGGGCGAGCGTGTACTTGACCGCGCTGTCGAAGCCCAGGCTCGTCACGTCCACGCCCGTGGCCGGGGGCGACGGGACGAGCGACTCGTAGGAACGGTAGAGAGGAGTGATCGTGATCGGCGTCGGGCCGGCGTTGGTGACCGTG
>JBLMXY010000048.1:0-2621 GCA_050257975.1 Acidobacteriota bacterium
AGAATGCGGCTGCCGACGCGGGAGGCATCGTGGCGCGCTATCGCATCGAGGAATATGTCCGCTGGGAGGACATCGACGCCGCCGGCATCATCAACTACCAGGCGTACCTGCGGTTCTTCGCTCTCGCGGAAGCGGAGCTGCTGCGCTCGGCGGGCCTGAACTACCGCTTCCTCTTCGAGGTGCTCGGCATCTGGCTGCCGCGCGTGCGGGTCGAGTGCGATTTTCACCTGCCCGTCAAGCTCGATGAGCTGCTCGCCGTCGAGGCCTACTTCAGCCGCATCGGGCGGACCTCCGTGCACCTCGACTTCGAGGTGCGCCGGCGCGACCGACCCGGCGAGCTCGTCGCGAGCGGGCGCTACGTCCTCGTCTGCGTGCGGCAGCGGGACTTCGAGCCGGTTCCGGTGCCGGAGGAGATCCGCACCCGGATCGACCGCTTCGTCGAGCCGGCCGCCTCCCCGTGAGCCCGGCGCTCTCCGGGGCCCGGGCCGTGCTGCTCGACCTCGAGGGAACGATGTGCGTTGCGGGCCGACCGGTGCCGGGCGGCTCCGAGGCCCTCGCGGCGCTCGACCGGCGGGGCATCCCGTGGCGCTTCGTCACCAACACGACCAGCCGGCCGCGGCGCGTCCTCGTCTCGGAGCTCTCGGCCATGGGCCTTCCGGCCGACCCGGATCGGATCTTCACCGCGCCGCGCGCGGCGCGCGACCTGCTCCTGGCCCGCGGATGGACGCGGGCGTGCCTGCTGGTGCGGCCGGCGATCCTGGAGGACTTCCCCGGCATCCAGCCGGACGAAGAGAGCCCTCAGGTGGTCGTGCTCGGGGACCTGGGCGAAGAGACGACCTTCGCGCGGCTCAATCGCGCCTTCCGTCACCTCCTCGGCGGCGCCGAATTCGTGACGCTCGCGCGAAACCGGTACTACCGCGGTCCCGACGGGCTGACGCTCGACCAGGGGCCCTTCGCCGCGGCGCTCGAGTTCGCAAGCGGCCGCTCGGCCCTTCTCGCGGGAAAGCCCTCTCCCGCGTTCTTCGCCGCCGCGCTCGCGTCGCTCTCCATCGATCCCTCCGAGGCCCTCGTCGTCGGCGACGACCTGGAGGGGGACGTCGGCGGCGGGCAGGCGGCAGGGATGCGCGGCGTGCTCGTGCGCACGGGCAAGTTCCGGCAGGAGGAGCTCGCGCGCTCGCCCGTCGCCCCCGACGCCGTCATCGACTCGGTGGCGCAGCTTCCGGAATTGCTCGAGGCGCCGGCCCGCTGAGAAGGCCGGGGCTCGCCAGCCGGTCCGGCAGGAGAAAGACCCTGCGCGCCAGATCGGACTCGAGCGTCTCCCTGCGGTAGTAGGCGTCCAGAATCGATGGCTTCCAGGTCAGAAGGTCGGGGTTTCCCCGCGCGAACTCGGCCCAGCTCTGCCGGGGGCCGCTCCGCTCCATTCGCTCGCGGATCAGCAGGAGATAGGCCCACGTGATCGTCTCGTGGTAGAGGCCGCCCTTGCCGACCGAGGCCGCGAAGCGCCGCAGCCCGTCGGAGAAATTCGCCAGCGCCGCCGCGGGCGGCAACCGCCGCAGACAGAGCCACGCGAGCCTCACGTGGTCCCGGTGATGGAAGGCGCCTTCCGGGAGCGTTCCGTTCTCGAAGGCCTCGAGGAATTCCTGCTCGCCGCGCTCGCTCATGCCGCGCCCTCCCCGGCTTCGGCTGCGATTCCGATGCGCCGCGCGCCGTGGAGCCGCTGCCACCACGTCCTCGCGCTCACGGCCTCGCCTCGACCATCCGGTGGCTCGCGCTCGAGTCGAGCTCGAGCCCGTAGATGCGCTTCAAGTCCGCGATCTGACGCAGCGTCTCGGGCGAGAACGGCGCCTTCCCGTCGAAGGCGTGGAGCACGATCCCCTCGAGCAGGTCGCCCAGCGACAGGTCCTTCAGCTCGGCCAGCGCCTTCAGGACCTTGACCAGGCGCTTTTCCATCCGGGCGCCGGTCTGGACCCTCTCGACGGCCGGTCCCGTCGCCCTGCCCGCATCCCCGCCCGAGTCGCGAGGACGCGGCCGGCCTTTCATCCTTGTTACCATGGTAATAATGTAACATAGGTCGGCCCGCCCGTCCAGCCGATCGGAAATAATCGCGTCCGCCGCAATGCCTTCCGGCCGGGACTGGATCGAACTGGTGCGCTCGACCTTCCACGCGGTCGGGCGGGAGGATCTGTCGGGGCTCTACGCCCTGGACTGGCCGCAGGCCAAGGAGAAGCTCACGGCCGGCTATGGCGAGGAGCTCGCCCGGCCGGGCGGCCGCGTGAAACGCTTCCTGCGAACGGCCAACGCCGTCCTGTTCGGCCTCTCGAAGCGCCTGGCCCCGGCGCGCCGCGTGCTCTTCGGGCTGGCTCTTCTCTGCATCCTCCTCTCCATCCAGGGACCGACGGAGTTTCGCACCGAGCACGTCTCGGGCGGCATCCGCCGCGTCAGCGAGTACGGGCTCTACTTCGACAACTTTCTGCTCTGGGTCGCCCTCGTGCTGATGGGTCTGCTGCTCGCGATGGAGCTGGTGGACAAGATCAACTACCGCGACGAGCTCGAGCTCGCGCGCGAGTTGCAGGCGAGCCTGATTCCCCGTCAGCTCCCCCGGCCGCCGGGCCTGGAGCTCG
>JBLMXY010000049.1:0-16383 GCA_050257975.1 Acidobacteriota bacterium
GAAGCGTCGCTGCCGCGTGCAGAAGCAGGTTCACGGCGTGAAAGAAGACGACGCGCCGGCCGTGGATCCACCACTGGACGGCGTAGGAGAGCAGCAGCATCGGGCGGTACGCGGTGCCCGATCCGCGCGGGCCGCCGAAGTAGGAGGTCTCGAAGATCTGCCCCAGGGTCGAAGGCGACTGGATCCTCACGTTGTCCCGCACGATCGCCTTGTCGTCGTAGGTGAATTCCCCCGTCAGGCCGTTGGCGAAGGGGATGAGGCAGGCGGAGATCAGAAGGAGGGCGAGGCGCCTCCTCGTCCGTTTCTCTTCGACGTCCAACACTGCGGCAAGTCTAGCGTCGGGTCGAAGATCCCGATTCACCGCCCTCACCCCTGCCCCTCTCCCGGAGGGAGAGGGGTTGTGGCCGGTCGCCCGTCTCGCGTCTTGTCGCCGAAGTCATCCTTTGACGTTCAGCTCCTTCATCAGGTAGCGAAGCGCCTGGCGGGACAGGCCGAGTTCCCGCGCGGCGAGGCTTCGGTTGCCGCGGGCGCGCTCGAGGGCGTCGGAGATCATCCCCTTTCGGTGGGCGTCGAGGCGCGAGCGGTAGCTCTGCACGGGCGCTCGCGTCCTGGCCGACCGCACGGCCTCGGGCAGGTGCTCGAGGCCCACGACGCCGCCCGGGTCGGCGAGCGCCGCGCCCTGGGCCATCGCGTTCTGCAGCTCCCGGACGTTGCCCGGCCAGCCGTGCGCAGAGAGCGCGAGCGCAGCCTCGGGCGACAGGCGCGGCGGCCGGGCGCCGCCGCCCCGACCGAAGGCCTCCAGAAAATGGCGCGCGAGAAGAAGGACATCGCGCCCCCGATCGCGAAGCGGCGGCAGAGCAATCACCGCGACGTTCAACCGGTAGTACAGATCCTCCCGAAACCGCCCCGCCTCGACATCGCGGGCAAGATCCCGGGAGGTCGCCGAGACGACCCGCACGTCCACGCGCCGCGAGCGGTTCTCGCCCAGCCGCCGGATCTCCCGGTCCTGCAGGGCGCGCAGCAGCTTCGCCTGGAGCGCGGGCGCGAGATCCCCGATCTCGTCGAAGAAGAGCGTGCCGCGCGCCGCCTCCTCCATCAGCCCCACGCGGTCTCGCTCGGCTCCCGTGAACGCGCCCCTCGCGTGGCCGAAGAGCTCGCTCTCGAGAAGCGCCGCCGGAATCGCCGGAACGTTCACGGCGACGAACGGACCGGAGGCGCGCGGGGAGAGCGCGTGCACCGCGCGCGCGACCGCCTCCTTGCCGCTTCCCGACTCGCCGCGCACGAGCACCGTCACCGGCTGCGTCGAAAAGCGATTCAGGCGCCCGTACGGCTCCTCCATCGAGGCGTCCTCCGTGACGATCCCGAACCTCCGCCAACCCTCGGCGAAACCCTCGGACGACGGAGAGGCCGGCGGACGAAAGAGGAGCGTCTCGGCCAGAAGCGCGGCGCAGGCCGCGAGCGCCTCGGGAACCTCTCGTGGCAGCGTCAGCCGATAGCGGGCGGCGCCGGCCTCGAGCAAGCGCGATCGCGCCTGCGACGCGACGACGCGCCCGACGGAGAGCACCGTTTTCCCGTCGGCGTCTTCCAGAACCAGTCCGGCGATGCCCGCCTGCGCGAGGCTCTCCGAGGCCTCGTTGCCGGCCATCGCGCGCGCGAGCGCTTCGCGAAGCCGGCGCACCGTCTCGTCCGGAATCGAGCCGGCCGACGCGACCGGTTCGCACCGGCCGAAGATCCGGTCGGCCAGCGCCTCGCCGCCCCGCTCGCGGAGAAGCTGGTCCGCGCGACGCGCGACCTCCTCGTCCATCCCCCGGTCCGCGAAGAGGACGCGCCATCTGGCCGCCGTCTCCGCGGCCTCGTAGTCCCCGGCCGAGAGCCGCAGGGCCAGGGCCTCTCGCGCCGCCTCGGGCGGGCCGCCGCCGGCGCTCCAGGCGAGCTCCTCGAGCCGCCGGGCGGCGACCCTCTCCGTGTCGCATCGGTCCGGCGGATCCTCGGCCGCGCGCTCCCAGGCGCGGCGCGCGCGATCGAGGTCGCCCTCGTAGAGGCTGCGGTCTCCTTCTTCGAGCCACAGCTCGCCGATTTCCAGCCGGTCCGCGAGACGCTCGGCGAGCTCTCTCGCGCGCGCGTTGTCCTCGGCGGCCCGCCCGAGCATTCCCCGGCGCAGCGCCACACGGCTCCTGTGATGGAGCGCGACCATCCGCCACAGGTCGTCTCCCTCCGCGCGCGCGGCCGCGAGCATCTCCTCGGCTGCGGCGCAGGCCTCTTGCCACTGTCCCCGCGCGACCCACAGCTCGATCCGATTCGAGCGGGCGATCCGCAGCAGGTCTCTTCTGCCGGCGCACGCGGCGAGCTCGGCCGCCTCCTCGAGCAGCCCGGCGCACCGGCCGGGACGCCCGGCGTGATAGAGCGTCGCGGCCAGGTCGATCGACACGCGCGCCCGCTCGGCCGGGTCGTCGCGCAGGACGGCGAAGGCCTCCTCCAGCCGGGCCGCCGCCCGCGAGAACTCGCGCCGGTCGGACAGCCCGAGGGCTTCCTGGGAGAAGAACCGCGCCACGAGCGCGTCGTCGCCGAGGCGCACGGCTTCCTCCCGCCATCGCCCGTAGAGACGCGCCTCTTCCGCAAACCGTCCCCCGAGAGAAAGGACCGCCGCGCGGCAGAGAGCGTTCTCGAGGCTCGCCCGCTCCTCGAGGCCGGCCGCGAGACGATCCGCCTCGTCCAGCTTCTCGAAAGCCTCCTCACGCCGGCCGCCCCGGGCAAGGCCGGCGGCTTCGAGCCGGAGCGCCCGCACCGTCTCGGCCTCGGGGGCCCGGGGGAAGGCGCCTCTCCAGGCGGCAGCCCGCCGGCCTCCCTCGCGAGGTCCCTCGACGCGCGCGCCGATCTCCGCCGCGCGAAGCCCCGCCTCGCGCCGTTCTGGGTCCCCGGCCGAGCCGCAGCGCGCAAGCTCGTCCAGGATCGCGAGCGCCTCCGCGGGCCGCCCTCCGGCGACCTCGCGCTCCGCCTCGATGAGAGCGAGCCAGGGAGGGGTTTCGGCGCCGGCCGCCGAGAGGCGCGCGGCGAGCTCGAACCAGGCCTCGGCGGGGCGGGAGGGATCCTCGCGGCGCCACCGCTCCCCGGCCTCGAGCGCTTCCGGCACCGCGCCGGCGGCGAGCAGAAGGTCGATCCGCCGCGCCGGATCCGTTTCTCTCTCCGCGCAGCGCCGGGAGACGGCTGCGGCGGCCGGACCCGTCAGAACGCCTCGCCGTCCCGAGGGCGTCAGCTTCCATCCGGAGGCGACCGCCTCGACGTGGCCGAGCGACGAGAGTCGCGAGAGGGCCGGCCGCGCGGACCGCCCGAGCAGGCGCGCGATCGGCGCGGCGCCCAGGGCCGTCTCACGCGGAGCGAGAAGTGTCAGGACCTGTCGCTCCGCGAAGCCGAGCGCGTCGGGCGCGCCGCAGGATGCCGCGCGGGCTCGTGGCGCGGGCAGCGGCGCCTGTCCAGTCGGGTCGGAGGCGAAGGCCGCCCACTCGTCGCTCGCGAGGCAATCGAGCGCCATTTCCCTCGCGCGGCCCGGCTCGTCGCGGACCTCGTCGTCCAGCCACTCGTAGAAACGCAGCGCCGCGGCCATCGTCCCGCAGGGAACGAAGACCTCGCGCCGCCATTCATCGGGCAGGCGCGGCGGCGACGCTTGGCCGGGAACCCGGCGGACTTCGATTTC
Source organism: Acidobacteriota bacterium (assembly GCA_050257975.1). GTDB lineage: Bacteria > Acidobacteriota > Thermoanaerobaculia > UBA5066 > Gp7-AA6 > DATBFU01. The sequence goes on from JBLMXY010000049.1 coordinate 3,692, forward strand.
TACCGGAAGAAAGCGCGCGGCCGTCTCGAAGGCGCGGCGGGAAAGCGGGTCCCAACGCTCGAGGCCGGCGGCGATCCAGGCCGCGCGGCCGCGGGCGGCCTCGGCGCGCGCGAGCTCGCGCAGCCGCCGCGAGGCGTCGGCCGAGCTCGAGGGCGCGGGCTCGAGGCCGAGCGCCGAGCCGGGATCGAGCGCCGAACCTCCTGGCAGGAAGAGGCGCGCCTGCCGGCCCTCCAGAATCGCGCGCCCCGCTTCGATCACCGCGCGCGAATGAACGTCGCGCAGGAAGCTGCCGGCGAAGCCCGCGGCGCGGCGGCGAGCCGGGGCGGCCGCGCGCCCGGAGAGCGAGGGAAAGCTTCGAAGCACGGCGGCCACGGCGAACTCCGCGCGGCGAAGCCTCGCCTCGGCCGCGCCGAGGCGCTCCGCCAGGGCCTGCGCCTCGCGATCCGCGATCCTCCCGCCGCGCCGGGCCAGCCGATCCAGAAATGCGCACAACACCGCGCAGGCGCCCGGGCCTGTCGCGTCCCTCGCGATCCCGGAGGGTGATCCCGCGAGCCAGAGGCGTGCGCTTCCGTTCTGCCTCTCCCAATGCGCGGCAGCGAGGTCCTCTTCGCCGAGAGAGAACCCGTGCGCCTGGAAGAACGCCATCGCGGAGGCGGCCTGGAGCAGCAGCTGAGGAACGAGCGAGCGAGGCACTCGGCCCTCGCGGATCGGACGGCCCGGTGGCGGGCGCCGGCTCACCAGGAACCGATCTTCCTCCGCCGCGAAACCGGCCGGCAGCGGCAGAGTCTCGTGCTCGAGCGGCAGGAAGTCGGGCCAGCGCTCCCTCGCTGAGGCGAGCGAAAAACGCTCGACAAAGGGATCGGTCCGGGCCGCGCCGGGCGGAGACGGACGCGAGGCGATGCTCGTCGCACTCATTTTGAGAGATGGGCTCAGAGATAAGTTGTCGCGAGAGGGGTCGGTGTTCGGGGTTCGGTGTCCGGGGTCCGGGTCAGTGGAGCAGGGTGGCGAGGTCTCGGAAGAAGGCGGGGTAGGACTTGGCGACGCAGCCGGGGTTCTCGATCAGGCAGCCGCCTCGAGCGAGCGCCAGCAGCGCCGCGGCCATCGCGATCCGGTGATCGCCGAAGGTCGGGAGCACGACGACACCGCCGGGAGCGAGACCGCCCTTCACGACGAGCGCCGTCTCCTCCTCCCGCGCGGTTCCGCCCGCCGCGGTGAGCAGCCCGGCGAGAGCGCCGATGCGGTCGCTCTCCTTCAGGCGCAGGTGCCCGATTCCCTCGAAGCGGCTCTCCCCGCGCGCCAGAGCGGCGAGCGCCGCGAGCGGCGGCACCGAGTCGGGGAACTGGCCGGCGTCGACTCGCACCGCCTCGAGCGGCCCGCCCGCGAAAGAGGCGGTCACGCGATCGCCCGCGGACCCGAGCGAAATACCCATCTTCTCGAGCACGGGAAGCGCCCGCGCGTCGGCCGCGCGCGATCCCGGCGCCAGGCCCGACACCGCGACTCGCCCGCCGGCCGCGCCGACGGCGGCCAGAAGCGGCACCGCGGAGGAGTCGTCGCCCGGCACCGCGTAGCGGCCCGGAACGCGCGCCCCGCGGGTCACGGTGACGGCGCTCCCCTCGCGCTCGACGCCGTGGCCGAAGGCCTCGAGAGCCCCGATCGTCGCCTCGACGTACGGCGCGGAGGCCACCTCGCCGGCCGGGCGCACGGTCAGACCGCCTTCCAGGGCGACGGCGGAAAGGAGGAGCGCCGACAGGAACTGGCTCGAGCGGCCGGCGTCCACGACGACCGTCCCGCAGCCGAGCGTTCCACCCTCGATCGCGAGCGGCAGGAATCCCTCCTCGCCCCTGTACGCGATCCGTGCGCCGGCCGAGCGAAGCGCCTCGACCAGCTCCGCCATCGGCCGTTGCCTCAGGCGCGCCGACCCGTCGAGGAGAAACCGGCCCGACGTCGCCGCGGCCACCGCGGCGAGAAAGCGCGCAGCCGTGCCGGAGTCGGCCGCGTCGAGCGGCGTCTGCGAGGAGCCCGAGACTCCGAGCGGTCCGGAGATCGTCAGGCAATCCGGCGACACGGCGATCCGGGCACCCATCGCCCCGAGGCAGTGCAAGAGAGCCGCCGTGTCGACGCTCTCCAGGGGCCGTGCGATCTCGACGGGAGTCGCAGAGAGGGCCGCGAGGACGAGGGCGCGGTTGGTCGCGCTCTTCGACGGCGGGACGCGAACCTCGCCTTCCAGGCGGCGCGCGCGGGGAATGGCGAGGTAGTCCATCAGGAGAAGGAAGGCGGCGCGGCGGCCGGGCGGCGCCGGAGCGGGTCAGAGCGAAACGAGAGAGGTCGCGCCGTCATCGGCCACTTCCATCCACCGCCGCTCCTCGACGAAAGCGGGCAGGATCTCGACACGGCCGCCGTCGGCCTCCTCCGCCCAGGACTTGTGAAAGTGGCCGAGAAGAACCACGTCGATGCCCTCGCGAAAGCGGCGCCTCGCGAAGGCGCGGATCGTCTCGAGCGGCAGCCGTGTCTTGTGCTTGAAGTTGGTCCGGTAGAGCCGGGCCTCGACACCCCAGACGATCCGGTTCGCGGCCCCGCGCGGCACGAGATGGACCGCGGCCCGGGAGACCGGGTTCTTCGAAAGGAACCGCCAGAATCGGTACGGATAGTCCCGCTCGTTCAGGAGGTCGCCGTGGGTCAGCAGGAACCGCCGCGCCCCCGCCTGGAAGGTCTCCTGCTCGCAGACCCGCCGGAAATGCCGCTCGACGTAAGACCCCCGCAGGAAGAAATCCCGGTTGCCCTCGATGTAGGTCACCTCCACGCCGGCCGCCGCCAGGCGGTCGGCCCGCTCCAGGAACTTCCGGATGGCGGGCGTCTCGAAGTTCGGGTGCGCGATGAAGAAGTGGAAGGTGTCTCCCAGAAGCGAGATCTCCCGCGCCCCGCGCCGCCGGGCCTGCTCCAGGCCCTCCAGGAAGGGCTCCTCGTCCCCGGGCCGCCGCCCGACGTGGCAGTCCGCAAACACCGCGCGCACCGGCCAACGATAGCTTAAGGGGAATTTGGGAACCGCGCGGGCGGTTGCCTCCCGCTATACTGGTTGCCCGTTTTTTCGGGAGCGCCGACTCCGAGAGGTAAGCCAGCCGCGATGCGCCGCCCCACACTGATCCTCTGGCCCGCCCTGTTCATCCTGATGACAGGAACGAGGCCGGTCTTCGCGCTGCCCCGGGTGTCGGCCGCCGACGCTCCCCGCGCCGACGCCCGCGTGCTGCGGGCTCTCAACTCCGGCGCCGATCGGATCCGCGTCATCCTCGGCGTGCGCGACGGGACGCCCTCGGCGCGCGCGCTGCGGCTCTCGCCCGATCCGGCGGGCGAGCCGGCGCGCCGGCTCGTGCGCCTGGCGGCGCAGCAGCGCATCGCCGACGAGATGCCGGGCGAGGAGCTGCAGGTCCGCCACTTCTACGGGAGCTTCTCGCTTCTTTCCTGCACGGTGACGCGGGCCGCGGCGCTCGCGCTCGCGAACCGCTCGGACGTCGATTGGATGACGCTCGACGGCACGCGCAGGGCCCTCGCTCCCGACGCGCAGAACGGGCAGGTCCTGATCCACAGCGACCAGGCCAACGCCCTCGGCATCACCGGCCTCGGCCAGACGGTCGCGGTGGTGGACACGGGAGTCGACTACTCCGTCAGCGCCATGGGAGGCGGCGCCTTCCCCAACGCAAAGGTGATCGGCGGCACCGACACGGCCGACGGCGACAGTGACCCGATGGACTGCGAGGGCCACGGCACCTCGGTGGCCGCGATCGCCGCGGGCCCGACCGGGGTCGCGCCCGACGCGAGGATCGTCGCGATCAAGGTCTTCTCCTCCAAGGACGCGGCCAGCGCCTCGTGCGCGGACACGGCCCAGGACTCCGACATCCTGGCCGGCGTCGACTGGGCGATCACCAACCGGGACGCCTTCTCGATCGGGGTGATCAACCTCTCGCTGGGCGGGCCGTTCGACGATTCCCTGGACCATGGATACTGCGACCGGGATCTGCCCACCTACGCGGCGGCCTTCGACTCGGCCGTGGCCCAGGGCATGGTCGTCGTCGTGGCCTCCGGCAACGACGGCACGACGAACGCCCTCGCCGCGCCCGCGTGCGTCTCCTCGGCGGTCTCGGTCGGAGCGGTCTATTCGCAGAGCTCCGCGAGCACGAGCTGGCTCGACGACTCGGGGGCAGTGCAGTGCACCGACGCGCCGACGGCGCCGGACCAGATCGTCTGCTTCTCGGACTCCTCGACGGCGCTCTCGCTGCTCGCGCCCGGCGCCTTCTGGGTCGTGGCGAAGAAGGGGACCGGCGTCAACACGTTCGCCGGAACCTCCTCCGCGAGCCCGGCCGTGGCCGGCGCGGTGGCGCTGCTGCAGCAGGCGCGGCCGGGGCTGTCGCCGGCGGCCCTGGTCGGAATCCTGCGCGCGACCGGCACGTCGATCACGGACCCGCGCAACGGCGTGACGACCCCGCGCCTGGACGCGCTCGCCGCGGTTTCGCTCGACGCCGGCCGGTTCTTCCCGTTCCTCGGCACGACGGTATCCATTCCGGACGGCTCGGGCTCGGCCAGCGCCTCGGTGAACGTCTCGGGCTTCTCGGGCGGTGTCGCGGGCCTCGAGGTCTCCGTCGAGATCGACCATCCCGACCCGCAGCAGCTTCGCGTGACGCTGACCGGGCCGGACGGCACGACCGTCGTCCTTCACGACCGGACGGGGCAGCACGAGCATCCGATCAACGCGATCTACGGGAAGACCGACGTGCCGGCCCAGTCGCTCGGCGCCTTCCAGGGCCGGCCGCCCAACGGCGTCTGGACCCTGACCGTCGAGGACGAGGTCCGGGACACGCCGAGCCTGCAGGGCCGGATCCGCAACTTCGCCATCCAGATGCAGCCCGGGGAGCCGGCCGCCTCCATCCCGCCCAACGTGGTCGGCCGGGTGCTGCCCGTGATGACGCACGGCCAGGGCTCCAAGTTCTTCCTGAGCGACCTGCACGTCTTCAACCCGGGCCCCGCCCCGCGCGAGTTCTCGCTCTATTTCGTGCCCCGCGGGCGCACCGGGGCGCAGGCCTCCCTCGCGACACGCACGGTCGGCGCGGGCCAGGTGCTCTCGATCGACGACGTCATCGCGAATCAGTTCGGGTTCTCCGACTCCATCGGCCCGATCGTGGCCACCTCGGCCGATCCGAACTTCCTGATCAGCGGCCGCCTCTACACCGACACCGCAAACGGCTCCTTCGGCCACACCGTGCCCGGGTTCTCGACGGCGGAGGGCCTCGCGTTCGGTGGCGGAACGGCGACGGCCAACGGCCTGGTCAAGAGCTCGGAGTTCCACAGCAACATCGGCTTCACCGAGGTCTCCGGCGCGCCGGTCCAGGTCCGCGTGGACGCCGTCGGCGAGGACGGGACTCCCCTGGGCTCGATCAGCATCGTCGCCGATCCCGACACGACGCCGATCCTGGGCGACATCATCCGCACCCTCGGCCTGGCCGGGAGCCCGAACTTCAGCGTGAACTTCACGGTGACGAGCACGGTCGGCCGCGTGATCCCGTTCGCGACGTACGTGGACGACGTGACCGGGGACACGATCTTCCAGCCGGCCTTGAATCCCCGGGCCTCCGCCGACGACCTCATCCTGTCGCAGGCCGCCTACCTGACGGGCGCCAACAGCGACTTCTTCCAGACGAGCGTCTACGTCACCAACGTGGACACGAGGCCGGCGACCTTCACCGTCTCGCTGATCCCGAATCGCCTGACGGGCGTTCCGGCCGCGCCTCGGGTCTACACGCTCCAGCCCGGCCAGACCCTGGCCCGGTCCAACTTCCTCTCGACCGAGTTCGGCCTCGCGGACCCGTCCTTCGCGGGCCTGCGCATCCACACCGACCAGCCCGCCCGGCTCGTCGTCACCAACAACACGCTCGTGCCGAAGTTCGGAGGCAGCTCCGGCTACTCCGTTCAGGCCGAGCCCGTCTCGCGCGCGGTCGGCCTCGGCCGCACGGTGCGGGCGATCGGTCTGACCCAGACCAGGGTCGCGACGAGCTTCCGCTGCAACTTCGGGTTCATCGAGGTCGCCGGGGCCCCGGCGACGGTCCGCGTCACGGCGAAGAGCGGCGACACCGGCGCCGTCCTGGGGTCCAGGGACTACGCGCTGCCGGCCAACACGCTCGTCCAGACGAGCAGCCGGGACCTGCTCGGCGAGAACGCCGCGGTCACCAACTTCTACCTGGAATATTCGATCGTTTCCGGCGCGGGGAAGATGTTCGCGTATGCGACCGTCAACGACAACACGTCGGGGGATGGAATGTATGTTCCGGCGGAGTAAGGTAGCAGGGCCGAGTCCCTTGTCCCTGGTCCCTCGTCCCTAGTGGCGAGTTAGAATCCGGCGGCGTGAGCGGATCGGCCACCCCTTCCAAGCCCTCCGGCGTTCTCCGACCCTGGCAGCGGCGACTCTACCGGCTGCTGCTCATCCCGCTCGGCCTGATGGCCGCCAACGCGATCTACCTCGCGGCCTTCACGCGCGACGCGGCGTTCTTCTACGCGATGCTCCTGCTCCACCTGACGCTCGGGCTCCTGATCGCGATCCCGTTCTTCGTCTTCGCCCTGACCCACGCCCGGCGGATGATTCGCATGTGGAACAAGCGGGCCAAGTACGCGGGGCTCGCGATCTTCACGCTCGCCGTCGTCTGCGTCTCGACCGGCCTGTACATGACCTTCCAGGGCGCCACGCTCAACAACCGGCCCGTCTGGCTCGGGCACGTGGCCTCGGTGCCTCTGGCGCTGGTCGCCTTCATCCTTCACCGGCGCGCGCACACGCACAAGCTGCAGTTCCGCCGCCTCTACGCCTGGGGCGGCGCCGTCGCCATCTTCCTCGGCGCGATGGCCCTGCTGGCCAAACTCGAGAAGCCGCCCAAGCGCATCGTCAACGTCAACGGCGACACCGTCTTCTTCCCCTCCTCCTCGGAGACCTTCGACCAGGGCCTGCTCGACGGCCGGAAGCTCGCCGCCAACGACTACTGCAAGCAGTGCCACCCCGACTCGTTCCACCAGTGGGAGCGCTCGGCGCACCACTTCTCCTCCTTCAACAATCCCTTCTACCGGAAGAGCGTCGAGCTGATGGCCGACCGGGTCGGCCGCGAGCGCACGAAGTGGTGCTCCGGCTGCCACGACCCCGTGGTCCTCTTCACCGGCCAGATGGGCGCCGCGACGCAGGCGAAATTCTCCTACGACTCCTTTGAGGCGCAGCAGGGCCTGTCCTGCATGTCCTGCCACTCGATCGCCGAGGTCAAGGACGTCAAGGGCAACGGCTCCTACGTGATCGAAGAGTCCAAGCAATACCCCTTCGCCTTCTCGAAGAACGAGACGCTCCAGGCCGTCAACCGGCTGCTCATCCGGATGGAGCCCTCGCTCCACCGCAAGACGTTCTTGAAACCGTTCATGCGGACGCCCGAGTTCTGCTCGACCTGCCACAAGGTCGCCCTCATTCCGGCCCTGAACAGCTACCGCTGGATGCGCGGGCAGGACCACTACGACTCCTGGTACGACTCGGGCGTGTCGGGGCGCGCCGTGCGGTCCTTCTACGACCCGCCGCAGCCCAAGGCCTGCCGCGACTGCCACCTGCCGCCCTACCCCTCGCAGGAGTTCGGCAACAAGAAGGGGCAGCTCCACGACCACCTCTTCCCCGCCGCCAACACGGCGCTGCCCTTCGTCCGGGGCGACACGAAAACCGAAGAGCGGATCAGGGACTTCCTGCAGAACAAGACGCTGACGGTCGATCTCTTCGCCGTCAAGCGCGGGGACGCGCTGACGGTCCTGGGCGACAAGCCGGTCTCCGTCGCTCCCGGCGAGACCGTCGACCTCGAGGTCGTCGTGCGGACGCGCGGCGTCGGCCACCCCTACACCAACGGCACGGCGGACTCGAACGAAACCTGGGTCTCGCTCGAAGGGGATGCCGGTACCCTCCCCTTCTTCCGCAGCGGCGTGCTCGATCGAGAGGGGCGGCTCGACCCCGCCGCGGACATGCTGACGACCTTCGTCATCGACCACGAAGGCAACCACATGGACCGGCGCCAGCCGCAGGACATCCACGTGCCGCTCTTCAACAACGGGATCGGGCCGGGGGCGGCGCGGGTGGTGCACTACCGGCTCGCCGTGCCGCGCGACGCGGCGGGGGCGATCACGCTTTCGGCCGGGGTTCATTACCGCAAGTTCTCGCGCGACTACACGACGTTCTCGCTCGGAGCCGCCTATCCGTCACTGCCGGTGACGACGCTGGCGGAGGATGCGGTCGAGCTGACTGTGGCGCAAGCCACGCCCTCACCCCAACCCTCTCCCGGGGGGAGAGGGAGCGGAGGGGCCCCGGCTCGAGCCTCTTCCGCCCCTAGGGGGAACACGGACCCGTTGTGGCTGCGGTGGAACGACTACGGCATCGGTCTCTTTCTCCAGGGAGACTTCCGCGGGGCGGCGCGGGCCTGGACCAGGGTCGCCGAGCTCGCGCCCGACAAGCCGGACGGGCCGCTCAACCGCGCGCGCGCCGAGATCGCCGAGGGAAGGCTCTCGGACGCGAAGGCGTCGCTCGAGCAGGCGGAGCGGATTCGCCCCGGATGGCGCAAGACCGCCTTCTTCCGCGCGACTGTCGCCAAGGAGGAGGGGCGCCTGGCCGACGCCGAGAAGGACCTGCGCTACGTGCTCGAGAGATTTTCCCTCGACCGGGTCGCCTGGAACAGCCTCGGCACGGTCCTGTGGCTCGCCGGCACGTACCCCCAGGCGATCGACGCCTTCGGCAAGACGCTCGCGATCGATCCCGAAGACCTGACGGCGCACTACAACCTCATGCGCATCTACCGCGCAATGGGCAACAACCAGAAGGCCGCCGTCGAGGAGGCCGCCTACCGCAAGCACAAGGACGACGAGACCGGCCGCGCGCTCGCCGCGGACCTGCGCCGCCGCGATCCCTGGGCCAACCGCGAGTCGCTCCCGATCCACGTCCATTCCGAGGCCGAGCCTCCGCCGGCCGAGCCGGCCCCCTGGGTCATGGCGATGGGCCCGAAGGGGTACCAGACCGACTACGGGTACCTGACCCGCGCGCACCCTCCGATCCAGCGCGAGGCCGTGGACTACACGGCGAACCTGCAGCCGAAGCGTTGAGGAAGGCGGCGCAAGGCCCTCGCCCCGGCCTTCTCGCGGAGGGAGAGGGCGCGTGGCGGAATCAACGCCCTCACCCCAACCCTCTCCTGAGGGGAGAGGAGGCGGGCCTCAGTTCCCTCTCCCCCTTGGGGGAGAGGGGTAGGGTGAGGGGGTTCACGCCCCCAAGAGAGCTGGCAGCGGGAGACTTGCACCCCAACCCTCTCCCGGAGGGAGAGGGGGCGGAATCCCTCTCCCCCTTGGGGGAGAGGGGCAGGGTGAGGGGGTTCCTCTCGATCCTCTCTCTTGTCCTCCTTCTCTCCGCGTGCCGGCGCGCGCAGGAAAAGCCCGCCGCGGCTCCCCCGCCGCCGACGCCGACGCCGCAGCCCTCCGTCCGCTTCGAGGAGAAGGCCGCCGCGATGGGGATCGCCTTCACGAACGTGAACGGCGCGCGCGGAGACAAGTGGATGCCCGAGACGATGGGAGGCGGCGTCGCGGTTCTCGACTACGACGGAGACGGCCGGCCGGACCTGATCTTCGTCTCCGGCTCGTACTGGCCGGGCGACCCGCGCGCGAAGACGCAGAAGTCCTCGCTCGCCCTCTACCGCAACGAGGGCCCGGGCTCAGACGGCCTGCCGCGCTTCCGAGACGTGACGCGCGAGGCCGGGCTCGAGCGCGTCTTCTACGGCATGGGCGCCTCCGTCGGCGACTACGACAACGATGGGAAAGACGACTTGTACGTCACGGCCCTCGGCCGCAACTACCTCTTCCACAACCGGGGCGGGCGCTTCGAGGAGGTCGCCGCGAAAGCCGGCGTCGCCGACTCGGGCTGGGGCACCTCCTCGGCCTGGCTCGACTACGACGGCGACGGCCTGCTCGATCTCTTCGTCTGCCGCTACGTGGACTGGTCGCCGAAGAAGGATCTCTTCTGCACGCTCGACGGCAAGACCAAGTCCTACTGCACGCCCGAGCGCTACCCGGGCACGCCCTCCCACCTCTACCGCAACCTGGGCAACGGGCGGTTCGAGGACGTCACGAAGAAGGCCGGTGTGGGCAACCCCAACCAGAAGGCGCTCGGTGTCGCGCCCTACGACTTCAACGGCGACGGCAAGATCGACTTTCTCGTCGCCAACGACACGGCGCCCAACAACCTGTTCAAGAACCGCGGCGACGGGACCTTCGAGGACGTGGCGGTGGAGGCGGGCGTGGCGGTGGACGAGGGCGGGCGCTCTCGCGGCGCGATGGGCGTCTCCTGGGGTGACACGAAGAACGGCCGCGGGGCGACGCTCGCCATCGGCAACTTCTCCAACGAGCTGAAGTCGCTCTACTGGACCGACAAGGGAGACGTCTTCCTCGACGAGTCGCCGAGGAGCGGTGTCGGACCGTCGTCGCTTCTCTCGCTCACCTTCGGCGTCTTCTTCTTCGACGCGGACCTCGACGGGCGGCTCGACCTGCTGCTCGCCAACGGGCACGTCGAGCCGACCGTCCAGGAGGTTCAGAAGGACGTCCGGTACGAGGAGGCGCCGATCCTCTACTGGAACGCCGGCGACAACCGCTTCCTCGAAGCGGCGACGGGCGACCTCGCGGCTCCCCTCGTCGCCCGCGGCGCGGCCTACGCCGACCTGGACGCGGACGGCGACCTCGACGTCGTGCTCGTCTCGAGCGGCGGCCCCGCCCGCGTGTACGTCAACCGCACGGACAGGCCCGCCGCGAGCGTCCGCGTGCGCCTGGCCGGCTCGGGCAAGTCGAACCGCGACGCCGTCGGCGCCCGGGTCACGGCGACGATCGGAGGGCGCACGCTGACCCAGCAGGTCTCGGGCGGCCAGTCCTACCTCTCGGCGCCCGAAAAGACCCTGACATTCGGCCTTGGGGCGGCTCGGAAGATCGACACCCTCGAGATCCGCTGGCCGGACGGAACGGCCCAGACGCTCCACGACGTCGCCGGCGGCGCGCGGCTGACGGTCGAGGAGGGGAAGCCCTAGCCCTTTCTTGGATGGCGTGATCCTGAGCGCAGCGAAGGATCCCCTCTTGGCGCAGAGCCTGCCCACTCCGAGTCTTCTTACGCCCGCCCGGCGCCTGCCGAGTCCAGGATCCCTTACACCTGTCATTCCGAGGCCAGCAGGCCGAGGAATCCCGAGCTTCCTCGCCCGGGATGCCGTTTCCTTGCTCAGGGGTCTGCCGAGTCCGGGATCCCTCGCTAGCGCTCGGGATGACCGGCGCCAGCAGTCTTCGGTTCGAGATACCGAGTGCTTCGCCACGGACGCCACCCTCGCGGCCCTAAGCCTCCGGCGTTAAACTGGCTCCCTTATGAGCGCCGATCCAAAAGTCGCCCCCTCCCCCGAGCCGCCGTACGTCCTTCGCGAGCAGACCGGCGGCCTGGTCCGACTGACCCTGAACCGCCCCGAGCGCTTCAACCCGCTCTCCTCCGCCATGATCGCGGCGCTCCAGGTCGCGCTCGACGAGATTGCCCGGGACCCCGATGCGCGCGTCGTCGTCCTGGCCGCCGGCGGCAAAGGTTTCTCCGCGGGGCACGACCTGAAAGAGATGCGCGCGCACTTCGGCGACGAGGCCTGGCAGCGCCGCCTCTTCGATGACTGCAGCCGGTTGATGATGACCCTCACCAGGATGCCGCAGCCCGTCATCGCGCGCGTGCACGGCATCGCGACGGCCGCCGGTTGTCAGCTCGTGTCGACGTGCGACCTCGCCGTGGCGTCGGACGCGGCCACCTTCGCGCTACCAGGCGTCAACGTCGGCATCTTCTGCACGACGCCGGCCGTCGGCGTGGCGCGCAACGTCGCGAGAAAGCGCGTCATGGAGATGCTCCTGACCGGCCGCCCGATCGACGCCCCGACCGCGCTCGCCTGGGGCCTCGTCAACCGTGTCGTGCCGGCTGCGGGCCTCGACGCCGCCGTGCAGGACTTCGCCGACGCGATCCTCTCGAAGAGCCCGGCCGTCATCGGCGCTGGAAAGCGCACCTTCTACGATCAGATCGACCGCTCCCTCGGCGGGGCCTACGACATCGCGGGCCCCGCCATGACCCGCGGCGCCCTCCTCGAGGACGCCGCCGAAGGAATCGACGCCTTCCTGCAGAAGCGCCCCGCCAACTGGCGCGGGCGCTGATCGGGGCGCAGGCTCCCTCTTCCTTCGGGAGAGGGTCGGGGTGAGGGCGGCGGCGGCAGCTACCAGACGCTGATCAACCGGGCTCTGCGGGAGCATGTCCGCCGCGCCGGAGAGCGGCTCGAAGGCACCCTCCGCCGCGTCCTGCGAGAAGAGCTCGCCGCAAGCCGTCCGAGCCGCAAGGGTTAGTTTCCTCTCCCGCGCCGAGGGAGGCCGGCAAAGACTCGAAGTCCGAGCAAGGCCCCTCGCGACAACCTAGCTTTCAGGATGACGCCGCCCCGCGGCCCCTGGCCGGCACCGGCCGGCGCGCCTTCGGGCGCGCCCCGGCTTCTCGATCGCGTCCGCGAGGCGATCCGCGCCCGGCACTACAGCCTCCGCACCGAGGAGGCCTACGTCGCCTGGATCAGGCGCTACATCTTCTTCCACAAGAAACGGCACCCCGCCGAGATGGGCGA
>JBLMXY010000050.1:0-6479 GCA_050257975.1 Acidobacteriota bacterium
TTTGTGCTCGGAGCGCAGACGCTTCCTGCCGGCTTTCGCGACTCGGTCGTCTTCTCGGGCCTGAGCCAGCCGACCGCCGTCGCCTTCTCGCCCGACGGCCGCGTCTTCGTGGCCGAGAAGAGCGGGATCATCAAGGTCTTCGCGAGCCTGACGGCGACGACGCCGACGGTCTTCGCGAATCTCTCGACCAACGTCTACAACAACTGGGACCGGGGGCTGCTCGGCCTGGCCCTCGACCCGGGCTTCCCGACGAAGCCCTACGTCTATGTGCTCTACACCTACGACGGGGACATCGGCGGTCCGGCGCCCAAGTGGGGCACCGCGGGTGTCCTCTCGGACCCGTGCCCGAGCCCTCCCGGAGGGACCGCGGACGGCTGTGTCGTGAGCGGGCGTCTCTCGCGCCTCCAGGCCTCGGGCTCGGTGATGACGGGCTCGGAGCTCGTCCTGATTCACGACTGGTTCCAGCAGTATCCGAGCCACTCGATCGGGAGTCTGGTGTTCGGCGCCGACGGCGCGCTGTATGCGAGCGGCGGCGAGGGCGCGAGCTTCAACTGGGCCGACTACGGGCAGGACGGGAATCCCTTGAATCCCGGCGGCGATCCCCCGGCCGGTGTGGGCGGGGTGCAGACGCCTCCGACCGCGGAGGGAGGCGCGCTGCGCGCGCAGGACCTGCGCAGCCTGAGCGACCCGGTGACGCTCGACGGGGCGGTGATCCGGATCGATCCGGCGACCGGCGCGGGGCTTTCGGGGAATCCCCTCTTTTCGAGCTCCGACTCCAACGCGCGCCGCATCGTGGCGGAGGGCCTGCGCAACCCGTTCCGGCTGACGACACGGCCGGGGACGGGCGAGATCTGGGTGGGAGACGTGGGGTGGAGCACGTGGGAAGAGATCGACCGGATCGGGAGCGTCTCGACGCTGACCAACTTCGGATGGCCCTGCTACGAGGGAGCGGGTCGGCAGACGAGCTACGACAGCCTGGACCTCAATCTGTGCGAAAACCTCTACGCCCAGACGGGCGCGGTAGCGGCCCCCGTCTATACCTACAACCACAGCGCGAAGATCGTGGCGGGCGAGTCGTGCTCGACGGGCAGCTCCTCGATCACGGGGCTGGCCTTCTACACCGCCGGGTCCTATCCGGCCGCGTACCAGGGCGCTCTCTTCTTTGCCGACTACGCGCGCCGCTGCGTCTGGACGATGCTCCCGGGAGCCTCCGGCGACCCCGACCCGGCTCGGATCCAGACCTTCGTCGTCGGAGCGGGAACGCCGGTCCAGCTGGTGGCGGGACCCGGGGGCGATCTCTTCTACGTGGACGTCACGGGGGGGAAGATCCACCGGATCCAGTACCTGACGCCGACGGCGGTCCTGGCGGCGAATCCGACCTCCGGCAACGCACCCCTGACGGTCGCCTTCGACGCGACCGGCTCGACGCATCCGATCGCGGGCGAGCCGCTGACCTACGATTGGGACTTGAACGGCGACGGCGCCTTCGGCGACTCGACCTCCGCGAAGCCGACCTGGACCTACGTCGTCAAGGGCAGTTACACGGTGCGCCTGAGGGTCACCGACTCGAAGGGGGGCTCGGACACGGCCTCGACGGTGATCAGCGTGTCGAACTCGCCGCCGGTCGCGACGATCACCGCGCCTTCCTCGACGCTGAGCTGGAAGGTGGGCGAAGCGGTTCTCTTCTCCGGGGGAGCGACGGACCCCGAGGAGGGAACTCTGCCGGCCTCGACGCTCTCCTGGTCGCTGATCATCCACCATTGCCCTTCGAGCTGCCACACCCACTCGGTTCAGGACTTCGTCGGGGTGGCGAGCGGCTCGTTCGTGGCGCCGGACCACGAGTACCCCTCGTACCTCGAGCTGAAGCTCACCGCGACGGATACGTACGGGCTGCAGGGCTCGACGAGCGCCCTGCTCTACCCGAAGACGGTGGCGTTGTCGTTCGCCACGAGCCCGTCCGGACTCCAGCTCTCCGTGGGCAGCACCGCCCAGGCGACGCCCTTCACGCGCACGGTCATCGTCGGCTCGAACAACTCGGTCTCCGCTCCCTCTCCGCAGAGCCTTTCGGGCATGACCTACCTGTTCGTCGACTGGTCCGACGCGGGAGCGCAGAGCCAGAACATCATCGCCCCCGCGCGCGCCCGGACCTACACCGCGACCTACCGGGCGGTCACGCCGACGCCGACACGGACGCCGACGTCGACGCCCACGCCGACGTCGACCCCGACGCGGACTCGGACGCCAACCGCCTCGAGGACGCCGACCCCGACGCGGACGCCGACCCCCACGCCCGTGCCCGCCGACCTCTCGATCGTCAAGACGGGGACCGCCCCGTCGAGGGGCCTCATGACGTTTGCGCTGCGGGTCTCGAATGCGGGGCCCGGCTCCGCCTCGGGCGTGGCCGTGAAGGACGTGCTGGCCGACCGGCTGTCGCTGGTCTCGGCCACGACGACCAAGGGCAGTTGCTCCTACGCCTCGGCGACGCGGACGGTCTCCTGTTCCGTCGGTTCGATGGCCGTCGGCGAGGCGGTGACGGTGACGATCCACGCGATCGTGAGCGGGAAAGGGCAGATCGACAACACCGGAACCGTCTCCTCCGGCGTCCCGGACCCGAACACCGGGAACAACTCCTCCACCATTCACCTCAAGCCCAAGTAGCGCCGCGGTCGGGCTAGAATCGGCGCACCATGACTTCCCAGCGGCGGCGCCGCCCGATTGCCGCAGCGCCGATCGCGCTCGCGCTGTCGGCGGGCACATGGCTCGCCGCGGCCGTCCCGCAGCCGCAGGTGCGGATCCCACCCGCGGACGCCGGAGCGGACGCGCTGCCGGCGCGCGCGGCCCATTTCGTGAGCCAGTTGGGCGGCGACGAGTCCTGGAAGAACCTCGGCCACGGCAGGTTCCGCAACATCACGAAGCAGGCGGGCGTCGGCGTGCCGGGCCGAGTGGGCGTCACGGCATCGCTCGCCGACATCGACAGGCGGCCCTTGGGTCGCCAGAGCACGATCGCCCGCGCCATCGCGATCAACCATATCGTCGCGGTCGCCGAGCCCCGGTAGCCTCTTGCTCTCCCCGGCCCCGCTGCTGCTCTCCCTGATCGTCCTGGCGCAGAGCCGCAACGTCCCGGCGACGCCGCCGGCAGGCCCGCACGCCGACCCTCTCGCACGGGCGGAGCAAGCCCGCAAGCAGGGCGATCTCGCCTCCGCACGGCGGCTCTACGAGCAGGCTCTCGCCGCCAGCCCGAGCGACGGGCGAGCGGCGGTGGGCCTGGGCGAGACACTGACGGACATGGGCGATGTGGCCGCGGCGCAGAAGCTGCTCACGCGGGTCGTCCAGTCGCTCCCCGACCGGGCAGAGCCCCACCGGGCGCTCGCGCGCGCGTACCTGCGGGGCGGACAGGCGAAGGAGGCCGTCCAGGAGGCCGCCCGGGCCGTCGAGCTCGATGCCGCGAGCCCGGAAGGGCACGCGTTGCTCGGCGCGGCCGAGGTCGCCTCGGGCGACGCGGGCAAGGCGGTCGCGTCTCTCGAGCGAGCGCTCGCGCTTCGGCCGGGTGAGCCGGTGGCCCTCCACGGCCTGGCGGCCGCGTATGCGGCGCTCTCGGACCCTCGGGCCGAAGCGGCCTACGAGCGGGCGATCACCGCGGACCGCAAGAACCTGCTGCTCGGCGTCGAGTTCGCCGAGTTCCTGTGGCGGTCCCGCCGGTACGACCGGGGCAAGGCCGAGATGGAACGGGTGCTGCAGGAGGTTCCCGGCAACACGAAGCTTCGCGTGCATTTCGGCCTCAAGCTCGCCGAGCAGCGCGATTTCGGCGACGCCGCCCGGCAGTTCGAAGCCGCGCGCCGGGCCGGGGACGGCAGCGCCGACACGCTCTTCTACCTGGGCAGCGCGCTCTGGGAGGTGGGGCGCCTGGAGGAAGCGGCCGTGCGGCTGCGCGAGGCAGCGGAGCTTTCTCCCGACAAGTTCGCCATTCGGCATCGCCTCGGCCGGCTCCTGCTCTTCCGGGGCCAGACCGCCGCCGCCGTTTCGGAGCTCGAGCAGGCCGCCCGGTTGGCCCCCGACTCGGCGGAGGTCGAGCTCGACCTGGGACGGGCTTACGAAGCGGCCGGCAAGATTCCGGAGGCCGAAGCCGCCTACCGCAAGGCGCTCTCCCTCGAGCCCGGTCTCTCCGTCACCCACTACACGCTGGGCACGCTGCTCGCCCGGACGGGGCGGCGGGAGGAAGCGCAGAGGGAGATCGCGCAATACCGGGACTACTTCCAGAAGGAACAGGAGCGGCGGTTTCAGGCCACCTCGCGCCAGGCGGAGCTGAACCTCGGCTGGACGGAGCTCGACGCCGGGCGCGCCGAGGAGGCGGTTGCGCAGTTCGGCCGCCGTCCGGACGACCCGGAGGCGCTGCGCGGCCAGGCCGAGGCGCTCTCCCGACTGGGAAGGCACGCGGAGGCCGCGCAGGCGCTCGAGCGCGCCCTGCTGCTCGATCCGGACGACCACGCGCTGCGCTGGGCGCTCGACCGCGAGCGGGAGAGAAAGGCCCGATGACGCGACCCGCGAGACTCGCGGGCATCGTGGCGCTCGGGGCCCTGGCGGGACCGCTCGCGCTCGCTCCCCGGCCGCAGCCGGCAAAGCGCTCGGCCAACAAGGACGCGGGCTGCCCCGTCGTCTTCACCGACGTCGCCGAAAGCTCCGGATTGAAGTTCGTGCACGAGCGCGGCGCCACCCCCCAGCACCAGCTTCCCGAAACGATGGGCTCGGGCGTCGCCTGGCTCGACTACGACAACGACGGCTGGATGGACCTCTACGTGGTCCAGTCGGGCCCGTTTCCGCCCGCCGGCAGCCCTCGCGCGCAGGATCGCCTCTACCACAACGAAGGCGGGAAGTTCGTCGACGTGACGGAGAAGGCCGGGCTGAAGGACGCCGCCTACGGCATGGGGGCGACCGCCGCGGACTACGACAACGACGGGTTCGTCGACCTGTACGTGACCAACTTCGGGTCGAACATCCTGTACCGCAACAACGGCGACGGGACCTTCACGGACGTGACCGAGAAGGCAGGCGTCGCGGGCTCCGGCTGGTCGACCTCTGCCGCTTTCGCGGACTTCGACGGCGACGGGTTTCTCGACCTCTTCGTCGTGCGGTACTTGGACTACTCGGTCGAGAAGAACTACTTCTGCGGCGACGCGGTCAAGGGAAAGCGCGACTACTGCCATCCGAGCCTGTATCCCCCGATCGGAAACCTGGTCTTCCACAACAACGGTGACGGGAGCTTCACCGACGTGACGGCCTCGTCCGGGATCGCCGCGTCGCTCGGGAAGGGGCTGGGTGTGGTCGTCGCGGACGTGGACGACGACGGCAAGCCCGACGTCTACGTCGCCAACGACACGACGATGAACTTCCTCTTCCACAATCTGGGCGGCATGAAATTCGAGGACGTCTCGCTGATCTCGGGCGCCGGCGTCAACTCGGCCGGGCGGGCCTTCGGCGGAATGGGCGTCTCCGCGGGCGACATGGACGGCGACGGACGGATCGATCTCCTGGTTGCCAACTTCGAGGCGGAGCCCAACAGCCTCTACCGCAACCTGGGCTCGGGAGTCTTCGAGGACGCGTCCTCCTCGAGCGGCTTCGGGCCGCCCCACTTCAACTTCTCGGGATTCGGGTTGAACCTGCTCGATGCCGCCAACGCGGGGCGCCTGGACGTGTTCATCGCCAACGGCCACGTCCTCGAAACGCCCAAGATGCAGGGCGTGACCTACGCCGAGCGGCCGTTCTTCATGTGGAACGACGGCAAGGGGAATTTTCACGAACGCGGGTGCGGAGACCCGTTCCGGCGCGAGCTCGTGGGCCGCGGCTCGGCCACGGCCGACTACGACAACGACGGCGATATCGACATCGCCGTCTCCAACTCCGGCGGCCCGCTGGAGCTGCTGCGAAACGACGGCACCCACGGCGGCTGGATCGGAATCCAGCTCAAGGGCCGCAAGTCCAACCGCCAGGGCATCGGCGCGCGGGTCACGCTCGAGACGGAGCTTTCCCGGCAGGTGCGCGAGGTCAAGGCGGGCGACAGCTACCTCTCCACGAGCGACCCGCGCGTTCAGTTCGGACTCGGGAAGGCCACGAAGATCCAGAAGCTCGAGATCCGCTGGCCATCCGGGATCGTGCAGTCCGTCCCCGACGCCAGGCCCGGTCGCTACCAGACCGTCGAGGAGCCCTCCCGGTGAGCAGGCGCCGCGCCGGGGCCGCGCTTCTGGCGCTCGCCGCCGTGCTGGCGGAAGCGGGCGCGGTTCCGGCGAAACCGCCGCGGCGCCTGGCGGGAGAGCCACCGGAAAAGGTGCGCGCGGAATTCGAGACGATCTGCCGGGGGTTCCGCGCGGGGCGCAATCCCTACTACGGCCTGGCGCAGATCGAGGAGCTTGAGCGCCAGCTCGCCGCTCCCGAGGGGGATTCGATGCGCCGGGTAACGCTCCGGGGCGCGCTCGCGCAGGAGCTTC
>JBLMXY010000051.1:0-3492 GCA_050257975.1 Acidobacteriota bacterium
CTCCGGGAAGAGCCGCGCGATGCGCCGCCACAGAAGGCCCCCGCTCGCGGCGACCGCGGGCTCGGCAACGCCGCCGCGCATCCGCTCGAGGCCGAAGAGCGCGCGGGCGTAGACGCGCGGGTCTCCCGTCGCCTCGATGGCGAGGTCGTCGCAGCAGTTCTCGCGCTCGACGCGGATCTGGCGCGAGACCCACCAGACGGCCGGGTGATAGAAGAGGAGCGTCTCGGCCAGCGTCTGGAGCAGATTGACGAAGTAGTCGTGGCGGCGGATGTGCGCGAGCTCGTGCGCGAGGATCGCCTCGAGCTCCTCGGCCGGCAGGCCCGTCGCGGCGGCGACCGGAAGCAGGATCACCGGGCGCAGACTGCCGATCGCTATCGGGACCCTGACGGCCGCGGACTGAAACAGGCGGATCGGGCGCGAGACGCGAAGCCGCCGGGCCAGCCGCGCGAGCGCCCGATCGAAGGCGGGCGGCGCGGGCAGCGTCCGGGTGAGCAGCGCCTGCGCGCGGCGCCAGTCGAAGAGGAAGCGCAGGGAGAGCAGCATCACGCCGGCGAGCCACGCCGTCACCAGCCACGGCTCGAGCGTCGATGCCCGGGCGGCGAGACGGCTTGCCGCCGTCGAGAGGAAAGAAACGCGCAGGGAGGCGGCGGGGGAGGGCGCCGGAACGGAAGCGGCAACGGCGGCTTCGCGGCTGGAAGCGCCATCTGCTGACGGAGGCTCCGGACGCCAGCGGAGGAATGTCGTCCCGGTCCAGCCGAGCATCAGCAGGAGCGCGGCACAGGAGGCGGCATACCGCAGCTCGGCTCTGCGCCGCGCGAGCAGGACGTTGGCGCTCGCAAGGAGAGCGGCGATGACCGACCCCTGCCAGAGAAACCGGGCCAGGGTGCCGCCGAGCCGTTGAAAGACCGGTGACTGGAGCAGTGTGGTTCCCGTCATCGGCTGCCCCCTTCGAGCTCGTCCAGGAGCTTACGGATCCGCGCGAGCTCCTCGGGCGACGCCTTGCGCGAGGCGAGAGCCTGCATCACCAGGCGCTCGGCCGAGCCGCCGAAGGCCCGCTCGAGCAGGTCTCCGACGAGCTGCCGCTGCGTCTCCTCCCGCGGAATGCGCGGCGCGTAGAGGTGGGCCCGCTGGCTCTCGTCGCGGGAGACCAGGCCCTTCTCCGCCATGATCTGGAGGAGCTTCAGGACCGTCGTGTACCCGATCGAGCGGCCTCGCTCGAGGCCCTCGAGGACACCGCGGACGGTCGAGGGGCCCTTCTGCCAGAGCACCCGCAGGATCTGAAGCTCGGCGTCGGTTGGCCGTGGAAGGTCGGTTGGCATCAGGCGCCCTCCGTTCTCCCTAATACGAGGAAAGTAGTACGAAGTTTTTCGTAATGTTCAATGTTGGGCCGGGAGAGGCCGGCCGGATCGCGTCGGACCAACGCGAATTAAGGTTAAAGGCTAGGAATCAGAATTTATTTAGGCGATTGAGCCTAGTCGTCGAATGTTATTTTGGTTAGCGGCGACTTCGCCGAAGGCTTGCGGCCTGAACCGTGTTCTTCAGGAGCATGGCCACGGTAAGCGGGCCGACACCCCCCGGAACCGGGGTGATTCGAGCCGCCAGGGGAGCCACCGCGTCGAAGTCGACGTCTCCCACCAGGGCGCGACCCTTCGACTCGATCGCCTGCCGGATCCGGGCGGAGGAACGGAGATTCTCCGGAGCGTCGGCCAACGAGGAGAGCCGGTTCATGCCGACGTCCACGACGACCGCCCCCGGCCGGACGAAGTCGGCCGTGACGAATCCGGGGCGCCCGATCGCGACGACCAGAAGCTCCGCCTCGCGACAGAGCGCCGGCAGATCGCGCGTGCGCGAATGGGCCAGGGTCACGGTCGCGTCGCGCCCCGTGAGCAGCGCCGCCATCGGCTTGCCCACGATGTCGCTGCGGCCGAGCATGACAGCCCGGCGGCCGGAAAGGGGGATGTGGCACGAGTCGAGCATCGCCAGGATGCCGGCCGGCGTGCACGGGACGAACCGCGGCCGGCCCTGGTGGAGGAGGCCCACATTCTCGGGATGAAAGCCGTCGACGTCCTTCCAGGGGTCCAGGGCGTCGAGGACGCGATGAACATCGTGGGCCGGCGGCAGGGGAAGCTGCACCAGGAGGCCGTCCACGTCCTCGTCGCGATTGCACAGCGCGATTTCGGCCAGCAGCTCCCGCGGGGCGATTCCGATGGGAAAGCGTCGCGTCTCGGCGCGCAGTCCCGACTCCCGAGCCGCCCTGGTCTTGCTCGAGACGTACGCCTCGGAGGCGGCGTCCTCTCCGACGAGCAGGACGACCAGCCGCGGCGCGCTTCTCTCGCTGGCAAGTATCGCTGCCTCGGCGCGCACGTGTTCCCGGATTTCGCGCGCCACGGCTGCGCCGTCCAAGAGATTTGCGGCGGGCCCGGAATCGTGCGACATTCTCGAAGGATAAACGAGGACGGAATGTCTTTCGCCGCCAGGGTCCGGGGAGAGGTTTTTCTGAGACGGCTTCTCGTCGCCGCGCTCGTCGTGCTGGCGTCGCCGGCCGCGGCGCAGGATTTCTACGAGGGTCGCCTCCGGTCGGGCGAGGCGGCATTGGCGGACGGCCGGGCGGTCGATGCTGCAGAGGACTTGCGCATCGCGGCCTTCGGGCTGCTCGACAAGCCAGCCTTGCTCTGCCAGGCGCTGGCAAATCTCGCCGTCGCGCAAAGCAGCTCCGGGCATCCCGCAGAGACCAAGGCGACTCTTCAGCGCTTCGCCGAGGTGCAGCGCCGCTTCCCGGCCTGCCGGGAGGCGCACCTGGATGATTCCCGTCGGACCGAATTGAATGCACTTGCCAGGAAAATGCTGCCTCCAGCGACTGCGGAGCAGCTCCTGGCGCCGACGAGTCCGACTCCATTGCCGAAGAGCCCTCCTTCACCGCTGCCGACCGCTGTCCCGGCCGTCCCGCCCGCGGCGCCCGCGCAGGTCGCGACGCGAATCCCTACGCCGACGCCCGCCGCGTCCGCACCTTCGGTCCCCCGATCCTCGGCGCAGCCGCCGGCGCAAGCTCCGGTGCCTGCCGACGATCTCGACCGCGAGCCCCAGCTCAAGACGACGACCCGTCCCGTGTACCCGGAAAGCGCGCAGCGCGCCGGAATCGGCGGCATCGTGCTCCTGCGCGTCCTCGTTTCGGCAAGCGGCGTGCCCCTTCAGGTGGAGATCGCTCGGGGCGTCCAACCGGATCTCGATCAGGCCGCGCTTGCGGCCGTGCGGCAGTGGGTCTTCGAGCCCGGCAGGCGGAAAGGCGCCGCCGTGGCCGCCTGGATGACCGTCGCGGTCCCATTCGAGGCGCCGCGGCGGTAGGAGCGCCCGGCAGCTATATCAATGCTGATATAGCGAAGCCGCCGCGGGCCGCTCGAGCACGCTCCGCAGAATCCGGTCGAGCTGAGGGGCAAGCCGCGCCCAATCGAAGGTCTCTGGTTCCCGCGGCGGAAGGACGCGCCCGGCGATCGC
>JBLMXY010000052.1:0-12641 GCA_050257975.1 Acidobacteriota bacterium
GCGCTCCTTCTCGCCGTCGGTCGCGGAAGCGGAGAAGCCGTCGGAGCGGTAGATGCCGGTGTCGCCCCACTGCCCGCACATCTTGCAGCGCAGGTTGCAGAGGTTCGTGACGCGAAGCTGCACGAAGGTCGGCATCGGGAGATTCTCGGGGCGGGGCGCGGCCAGATGCGCCATGACGTCGCGCCGGCCGCGCGCCATGCGGCCGAGGTGCCGCCGCGCGAAACCGGCGAGCTGGAGGCCGCGGCGAAAGCTCATATGATCGGTGTTCGGGGCTCGGTGATCGGTGTCCGGATCCGGAAATAGGATAGCTGCTACGGGCGGGTGTACAAGTCCATGACGGCTGCGATCGCCCGCCGGCAGACGGCGCAGAAGCCCACGTCGTCGCGCGTGAACATGATGCAGTCGGCCTGGGGCCGGTAGTAGCCCTTCGCCTCGTAGAGCGCGCCCTCGAATGCCCCGACCTTCCCGGCGTGCGGATCGGAGCCCAGAAGCTTCGTCTCGGCAACCTTCTCCTCGGAGAAGAGCGCGTCCATCTGCTCCTCGGGGCCCTTCTCCGCCCGGATCTTGCGGCGGCGCGCCTGAAAGTCCAGAGACATCGCCTCGAACTTCTCCTTCGGCCACGGCGTCGGCAGCGGCGTGCCGGGCTCGACCAGGTCCTTCCACTTGAGCGTCTTCGGGTCGTGAAGCGCGGTCACGTTCGGCTCCCAGGGCTCGACGCGGTCGGACGCGGGGCCGTAGGCGACGTCCGAGGTGTAGTACTCGTCGGCCAGCCCCGCGAAGTGATGGCCGAATTCGTGCAGGAAGAGGTACGGCGACCAGAGGCTGTCGGCCGCGACCGTCGAGTAGAGGTTGAAGATTCCGCCACCGCCGTAGGTGCGGCTGTTGGCCAGCACCTCGACGAACTCGTAAGGCGCGAAGGACGCGACGTCCCGGAAGGAGCGGTTCTCGAAGGTCAGCATGTAGCGCTCGGAGCCGAAGGCGTCGTAGGTCGCGCCGACCCGGGAGCGGCGGTGGATCCCGGTCGAGGGGCGCGAGACGCCCGACTCCTCCGCCGGAGGGCAGAGCGCCCAGACGTTGAAGTCGCCGCGCCGCTCCTTGAAGGGAGAGACGGAGAACAGGATCTCCGTCAGCCGGCGCGCGTCCTTCTCGAACTTGCTCCGCTCGGCCGCCGTGTATCCGTCCCCCAGGATCAGGAAGTCGATCTTCCGGGCCGGCGGGCCGTGCTTCTCGATCTCGGAGAGCGGCCCCGGCGAAGGAGGCTTCGCGGTGTCGACGAACATGCCGTCGGGGTCGACCGTGGTGGACCAGACCTCACGGAAGGCGTTGCGCTTGTCTCGCTTCTTGACGACGATCTGGACCGGAGACGCCGGCGCCGGGAAGCGCAGGGACTCGGAGAAAGTCCGCAGGCGCTCGGACGCCTCCGGCGTCGTCTCCCATTCTCCGAAAATCGACGCGAAGCCGCGCGAGTAGACGACGCGGTTCGTCTTCCGGTCGATCACCTCGAAGAAGTACTTCCCGAGGTTGGTGTCGTCCAGCGGCCGCTCCGGGTTGCCCGGCCATTCCAGGGGTTCCAGGACCACGCGATCGAGGGCGAAATGCTCCTCCGAAGCGCCGCCCGTGTGGTCGTAGTCCACCCGCATGGTCCGGGGCGCGGCGACGGCCGCGGCCGCCACCAGGAAGCTCAAGGAAACCCAAAGGATCTCGCTCTTCATCGGGATCGCATATCCTACGCTTTCCGGCGGGGAGGGAGACAGCGTCTTTGAAGAACCGTTGCCGTCGCGGCCCGCGCCTGCGCAGCGCCCGGTCCTTTGGCGCCCAGGGGCGATGTCAGGCCGGCCGCTTTCGAGCCTGAGAACTCCGGCGCCCGGCCCGCGCGAGGAGCCCGCGTCGTCCGGCGCCGATCTTCAACCCAAGCGAAAGGACAGGAGACGATGATCCACGAAAACATCCTCGGCACCATCGGCAACACCCCCGTCGTCAGGATCAACAAGCTCGCGCCTTCCGGCGTCACGATGTACGTCAAGTGCGAAGCCTTCAACCCGCTCTCGTCGGTCAAGGATCGGCTCGCGATCGGGATCATCGAGGACGCCGAGCGGCGGGGGACGCTCAAGCCCGGCCAGACCGTCGTCGAGGCGACCTCGGGAAACACCGGCATCGCGCTCGCCATGGTCTGCGCGGTCAAGGGCTACCCCTTCGTCGCGTTGATGTCCGACAGCTTCTCGATCGAGCGCCGCAAGTTGATGCGCATCCTGGGAGCCAAGGTGGTCCTGGTCCCGGCGGCCGAGCGCGCGACGGGGATGGTCAAGAAGACCGAAGAGCTGGCGAAGAAGAACGGCTGGTTCGTCGCGCGGCAGTTCGAGAACGAGGCGAACCCCGAGTACCACCGCAACACGACGGGACCCGAGATCCTGCGCGACTTCGTCGGCCGCAGGCTCGACTGGTGGGTGACCGGGTACGGGACGGGAGGAACCCTGACGGGCGCCGGCGACATGATCCGCCGCGCGCGCCCCGAGACGAAGATCGCGGTCGTGGAGCCCGAGGGGGCGGCGCTCCTGGCCGGAAAGGAATGGAAGCCGCACAAGATCCAGGGCTGGACGCCCGACTTCATCCCCGCGGTCTTGAACCGCGAGGGATTCGACGAGCTTGTCACCGTGTCCGATACCGAGGCTCGCGACGCCGCGCGGGATCTCAGCTCGAAGGAAGGGATCTTCTGCGGCCTCTCCTCGGGGGGAACGTTCGCCGGCGCCCGCAAGATCGCGGAGAAGTCCCCGAAGGGAACCTCGATCCTGGCGATGCTGCCCGACACGGGAGAGCGCTACCTCTCGACGATCCTCTTCGAGGGCATCAACGAGGGAACCGACGAGGTGCCCGGGCTGTAGGTCCCGCGTGAAGGCCGGGGCGGCGCGCGCCTCCCCTCTCTGATCTCCTCTCCCCCCGGCCGGGGGGAGAGGCCGGGGGAGGGGGCCCACCTCCGCGGCGGCCGGGAGCGGGAGCGCTTGAGGGACCGCTAGCTCAAGCCGAACGTCCGGACCAGGAAGACCGCCATCTCTCCGCGCGAGACCGGCTGATTCGGGCAGAAGAGCTTCGCGCCGCAGCCGGCCGTGATCCCCTCGGCCGCGAGCTGCTCGATCCAGTCGCCGAGGAAGGTCCCGGGCGGCACGTCGTCGAAGACGTTGCCGGACGCGGCGGGCGGCTTGTAGTCCGCGCCGTGCTTGGCGCGCAGCAGGAAGACGGCCATCGAGGCGCGGTTGACCGCGGTCTCCGGGCAGTAGTTCCCGCCTCCGCAGCCGGTCGTGATCTCTTCCGCCGCGAGCTGCTCGATCCAGGCCGCGAGGAAGGTCCCGAGCGGCACGTCGCCGAAGACCTGGCCGGTCGGATCCGGAGGCTGGTAGGTCGAGCCGTGCTCGCCGCGCAGCAGAAAGACCGCCATGCTCGCCCTATTGACCGGATCCTCCGGACAGTAGGCGCCGCCGCCGCATCCGGACGTGATGCCGGCCCGGAAGATCTTCTCGACCGCGCCGTGGAAGAGATAGGAGGCGGGAACGTCGGAGAAGTCGGCGAGCCACCCCTTCGGCAGCGTGCCGGACAGCGTGCTGGGGTTGACCACGACCACGTCGTAGAGCGCGCCCGGGGCGAGCGAGGGCGTCGAGGCCGTAATCTGCGAAGCGTTCTGCACGAGCGTTCCGGCGGCCGGCGAGCCGCCGACCAGAAGCGCCGCTCCGTCCTGGAAGTTCGAGCCGGCGACC
Organism: Acidobacteriota bacterium; assembly: GCA_050257975.1. Taxonomy (GTDB): domain Bacteria; phylum Acidobacteriota; class Thermoanaerobaculia; order UBA5066; family Gp7-AA6; genus DATBFU01. The sequence continues at coordinate 3,747 of JBLMXY010000052.1, forward strand.
GACGCGGCCGTGCCGCCGCCGGGAGGGCCTGACGTCGGGGCGATCGCGGAGACCGTAGGGCCCGGAACCAGGACGCAGGCGGAAAACTCCGACGTGTTGCCCGCGGGATCCGTCGCGGTCGCCGTGATGAAGGGACCTCGGGCCGCGGCCGGCAGAACGGCGTCGATCGCGGCCGTGCCCGAAGGGTCCGTCGTCACGTCCGCGGCGCCGAGGAAGAACCTTCCCTCCCCGTGGCCGGAGGCGTCGCAGAGGACGCTCGCGAAGAACTCGATTCGGAACTGGGTCGAAGGAAGACTGTCGAGGCTCCCCTGCGCGGACGTCGTCGAGCCGCTCGAGGAAGCGGCCGAAAGCTCGGGAAAGTTCTGAAGGAGGTTCGCGCCGCCGTCCGCGTCGCCGGCGTCGTTGGGCGTCACGCCGTCGGGTGCGAGGTCGATCCCGAGGGTGGCGTTGCCCCGAATCGAGTTGGAAAGCAGCGCGTTGCCCGTTCCGGACGACACGAAGATGCCGGCGGCGCCGTTGAAGGCGATCGTGTTGCCGGCGCCCGCCGCCGCGCCTCCGATCTTGTTGTCGTGGGCGCCGTTCTCGACGAGAAGGCCGTTTCCGAGGTTCCCGAGAGCCGCCGAGCCCGCGGCGTCGGTGCCGATGCGGTTGCCCTGGACGATGTTGGAGGTGGTCGTTGAATCCGCCAGCCGGACGCCGTTGGCCGCATTGCCCGACACGACGTTGCCCGACCCGGCGCCCTTGCCGCCGACGATGTTGCCGGTCGCGCCGTCGTTCAGCTCGATTCCGTCGTCGCCGTTCCCGATCGCGCTCCCGCCGCCGGGTCCGACGCCGACGAAGTTGCCGCGCACGACGTTGCCGGCCGCCCCGCTTCGGATCCGGATTCCGTTCGAGCCGTTGCCGCAGACCACGTTGCGGTCCCCCGGCGCCGTCCCGCCGACCGTGTTGGCGTCGGCGCCGGAGACGATGATCCCGTTGCCCGCGTTGCCGAGGTCGGCCTTGCCCGCCGCATCGGTTCCCACGAAGTTACCGGCGACGACGTTGTTGGAGGCGCTGCTGAAGACGAGGATCCCGTTGCGGCCGCTTCCGACCACGGTGTTGTCGCGGACGATGTTGCCGGACGCTCCGCTGATCTGGACACCCTCCCCGCCGTTTCCGAGCAGGGCGCCCCCGGCGCCGGCGCCGATCGTGTTGCCGGCGACGAGCGTTGCCGTCGCCTCACCGCCGACCAGGACACCGTTGTTGTCGTTGCCCGAGATCAGGTTCTCCGAGATCTGGTTGCCCGTTCCGTCCAGCACGCGCACGCCGTCGTTCGTGTTCCCGAGGTCGAGCAGTCCGTCGGCGCTCGTCCCGATCCGGTTTCCACGCAGCAAGTTGGCGGCGGAGCCGGCCCCCGCAACGAGGACGCCGACGAAGTTGCCGGAGATCACGTTGCGCAGCAGCGGGACGGCGGGCGAGGCGGCGCCGCCGACCACGTTGTCCGCGGAATTCGATATCGCGACGCCGATCGCGTTGCCGAGGGCCGCCGACCCCGCCGGGTTCGTTCCGATCACGCATCCGATGACGGTGTTCCCGCCGCCGCTCTCGAGCAGGATCCCGATTCCCCCTTCTCCCGTGAAGAGCGTCGAGCGGAACCGGTTGATCGCGAGCGCCCGGACGGTGCTCCCTCCCGCGGCGATGTCCAGGCCGTTTGCGCCCTCCGGGGCGCTCGCGCCGGAAATCTCGATGACGGGAGAGACGTTGGCATATCCCGGCTGCGTGGCGCCGTTGATCGTGACCGGGCCGGTGATCGCCGGAAGCGCCGAAGCCGGCGCGATCGTGTGGACGCCCGATCCCGCGATGTTGAAGCGGATCGTGTCGGCGCCCGGCGCCGCGTTGGCCGAGAGAATCGCCTGCCGAAGCGATCCCAAACCGGAGTCGTTCGTATTGGTGACCGTGAAGATCGCGCCTCGAAGATGTCCCGGACCCGCGGCGAAAGCCGCCGCGGCCAGAAGCACGCTGCGGCCCAATCGGGCGGCGGCGCGCAGCCTGCAGCCTCCTGGAAGCAGCATCCGCGTTCGATGATAGCCTCTGCGGAACCTTCCGAGGAGGCCGCATGAGGAAGAAGAAGAAACCCACGCTCACCCCGGCGCAGCGCAAGCGTCTTCTCGCCCTCGTCAAGAAACGCAACGCGCTTCAGCTCCAGGTCTACAACTACGCGAAGAAGGTGGGTTACTGGAAGACGCCTCCGAGCGGCTGCGTGCTCGGGCCACGTCCCTCCCTGGGCGACCTGGCGTCGAAATAGGGGGAATGCGGCTCGTCCGAAGCCCGAACATCGTCGCCTGCTGGCGAGGTCCCCGCTTCTGTCTCGAAGAATTCGTCCGGCGCCGCCGGATCGGGGTGGCGCCGATCGCCGTGCAGCTTCTGGACGCGTTCAGCAGGCCCCGAGCGATCCGTTCCGTCGCGCGGGATTTTCGGACTTACACGCCCGCTTCCGTCCAGCGCGAGATCCGCAGGCTCGCGCGCCTGGGGTTTCTCGTCCCGGCCTCCGACCGCGCGGCGCGGCGCGACGTCGCGGCGCGGTGGAGGGATTCCCTGCCCGCCGCGTACCTGCACTTCGCGGGGCGCGACGTCTCCTACGTGACGGACCCCGCGGCGCACGTGCGGTACCTTCGCCGCCGGCTCGCCGAAGAGCCGCAGCCCTCGCCTTTCAAGAGCTATCCCGGGCGCCCGCGCGTCGCTCTCCCGCGCCACGCGGCAGACCGAGGCGTCAGCCTCGAACGAGCGCTCGAGCTCCGCCGGACGGTCCGCGATTTCGCTGCGAGACCCGTGCCGTTCGAGGACTTCGCCGACGTGATCCGGGGGGCCTGGGGCCGCACGGGATGGATCGAAGCCGGTCCGCTCGGAAGGCTTCCCACCCGGTCGAGCCCCTCGGCGGGAGCCCGTCATCCCATCGAGTGCTACGCTCTCGTCTGGAACGTCGAAGGCCTGGCGCCGGGCCTCTATCACTACAACGTGCGGGGCAACTTCCTCGAGCGGCTTCGCCGAGGGGACTTTCGGGCGGACGCCGCGCGGATCGCCGCGGCGCAGGGCTGGATCCGCAGGGCGGCGTTCCTCTGCGTCATGACCGCCGTGGCGCGGCGGCTCTTCTGGAAGTACTCGTCGGACGAAGCGTACCGCCTCTTCTTTCTCGACGCCGGACACCTCGCCCAGACCTTCGCGCTGCTCTGCGCCGCGCGCGGCCTCGGCCCCTTCACGACGGCCGCCATGCGCGAAAGCCGCATCGAGGCGCTCCTCGGCCTCGACGGCGTCTCGGAGTTTCCCGTCTACCTCTGCGGCGCCGGCATTCCCGCCGAGCGCGCCGCCCCGGCAGCCGCCCGCGTCAGCGGGAAAGCGAGGCGGCCCAGTCGACGACGACGGTGACGGGCGGCGGCGCCTGCCGCTCGGCAGGCGTGTTGACCAGGAACCGGGGAGCGCCCGCCGAGACGTCGAAGAGCGCGATGTCGCTCGCGGAGGACTTCAGCGGGATCTCGAAGAGCGCTTCGATCCGGCCGAGCTCGAGCCCTTTGCCCATCTTCACCGGGGCCGCCATCAGCCGGCGATCGGCGCTGACGTAGAAGAGCTCCTTGCCGTCCGAGCGCCACACCGGCTGCGTTCCTCCGTCGACCGAAACGCGCCAGGCGGCGCCAGCCTCGGGAAACGGGCGCACGTAGACTTCCGACCTCCCGGTGTTGTCCGAGCAGTACGCCAGCCAGTGGCCGTCGGGCGAGAAACGGCCGCCCCACTCGTCAAACGCGGTCTGCAGGATCGGGAAGGCCCGTCGGTCCGGCACGGAAAGCGCCCAGACCTCCCGCCGGTCGCCGGCCTTCGGCCCCACCCGATCGAACGCGACGAAGCGCCCGTCCGCCGACCAGTCGGTCGGGCTCTTGCTGTCGTCGGACGAGAGCAGGCGCTCCTCGCTTCCCGTCCCGTCGGACGACTTCCGGAAGAGATCGAAGTGACCGTCCCGGTTGGAGGTGAAGACGATCTGGCTTCCGTCGGGCGACCAGACCGGGCTGTCCTGCACGAAGCCGCCCGAAGTCAGCCGCGTCCGCACGCTCCGAGAAAGGTCCTCGACCCAGATGTCGATGGCCCCGGTGCGCGGATCGGAGATCTCGACGGCGCAGCGGCGCCCATCGGGCCCGAGCCTTATCCCGGAATAGTTGCCCGGTTTTCCCGCGGGCTCCTTCCGCGCCCCGGACCGGCCGTACCAGACCAGCTGCGACTGCTCGAGGCTCGCGCCCCCCTGGTAGGCCAGGATGCCGTTGCCGGAGACGGAGAAGGTTCCCATTCGCCGATAGGGTTGAAAGAGGACGTCCTCGGCGAGCGGAACCGAGGTTCCCGCCAGCCGAAGAGACGTTGCGTCGAAGGCCGTCGCGAGGAGCGCCCCCTCCCGCACGTGAAAGAGAAACCCGGGAGGCGCGTAGGCGGCGTTCGAGACGTCCCGCAGCAGGAGGCTCGTTTCCATCGAGTCGAGCGATCCCGCGAAGACGCCGTCCCCGTCCGAGGGCCGGCCGGGCGTCCACGCGAGAAAGAGGAAATGCCGTCCGTCGGGAAGAAATTGCGGCCACCGGTGCGTCGCGCCCGGACGGGATGGATCGACGCGCGTGACCGGCGCGGCCTTTCCTCCCGAGGAAGACACGCGAAAGAGAGGGCCGGCGTCGTCCGGGGCGAACAGAATGACGTCTTCGCGGTTCCAGGTCCCCCCCCGGCCGCTCGGAGCATCGCAGAGGCTCTGCGCGGGCCCCCCGGAGGAGTCGATTCGCCGGAGCTTCCCGTCCGCGAAGAAGCCGATGGAGCGGCCGTCGGGAGACCAGAAGGGATAGGTTGCGCCTTCGGTGCCCGCCAGCGGCTCGGCCGCCAGGCTGTCGAGCGGCCGGACCCAGAGCAGCTCCTTGCCGGCGGCGTCACGGACGCCGAAGACTGCGCGGCTTCCGTCCGGAGAAAGCGCGATCGGCCCCGGCGACGAGCTGCTGAAATTGAACGCGGCGTTCTCCGGGGGAAGCATCGAGAAGCGCATCCGCCGGGCCGGAGCGGCGCGGCGGCCGGAGGTCGAAAACAGAATCAGGGCGAGCACGGAGAGGCCGGCCACGACCCATGCCGCGCCTTCCCAAACGGCTCGCCGTCTCCAGCGGCGACCCCGGACGCGCTCTCCCTTCTCGACGGCGCTTTCGATCTCGGAGAGCCGGGCGCCGACGTTCGCGAGGTCGCGCGCGAGATCGCGCGTGGACCCGAATCGCTCCTTCGGGTCCTTCGCCAGGCACCGCTCGATGATCCAGGAGAGCGGCGGGGGCGTCCCGGGCCGGGCCAGCGGGAGCGGCTCGGGCTCCTTCTCGAGGATCGCGACCAGCGTGTCCGCGTGCGTGCGGCCCGAGAAGGCCTGACGTCCCGTCGCCATCTCGTAGAGGACGGCTCCCAGCGCGAACTGGTCCGACCGAAAGTCGATCGGTTCTCCTCGGGCCTGCTCGGGAGACATGTAACCGGTGGTGCCCACGGCCATGCCGGGCAGGGTCTCCGGGGTCCCCACGGTCGGCGCGTCGGCGGGAAAAGACGCGGGAGGCGGAGCAAGCTTCGCCAGGCCGAAGTCCAGGATCTTGGCGAAGCCGTCCCGCGAGATCATGATGTTCCCCGGCTTCAGGTCGCGGTGGATCACGCCCGCCTCGTGAGCGCTCGCGAGGCCGTCGGCGATCTGCGCGGCCAGGTCGAGCAGTTTGCGCATGGGCAGGGGGCCTTTCGCGAGCAGCTCGGTCAGCGTCGGGCCGTCCACGAACTCCATCGCGATGTAGGAGATCGAATCGGCGGAACCGACGTCGTAGACCGTCAGGATGTTGGGGTGGTTCAGCGCCGAGGCCGCGCGGGCCTCCTGCTCGAAACGCCGCAGCCGCTCCCGATCGGAAGCGACATCTTCGGGAAGGACTTTCAGCGCGACGGTGCGGTCGAGCCGGACGTCGCGCGCCTTGTAGACCTCTCCCATTCCCCCGGCGCCGACCGGGCCGAGGATCTCGTAGGGGCCGAGCTGCCGGCCGAGAGCGAGCGGCACGTCTGGCGGAGAATTCTATTTCTCCCGCACGGCCTGACCGCTGGTAGTCTTTCCCCCAGGAAGGTGGAGGCCGCCCATGAAGAAGCGCCCCAAACCCACCCCTGCTCAGCGCCGCAGGCTCAAGGCCCTGCTCGTCCGGCGCGCCCGGCTGAACTTGAGGATCCGGAAACTCGCCTTGCAGATGGGAGTCTGGAAGACAGCGAGAGTGTGCTAGGGGTGGACCGACGCGCGCCGCCTGCTAGACCGTCGCGAGTCTCTCTTCCCCTGCTGCGACGGAGGCGGCGGCGAAGCGCTCGAGCGCCTCGGCGGGAACGAGGCCGGACTCGAGCCATCGGTGCTCGCCGTCGAGGACGCGGCGGGCCGTGCGGTAGTTTCGGACGTCGTCGTTCGAGCGCATCGCGCGGAATCGCTCCTCGATGCGGCGGCGCGTCATGCGGCAGAAGATGTCGGCGAGCTCGCCGGCCCTCGCGGCTTCGGGCCTGCCCGTCTTTCGAAGCTGCTGCGCCCGGCTGACCGCGGCCGACATGGCGAAGAGGTCCGCGCCGACGTCCACGGCGCGGAAGATCAACGCCTGCCGCTTCTCGAGCTTCGGGCCGTGGCGCGCCATCATGTGGAAGAGGGCGCGCGCGAGGCGGCGGCTCGTGCGCTCGAGGTACCGCACGTGCCGCGCGAGCGGGCCGAACTCCGAGAAGCGCGGCGCATGGCCCCAGCCGAGCCACCGCGACGGATACCACTTCGCGTAGAAGCCGACGAAGCCCGGAAGGATCCCGCCGACCTTTTTCGCCGTGGGAATCTTCGGATTGAAGAGATCGCCGGCGACCGCCAGGTGCCGGTCGAGCGCCTCGCGGGCGATGAAGAGGCGCATGATCTCCGAGGACCCTTCGAAGATGAGGTTGATGCGGAAATCGCGCATGATCCGCTCGACCGGGATCCCCTTCTCTCCCCGCGCGCGAAGCGAGTCGGCGGTCTCGTAGCCTCTTCCGCCGCGGATCTGCAGCGTGCGGTCGACGATCCTCCAGCCCTCCTCCGAGTTCCACATCTTGGCGACGGCCGCTTCGAGCCGGATGTCCCGATCCCCCATGTCCGCCATCGCGGAGGCCAGGTCCGAGACCGCCTCCATCGCGAAGGCCGTGGCCGCCATCTCGGCGAGCAGCTGCGCGATCGCGTCGTGCCGCCCGATCGGCTGGCCCCACTGGACGCGCTCGTTGCCCCACTCGCGGCAGATCTCGAGGCATCGCTTCGCGCAGGCGGCGCTCGAGGCCGGCAGCGTCAGGCGGCCGGTGTTCAGCGTCACGAGCGCGAGCTTCAATCCGCGCCCCTCGGCCAAGAGCAGGTTCTCCTTCGGCACCCGGACGTTGGTGAACCGGATGACGCCGTTCTCGATCGCCTTCAGGCCCATGAAGTGGCAGCGAATGACGACCTCGACGCCGGGCCAGTCCTTCTCGACGATGAAGGCCGAGATTTTCTTGGTGTCCGGATGGCGCGCCATGACGACGAAGAGGTCGGCGATGGTGCCGTTGGTGCACCAGAGCTTCTCGCCGCTGAGGATGTAGTCGCCCTCCGGCGTGCGGACGGCCGTCGTCGAGAGGTTCGCCGGATCCGAGCCGACGTGGGGCTCCGTCAGCGCGAAGGCCGAGATCGCCCCCTTCGCCAGGCGCGGGAAGTACTTCTTCTTCTGCTCCTTCGTGCCGAAGAGCTTCAGCGGCTGAGGCACGCCGATCGACTGGTGGGCCGAGAGAAGCGTCACCAGGTTCCCGTCCCAGCTCGACACGAGCTTCAAGACCTCGCCGTACTCGCGCTGCGTAAGGCCGAGGCCGCCGTACTCCTTGGGAACCTTCATGCCGAAGGCGCCGAGCTCGGCCAGCCGCAAGACGAGCTCGGGAGGAATCTTTCCCTCGCGATCGATGCGGTCGGCGTCCACCTCTTCCGCCAGGAACTTCGCCATCGAGTCGTGGAAGGCCCGAAACTCCGGCCGCTCCGGCGGCGCCTCCGGGAAGGGGTGAACCAGGTCGAGCCGGAAGTTGCCGAGGAAGAGCTCCTTCAGGAAGCTCGGGGCCTTCCATTCGGTCTCCCGGGCCTCCTCGGCGACCCGTCGAGCCTCGGTCTCGCTGACCGGCTTCTTCGGCTCCTCTGTCATGGAATGGAAAACTTTACAACACGGCGGGACATTTCGCCCCGGCGTCGGGATAATCGGGGCCTCGCCGCGATGCCGAACAAATATCTCTCCTACGACTCCGAGCGCGCGCCGAGAGTACGCGAGATGTTCTCGCGAATTGCACGGCGATACGACCTGGTCAATGATGTGATGAGCGTCGGAATGCACCGTCGGTGGAAGCGGGAGACGGTGCGGCTGGCGATGGACGGGGCGCGGAGCGCGGCGCGGGTGCTCGATCTTTGCTGCGGGAGCGGCGATCTTGGGTTTCTGGCCGAGGAGCTCGAGGCCGCGCGGGTCACGGGAGCCGACTTCACGCTGCCGATGCTGGCCGTCGCCCGGCAGCGCCGACAGGCTCGACGGAGCCGCAGCACGTTCGTCCAGGCCGACGCCTTGACACTCCCCTTCCCGAACGCAACCTTCGATGCCGTCGTCGTCGGCTACGGGCTGCGCAACGTCGCGGATCTTCCGGCGGCGCTCGCGGAGATGCGCCGGGTGCTGGCGCCCGGCGGGCGCCTGGCGATTCTCGATTTTGGCAAGCCCGATAACCCGGTTGCGCGCGCCCTGTACGGGGCCTATCTCCGCATGGCGATGCCCGTCGTCGGCTGGCTCTTCCATGGCGATGCCGACGCGTACCGCTACATCCCCGAGTCGCTCGAGCGCTACCCGGCGCAGCGCGGGGTCG
>JBLMXY010000053.1:0-20125 GCA_050257975.1 Acidobacteriota bacterium
GGCGGCGGGCCAGGGTCGCGTAGTCCACTTCGTCGAGGCCGAAGCGGGGCCGCCGGCCGTCGAGCCGCTCGAAGTTGTCGAGCAGCGACCCGTGGAAGTAGCCTTCGACGGGAAGGCCGGAGCCCCGGGCGTGCGCGAGCACCAGCGCGTGCTCCCGCAGGAAATCACGCCGCATTCGGTCGTGTGCGGTCGCAACGCCGTTCTCCGTCACCAGGACCGGAAGCCCGGCCTGCGACGCGAGTCGGAGCACCCGTCCGAAGCCTTCCGGATGGATCTCCCAGCCGGTCTGCGTCAGGCCCCGACCGCGCGGGTCCCGATACAGGACCTCGCCGACCGGGCCGGGCAGCCCCCGGAAGCGCAGGTGCACGCGGCTGTAGTCGTTGACGCCGAAGAGGTCCGTCGAGAACGTCCCGCCCGCTCCCACTCGGTCCAGTCGTTCTGGACCGCCCTCTCGATCTGATAGGCGGAGGTCGCGACACCCCAGAGGAAGGTCATGGTCCGTCGCCCGCCGCCGCTCGAGGACCGGCTCGGGGCGGTCCTACGGCGTCAGCTCGGTCGCGTGATGCTTCACCCAGCGGGCCTCGGCGATGAAGATCGTGTCCTCGCAAATGTTCGTCGCGAGATCGCCGACCCGTTCCAGGTTCTTCGAGACCGAGATCAGCTCCAGGCAGTAGGTGATCAGCGACGGGTGCTCGGCCATGTAGGTCAAGAGCTCCCGGATGATCGACACGTTCTTGTCGTCCAGGATGTCGTCCTTCTTGATGACCCTCTTGGCGAGATCGGCGTCGCGATTCACGAACGCGTCCAGCGACTGCTTCAGCATCGACATCGCAACTTCGGCCATGTAAGGGATGTCGATGAAGGGCTTGAACGGCCTCTGGCCAGCCAGGCGCTGAGCGCCTTCGGCGATGTTGACGGCGTGGTCGCCGATGCGCTCCAGGTCGTTGTTGATCTTGAGCGCGGCGACCAGGAAGCGCAGGTCCACCGCGACCGGCTGCTGGAGGGCGAGGAGCTGGACGGCCTGCTCCTCCACCATGATCTCCATGCGATCGATCTCCTCGTCGGCGTCGATGACCTCCTGCGCCTTCTTCTCATCCGCCTCGATCAGGGCCTCGATCGCCTTCTGGATCTGCCGCTCCACCTCGCCGCCCAGCAGGATCAGGTTGCGGCGCAGGTCCTCCAGTTGCTCGGCAAAATGCTCTTTCACGTGCTCTCTCTCCTGCGCGATCGTCTCAGCCCCAGAGCGCCTCGGTGGAGAGGATCTCCAGGTCTTTCTGGTGAACCGCCTCCTCGCGTTCGGCGGGCACCGCCCGGAAGGAAACCCTTCGGTCGAACACCCGCTCGAAGAGGTTCGCCTTTCGCCGCGCCTCTGTCAACTCCGGCTCACAGTCACCCTGGGCCTCGGCGACGAACTCGATACGCCGCGCGCGGATTCGGCACTCGATGCCGGTCACGAGCTGCCGGTGGCTGCGATCGAGCGCGTCGGCGATGCGGACGATCGCCGCGAGCTTCTCGGCGACGGGGCGCAGGTACGGATCGAGACGGCGCCAGTTCTCGTGCCGCTCCTTCGGCCCGCCCCCGGCGTGATAGCGGGCGATCGAGGCGAGGACCTCGACCTCGTCCGAGGAGAATCCGGTCAGATCGCCGTGGCTGATCAGGTAGTAGGAGTGGCGCTGGTGCTTCGCGTATCCGATGTGGCAGCCGATGTCGTGGAGCAGCGCTCCGTACTGGAGCCATTCCCGCTCCCTCGCCGACAGCTGGTGGAGCGCATGCGTCCGGTCGAAGACCTCGAGCGCCAGGCGCGCGACGTGGGCGGCGTGCAATACCTCGGCGTTGGCGCGGCGCAGGAGCCGGTCGATGCTGCGCGCGCGGACGTCGCGATCCAGGATGCGCTTCTTCCCCTGACGCGCGAGGTGGTCGAGAAGGATCCCCTCGCGCAGCCCGCGCTCGCCGACGACGACCGCTTTCGCCCCCGTCCGCTTCAGGAGCCAGGTGAGCAGGATCCCGCCCGGCACGGCGATGTCCCGGCGCCGCGGGTCGAGGCCAGGGATGCGCAGCTTCTCCCGGGCCGTGGTGCGACGCAGGAGCCGGTTCACCTTCTTCAGCCCTTCTCGCGTCAGGGTCCGGTGCCCGGTCGGCATCGCCTCCCGCCCCAGGATGGCCGCCTCGTGGACGAGCGAGAGAGACTGCATGGTCCCCGAGGAACCCACACAGGTCTTGAACCCCGTCTTTCGGACCTGCTCGACCGCCTTCTTGGCGGCCGCGCGAATCGCCTTCTTCATCGCCTTGCGGTCGCGGTCGTCCGGCGGATCGCCTCGGGCGTAGCGGTCCGCCAGACGCACGACGCCGAGCGGCAGGCTCTCCGTCAGGCGGACGCGCGATCCCTCGGAGATCACGAACTCGGTCGAGCCTCCCCCGATGTCGATCAGAAAGAGAGGGTCGAAGCGGGCGGGGAACTCGCTCCGCACGCCGAGGTTGATCAGCCGCGCCTCCTCTTCTCCCGACACGACGTCGACGGTCACTCCGGTGCGCCGCCGAACCGCCTCGAGGAACTCCCCGGAGTTGGCAGCCTCCCGCACGGCGCAGGTCGCCACGGCCCGAACCAGCTCCGCGCCGGCCGCGCGGACCGACCGGAGGAACTGCTCGACCGCGGCCACCCCCGCCTCGATGGCTTCCTCCGGAAGGCGGCCGGTCGCCAGCGTCTCGCTGCCGAGGCGCACCATCGCCTTCTCGCGGGAGAGCACCTGGAGCGAGCCGTCGTCCTCGACGGACGCGATGAGGAGCTTGATGCTGTTGGTGCCGATGTCGATTGCGGCCAGTTGCTTCACGGCCGCGCCATTGTCCGGCAGCCGTGCGGGACCGCCCTGAAGGCGGTGTGAAATCGGCTTGAAGCGGGGCGTCTCTTGTATCTTTCTATAATAGCGCGCCGTGCGCGGCCCGGAAGCATTTTGGGAGAGAAGACGCCGCGAGCTCGCCCGGGCCTGCAGGGACTTCCGGCGCGCCGCTCCCGCCGGCGCGGCCGAGCTCGCCGAAATCCTGCGAGGGGTCGGCGCGGCGGCGCGCGCGGCGGGCGACCGCCGGCTCTCCCGGCGCGCGCGGCGCATCGCGCGCCGGTGCGCTCGGGTGGGCGCGCTCGAGTCGCACCGGCGGCTGCTCTCCCGCTTCCGCGAGCTCGGGCTGATCGGGGCGGACGCCGCCGAGGCGCTCGACGCGCGCTGGGAGGAGCTCTCGCGCGAGCGAAGCCGGCGCGCCCTGCGCGCCGTCCGCAAACGTGCGATCCAAAGGCTGCTCGGGGCCATCTCGCGACAGGCGCGCGGCGCAGAGCGCCGCCTCCGGCGAAGGCTCGAGCGCGCGCGCCGCCGAACCGCGCGGCGTCTCGGGCTTCCGGCCGGGAAGCCGGACGACCGCGACCTGTCCCGTTACCGCGAGCGCGTCCGGCGGGCTCGCCGCATCGGCCTCGCCCTGGCGCAGGCGGGCGCGCCGCGCGAGCCGGACCCCGCCTCGCGGAACGACGGTGCCGGCGGCGTGCTCGACCGGTGGCATGGCCTGCGCGCCTTTCGGAAACTGCTCGCCCGAGAGCGAGAAGAGGCCGAGTGTCGCGGGGCCGTCACGCTCGCCCTCGCGCTCGACCGCCTGATCTCGGCGGCCGACGCCGCGCTCGAGAAGACGCGCCGGCAGCTGCTCGCCTCGGCCCGCGCGCCGTCCAACGTGGTTTCCTTCCGGACCGGAGCGCCTGATCTCCCGGCGCCCGACGCACCGGAAGCGGACCCTCAGCCGCCGGACGCCCGCATCGGCCCTTCCGGCAGCGAGGGCGCGAGGAACCAGTTCTCGTCGGCCCGCGGAGCGAGCTCGCCCCGGCGGCGGGCGTCCTCGACCAGGAGGTCGCGCAGCGATTTCTCGGTCTCCGCGACCCGGGGGCAGTTGCGCCAGACCGCGTATCCGCCGCCGCCCGCCGCGCGGTAGGAATTGATCGCGACGAGAAAAACCTCGTCGTCGCCGACCGGCCGCCCGCCCCGCCGGAGAAAGAGGAGGCGGTGGCCTTCCGGCCGCGCGGGGTCCAGCGCGTACTCGGCTCCGTCCAGGGTGTCGCAGTTGTATCCCCAGACCGCCGGGTTGCGCCGCCAGGCAAACCCGTCGCCGGAGGCTTCGACACCCGAGATGCATCGCGCGGCGACCTCGAGCGCCTCGCGCACCTGCCGGCCGGTCGCCTTCACCGTCACCAGCGTGTTCTCGTACGGGTAGAAGGACCACACCTGTCGGATCGTGAGCGGGCCCGCGGGCCAGGGCGGCAGCGACCCCGGCAGCAGCGACGCGAAGGAGAGATCGGCGCGCCCCTGCTCCCTCTGGACCTGGTGGAGCCAATCGAGGATCGCCGTGTCCTGCGTCCGAGCGTTGCGCGCGGAGAGCGGCTCGGGCAGGCGGGCGATCTGCCGGGCGAGAAACGCCATCGCGGCGTCGTGGGACGGGGAAGCCAGCCGGACGATCTCGGGATCGGGAACGACCGATGCCATCGCCAGGTTCGAGCCCTGGACGCGAGAGACCTTCCACCGGCCCCCGGCTCGATCGAGCGTCACGTCGAAGCGCGTCAGCACCTTTCCGAAACGGCCGGGCTGCGAGACCCAGGCGCCGCCGAGCTTGCGCGGCGCGATGACCGAGTGCGTGTGCCCGGTCAGCAAGACATCGATTCCCGGGACCTCGGTCGCCAGGGCGTAGGCCTGGTTCTCGGCGGCGCTTCCGCGGTCGGCCCCCGTCTCGGGGTCCCGCTCGAAGCCCTCGTGCGCCAGGACGACGATCAGGTCGCACCGCTCCTTCTGCCGAAGAGTCGAGACGGCGCGGCGGGCCGCCTCGACCGAGTCGAGGAATCGCAGCCCCGCAATCCGCGAGGGCGACTCCCAGGAGGGCACCCGAGGCGTCGTCAGGCCCAGGATCCCGACGCGCGCCCCGGCGACCTCGCGGACGGCGTACGGATCGAACGCGGGATGCCCGTCTTCCCTGACGACGTTGGCCGAAAGAAACGGAAACCGCGCCTGCGCGCGCGACTTGGAGAGCCGCTCCGCGCCGAAATCGAATTCGTGATTGCCGACGGCCATGGCGTCGTATCCCGCCTCGTTCATGGCCGTGATGATCGGATCGGGCGAGCCCGCGGCCCCGCCCGAAAAGGCGAGGGCCTGCTCGGGAGCGCCCTCGATCGTATCGCCCGAATCGAGAAGCAGCGTCGGCCGGCCTTCGGCCCGGATCGAGCGGACGGCGGCCACGACGCGCGCCAGGCCCTCGCCGAAGTCGCGGTCGGCGAGCGAGTCCCGCGGATCGACGCGACCGTGCAGGTCCGAGGTGTGGAGGATCGTGATGGTGACGGAGGCCGGCGCCGCGGCCGCGGCGGCGACGACCGGCGCGGCGAGGGCCGCCGCCACGAGACAGGCCGAGACGGCGCGGAGCGACTCTGGACGCAGGCGGATCGGGCTCTCCTCCGCCGCGGGAGCTTAGCCGAAATAGAATGCCGCCGCATGAAGCCGAGGACGAGCCCGGCGAAGAGGCCAGGCCGGGTCCCGCGCGAGACGCCGGAAGAGACGCGGCGGCGCGCCGGGCGCATCCTGCGGCGACTCGCCGCCGCCTATCCCGACGCCCAAACGGCGCTCCACTTCTCTTCGCCCCTCGAGCTTCTGGTCGCCACGATCCTCTCGGCGCAGTGCACGGACACCCGCGTCAATCAGGTCACGCCCGGCCTCTTCCGAAAGTACCGGACCGCCGCCGACTATGCGCGGTCCAGGCCCGGCGAGCTCGAGCGCGACATCCGCTCGACCGGCTTCTTCAACTCCAAGGCGCGCAGCCTGCGCCGGGCGGGGGCCGCGATCGCCGCCGAGCACGGCGGGCGCGTCCCCGACACGATGGAGGCGCTGGTGAAGCTGCCGGGCGTCGGCCGGAAGACCGCCAACGTCATCCTGGGCAACGCCTTCGGCAAGGACGAAGGATTCGTCGTGGACACGCACGTGGGACGCCTGGCGCGGCGCATGGGGTTCACCCGTCAGACGGACCCGGTCAAGGTCGAGCAGGACCTGATCCGCCTGGTTCCCCGCGGCCAGCGCGCGATCGCCGCGCACCGCCTGATCTTCCACGGCCGGCAGATCTGCAGGGCGCGCAAGCCGGCTTGCGAGAGCTGCCCCGTGCTCCCCCTCTGCCCGCGCATCGGCGTCGCTTGAGGATCTACCTTTCCGGCGCAATCGAGCACAGCGCAGACGGCGGGCTGGGCTGGCGGCAAGGACTCGCCCGGCGGCTCCGGGACCTCGGCCACGAGGTCTACGACCCGGCGGCGGACCAGCGCAAGGACCTGACCGAGGAGGAGAGCCGGGAATTTCGCCAGTGGAAGGCGCGCGACCCGGAACGCTTCCGCCTCGTCGTGCGAAAGATCATCGCCTGGGACCTCGCGCGGATCGAGAGCCAGACCGACGCGCTCGTCGCCCTCTGGGACGCGGCCGCGGCGCGCGGAGGCGGCACCGCGGCGGAGATCACGCTCGCCTTCCGGCTGGGAGTGCCCGTCTACCTGGTCCTGGGGCTGCCGCGCAACGAGGCCTCGGGCTGGGTGCTGGCATGCGCCGAGCGGGTGTTCCAGGATTTCGAGGGGCTGGAGGAGTTCTTGAACGACAAAGTCGGGTCCTCCGACTGAGGACTGGGGACTCTGGACTGAGGACTATCGAGGCAATCGCCAGAGTAGTCCTCAGTCCTCAGTCCTCAGTCCTTAGTCCCCGGCCGAGTCGTAATAACATCCGCCGCCCATGGCATTCATCAAGAACCAGCTCGGCTGGATCGAAGTGATCTGCGGAAGCATGTTCTCCGGAAAGAGCGAGGAGCTGATCCGGCGCCTGCGACGGGCACTGATCGCGCGCCAGCGGGTGCAGATCTTCAAGCCCGCGGTCGACTCTCGGTTCTCCCAGGAGGAGATCGTCTCCCACAGCGAGATGCGGCTGCCTTCGATTCCCGTGGCCTCGAGCGAGGACCTGCTGACGAAGGTCGATCACCGCACCGAGGTCGTGGGGATCGACGAGGCCCAGTTCTTCGATCCGGGCCTGGTTTCCGTTTGCCAGAGGCTGGCCGACCAGGGCAAGCGCGTGATCGTGGCGGGCCTCGACAAGGACTACCGCGGCGTTCCCTTCGAGCCGATCCCCTCGCTGATGGCGGTCGCGGAGGACGTCACGAAGACTCTGGCGATCTGCGTGCGCTGCGGAGCCCCCGCAAACAACACCCAGAGGCTCGTGGAAAGCGCCGAGCGGGTGGTCGTCGGCGCCCAGGGGGTCTACGAGGCGCGATGCCGGCGCTGCTTCGAGCCGCCCGAACGCGGCTGAGCGGAGCTCGAATTCGGCGAAAACCCGGGGAAAACCGGGCTGCCCGAAGTTTTCCGAAGACTCGGCGGAAAACCCTGTCGAAATGCCTGTGGAAAGCGACGAAAAACTCAGGTACCGAGCGGTCCTCGACCGGATTGCACCGAGTCCTGTGCGATTCCGCAAGAGCCTTAGCGATGAGTGATTTAGGCGGGTTGCGCCGGAGTTCCGCTCGGTCGGGCGAACGGAGCCGGCCGAGGCCGCTCGTTTTCCACACCGCCAACCGCTTTCGGAGCTTGGACTTAAGGCGCAGTTAACGCCCGGGCAGAAATTCCCCGTAGACCGTCCTGATCGCCGCGACGATCTCTCCCAGCGTCGCCCCGGCGTCGACCGCGGCGACGATGCCGGGCATCAGGTTGCGGTCCTCCGCGGCGTCGCGCCGCACGCCTTCCAGGGCCGCGGAGGCCGCTTCCCCGTCCCGTGCCGCCCGAAACGCCCCAAGCCGCTCCACCTGATCCCGCTCGAGCTGCGGGTCGACGGACAGAAGCGGCGGCGATCCGGACTCCTCTTCGCGGTAGGCGTTGACGCCGACGACGATTCGTTTGCCCTCTTCGATCTCTTTCTGCGCCTTGAACGCCGACTCCTCGATCTCGCGCGCGACGAAGCCGTTCTCGATCGCCGCCACGGCACCGCCGATCTCGTCGATCTTCGCGATCAAGGTCCGGGCGCGCGCGCGGATCTCCTCGGTCCACGCCTCGACCAGCGCCGAGCCCCCGAGCGGGTCGGCCACGTCGGCGACTCCGGTCTCGGCGGCGATGACCTGCTGCGTGCGCAGGGCGAGGCGCGCGGAGCGCTCGGTCGGCAGGGCCAGCGCCTCGTCGAAGGCGTTGGTGTGCAGCGACTGCGTGCCGCCCAGCACGGCGGCGAGGGCCTCGAGCGCGACCCGAACCACGTTGACGTCCGTCTGCTGGGCGGTCAGCGTCGAGCCGGCCGTCTGCGTGTGAAACCGCATGCGCCACGAGCGCGGGTCCTTCGCGCCGAAACGGTCCCTCATGATCTCCGCCCAGAGCGAGCGGGCGGCGCGGAACTTGGCAACCTCCTCGAAGAAGTTCGAATGGGCGTTGAAGAAGAAGGAGAGGCGCGGGGCGAAATCGTCGACGGCGAGTCCGCGCGAGAGCGCCGCCCCGACGTAGGCGATCGCGTTGGAAAGGGTGAAGGCGACCTCCTGCACCGCCGTCGAGCCGGCCTCCCGGATGTGATAGCCCGAGATCGAGATCGTGTTCCAGCGAGGCACCTCGCGCCCGCAGAACTCGAAGATGTCGGTGGTGATCTTGAGCGACTCGCGCGGCGGGAAGATGTAGGTGCCGCGCGCCGTGTATTCCTTCAACAGGTCGTTTTGCACCGTCCCGGACAGGGCCTTCCAGTCGATGCCGCGCTCCCGGGCCGCGACGAGCAGGAATGCGAGCAGGATCGCCGCCGTCGAGTTGATCGTCATGGAGATCGAGATCTCCGAGAGCGGCAGTCCCTCCGTCAGAAGCCGCATGTCTTCCAGCGTCGCGATCGCAACGCCCACCTTGCCGACCTCTCCCCGCGCCATCGGGTCGTCCGAGTCGTAGCCCATCTGGGTCGGTAGGTCGAAGGCGACGGAGAGGCCGGTCTGGCCCTGCGCCAGCAGATACCGGTATCGCCGGTTGGACTCCCGCGCGCTTCCGTACCCCGCGTACTGCCGCATCGTCCAGTACCGGCGGCGGTACATCTCCTCGGAGATCCCCCGCGTGAACGGGTACCGGCCCGGCGTCGGCTCGCCGTAGTGGGGCAGGATCGGGATCCCCGAGCCGGTCTCGGGGGGCGTCTCAGGGCGCGCGGCCTTCTCTAAGGACGCTGGCCTGTCCTTCTCCCTGGTGGGCACACGGCCATTCTAAGGTCCGGCGCGAGGAAAGGGGCTGCGCGGAGGCTCCCCGGGACCCTTCCGGGCCTGCGCCGGACGGCTCCGGGTCGGCTAAAATAGACGCCACAGGCGCGAAATTGACGTCCCGACTGACAGGCCGGCTGGAGGTCTTCGGCTTTGCCGACCTCCTGCAGTGGATGGAGTTGAATCGCCGTACCGGGCGGCTGACGCTCGAGCACGGGCGCGATCGCCGGATCCTCGACTGGCGCGACGGCCAGATCGTCTACGTCTCGGGCTCCCAGCCTCGCCACCGCCTGGGCGTTCACCTGCTGCGAAGCGGCGCCCTTCCCGCGGCCACTCTCTACGAACTTCTGGCCCGCAACTTCACAAGCCAGGAGAACCTGACTCGCCTGATCCTGGACGGGGGGCACGACACCCTCGACGGGCTTTCGCTGCGGGTCGAGGAGCTCGCCCGGAAGCTCCTCTTCGAGACCTTCGAATGGAAAGAGGCCCGCTTCGAGTACGACCCCGACTTCCGCGTGCAGCCGATCCTGCGCATCGGCCTCTCGCTGCGCGGCCAGGCGCTCGCCTTCGAAGGCGTGAAGACCCTCGACGACAACACGCGGCGCCGGCGCCGCCCGGCCGCTTCGGCGGCCGAGTCGCCGCCCACGCTCCCCTTCGAGCCGTCGGAAGCGGACGACCGCTTCTGGGAAATCCTCGAGCGCATCGGCTCTCCGATCCATCCGGAGGAGGCGCGCCTGGACCACCGTCAATTCCTGGAGTTCACACGGCGGCTGCGGCAACGCGTGGGCCGGCACGTCGTCATGCATCCGGTCTACGAGGACACGGCCGAGCTGCTGGTCCAGGTGCTGCGAAAGTCGCCCGTGGACGTCTCGGCGGTGATTCCCGTCGCCGCGCTCGACCCGTACCTGACGCTCGACCTGCTGATCCTGGCCAACGCCCTCTCCGTGGACCGCGACAATTCGGTCGGAACCGCGCCCGACGCGATTTACCGGGTCGGCGCGCGGGCAGCGACCGTTCTCGTCGATCGCCTTTCCGGGCCGGACTTCCCGCGGATCCCCGAGTCGGACAAGCCGGCCAGAGTGCTGCGCCGCGCCGCCGTGGCTGCGGCCGTCGCCGCCGGCCGCTACGCCGAACGCTACTCGATCACCCGCGAGCGGGGCTACACGGCGGGGCTGCTGCACACCATCGCCTACGCGGAAATGCTCGAAGTCCTGCGCGACATCGAGTTCCCGTCGGGTCCCTTCCGCGCCTCCGCCCTGGAAGCCTTCCGCCCGGCGATGGGCGCCGAGATCGCGGAAAGCTGGGGGTTGCCGCTCGACTTCGAATCGGTCATTTCGGACGACGGCGCCGAACCCACCGCCGCGGCGGCGCTCGTGCGCACCGCGAGGGCCGCGGTCCCTTCCTGCGCCATTGGTTCGGTCTCTCACGAGGCCGTCGAGCCGATGTGGTCGGACGAGATCGCTCAGGAAGTCAACGTGGTCTTCGACTTTCTCGGGCTCGAGGCGGTCGAGGCCAGGGCCTAGCCTGGCCCGACCTCCGGCCCGTCCGAAGCGTCGGCCGCCCCCATCCGCCTCAAGGCGTCCTAAAAACAGGACTCCGCCGGAATCGGCGCGGGCGTCGCCGCGTTGGTAGCGTCGGGATGGTGAAAGCCATGAGAAAAGCGATCCTGTTGGCCCTGATTCTCGGTTCGACCGCCCTCGGCCAGGAAAAGCCGCCGGCAACGCAGGCGGCGCCGGTCTTCAAGGAGTCGGTCGAGGTGAACGTCATGGATCTGGACGTCGCCGTGACCGATTCGCAGGGACGGCCCGTTTCCGACCTGACGCGCCAGGACTTCACGGTCCGGGTGGACGGCAAGCCCGTGCCGATCGA
The DNA here is from genome assembly GCA_050257975.1 of Acidobacteriota bacterium. Lineage (GTDB taxonomy): Bacteria > Acidobacteriota > Thermoanaerobaculia > UBA5066 > Gp7-AA6 > DATBFU01. The sequence continues at coordinate 11,095 of JBLMXY010000053.1, forward strand.
CTACTTCGCCCGCGTGGACGAAGGCACGATTCATGCGCCCGATCTTGCCTCCGCGTCGCCGGACCGCGTGATCGACGTCTACAAGTCGGGGGGCGAGGCGTTCGTGCCCCGCCACTTCCTGATCTACGTCGACTCGGGCGACCTCTCGCCCACCGTCCGCAATCGCGCGCTCGACCAGCTGAAGGACTTCATCACGCGCCTGGGCCCGACCGACACCGCGCGCGTGGTGCTCTTCGACCGGCGGCCCAGGGAGCTGACCGACTGGACGACCAGCAAGGAGACGCTGCTCGAGGCCATCGACGGCATGCAGAAGGGCGTCGGGATGTCGCGGCTCCAGAACGAGCTCTTGACCCTGCGGTCGATCGACTCGACCCGCTCGCGCCAGAGCCGCCTGGTGCTGGCGCGCTCGTTCGCGGAGGAGCAGGCGGTCGAGTTCGACGCGCTGGTCAAGGACATGCGGGTGCAGCTCTCGACGCTCACCCCCCTGCCGGGCAAGAAGGCCTTTCTCTTCGTCTCAGGAAACCTGCCGACACAGCCGGGCTTCGCAATGTACTCGTACGCCGTGGGGACCTTCAACGCCGGGACCCTCGCGGCCTTCGACACGCGCCAGATCGGGCCGCAGATCGCCGACCTGGCGCGGCTGGCCAACGCGGACGAGATCACCTTCTACACGATCGACGCCAAGGGCCTGACCGGCGACGCGGCGACCGCCTCCAATGACGACCCGCTCGCATTTCGACCCGGCGTCTCCTTCTTCGCGCGCCAGGAGGCCCAGTCGGGGCTCCTGTCGCTCGCGAGCGACACCGGAGGCCTCGCCCTGATCAATACGAACGACTTCAAGACGGGGCTGGGACGGATCTACCAGGACGTCTCGACGTACTACTCGATCGGCGTCAATCTCTCGAGCCTGCAGGGGGCCGGCTACCAGAACGTCCAGGTGGCCGTGAACCGTCCGGGCCTCTCCGTGCGCTACCGCCACGGCTACGCCACACGCTCCGAGGACGACCGCGCGCGCGACATCGCCCGGGCGGCCCTGAAGACCAACGTCGCGTACCACTCGCTGCCGGTCGAGATCAAGGTCGGCCCGTCCTCGAAGGCCAAGAAGCAGTACGACCAGCCGATCACGGTCGTGATGCCGGCCTCGGCCCTGACGTTCCTTCCCCAGGCGGACGGCTCCAAAGCCGACGCCGAGATTTACGTGGGCGTCGTCGACGACCACGGCCGCACGAGCGAGATCGGCAAGGAGGAGGCGGCGTTCACGCAGCCGAAGACCCCGGAGGCCGGCGCGGTCCTCGCCTATCCGATCACGCTCCAGATGCGAAAGGGCAACTCCCGGATCGTGGTCAACGTGCGCGACAAGGCGACCGGAAAGATGGGAACCGCCCGGGCCGACGTCCGCATCGATTGATCCGAGGCGCGCTGCGCCTCGCAGGCCGCGCCTAGCCTGCACTATTCACGAACGACTCCGGCCGCCGCTCCGATCCCGGGGGCGCGGGGGCGCCGTGCGCCCCCTGCTCACATGAGCCCGCCGGGGCGGCGTCAGCGCTCCTCGCCGATGCGCATCGGTATCGCCGTCGTCGCGCTTCCTTGCCCCGACGAAAAATCTCTGTCGCGGACAGGCCGTACCCGGGCTCGTCAAGAGCGTCGCTTGAACAACCCCTTTCGGCGCAATCTCCCGGACATGCTTCGGCCGGGTGTCCGTGAATAATCCGGGCTAGGGCCGAACCCGAAAGTCCGCCGAGCGCACCGTGTACTGGTCGGGCGGCGCGACGCCGTCGCGCACCATCACGTACAGCCGGTAGTCGCCCGCCGCCAGGGTCGCCAGCGGAAGCTCGAAGCCGCACAGCGACCGGCCGGGGCCGACCGACATCGGCTGCGCGGGGAAGGCGGGCCGGGAGCTGACGGGCTGCGTGCCGCGGTGGAGGCGGAGCTCGAGCGTGACCTTCGACGGATCCGGAGCGTTGGCGAGCTCGACGAAGAACCAGAGGCTCTCCGACTTCGAGAACGTCGCATCGGCCCGGGGCGGCACGAGCGCGGAACCGACCGCGAAGGGGGCGGCCTCGTCGCCCGAGCCGCGGCTGCCGGGGCCCCGCGAGAGGAGTAGCGGCGAGACGGCGAATCCCGAGGCCAGGTCGGGAACGGAAAGCTTCGCCGAGGCCGAGGCGACCGTACGCGCCGCGGCTCCCGTTCCTTCGGTCACCGCGAAGGCCCCGTCGTAGACGCCGGGCGGCAGCGAAAGGCGCCACAGGATCACCTCGCCGGCATCCGCGGAAGAGAAGGCGTCGGAGGGCGCCGCCGGCTCCGACAGGGAGGCCACCTCGTCTCCCCCGTTCTCGGTCCGCACGAGGCCGTGGAAGAAGCGCCTTTCCGAACCCGGCGCGCCCGGCCGGAGGGAGAACCAGACGAACGTCTCCGCCGGGCCCGTCTCCCTCCAGAGGACTGCGTCGCCGAAGACGGAATCCCCCGCGCGAGTCACCGGCGCCGCCTTCTCCAGAATCGCGCGCACGGCCGGATCGAGCGGCCCTCGAGGAAGCAGCGGCGCGGCCGCAGGGGCCTCCGGCTCGGCGGAGCCCGGGATCAGGTCCGGGTTGACGATCGACTTTCGCGCGAGCTTCTCGCGCAGCTCCTTGACCAGGCCCGGGCTCTGGATGGCGTCGGAATGCCGGGACGGCTCGATGATGATTTGCACCTCGAGCCGGGGCAGTTCGACCGCCTCCAGGATCCGGGGCGTGCGGTCGCGGTCGTAGAGCCAGTGGGTGATCGTCTCGTTGCCTTCGAGCGAGCCCACGGGCGCTCCGACGCGGCCGCCGGGAGACGGCCGCGCGTGCTCGTCCAGCGTCCTCGCCGGCGTGCCGAACACGATGAAGACGAACCCCCGCGAGGTGCGCGATCCGGGGGTCTTCTCGATCCGGAAACGCTCGTCCGCGGTCTTGATGCGGGCGAGCACGAGGTCCCGAAACTCGTTCTTTTCGGTCCCGGGGGTGGGGTCGCGCTTGAGCCAGTAGCGCTCCCGGAAGATCTCGCGCCCTCCGCGGTTGCCGATCGCCTTCCATTCCGCGATCTCCTCGGAGGTCATGAAGTAGGCCTCGGGCGAGTCGGCCCAGTCCTCGCTGCTGGCCGAAGGCCAGGCCGGGCCCATGGCACAGGCGGCAAGAAGAGCCAGCACCAGGCCGCGCATGCGAAGCCCGTTCACGTTTCGAATTCTCCTCCCGGCGGCCCGCGCAGGAAAGAAAGAAGGGCCCCGGCGCTGCCGGGGCCCGAGAAGACCGGGGAATGCTGCCGTTAGAACCGGATGAGCCCCGTGAACCGGAAGCTGCGCGGCGGGTTCAGGGCGCTGCGGGACGTGGGAGCGCCGAAGATGGAGTTGGTGCCGCCGCCCGGCTCGCCCGCGTTCGGAAGCAGCTGGATGAAGTCCGTCCGGTACACGGTCTGGTCGTTGAACAGGTTGAAGATCTCGCCCTTGACGCCGATCTCGATCGGTCCGCCCACCAGCCACATCGAGCCCGAGCCGAACGGCTTGAAGGTGGCTTCCAGGGCGAAGTTCACGGTGGCGTAGCTCGGAAGGCGCGACGAGGCGCGCGGCGTGTAGAGGTAGTTGGGCCGCGAGCCGTCGGGGAACCCGAAGCTGCGCTGCTGCTGGTACGGCAGGCCCGACTGCCAGACGACCGAAGGCGCCGCCGTCAGGTTCATGATCGGCAGAGAGTACGTGTAGGCCACGAAGGCGTTGAGGATGTGGGTGCGGTCGTAGGGCGCGAGGCCGTAGGTGTTGTGTCCCACCGCCACGTCGCACGGAAGGGCCCCGACGCCCGTCACGTTGCAGGTGTGGCCCGGGAAGTCGTAGAGGAACGAGGAGTAGTTGCTGAAGGTGTTGCCGCTGCCCGTTCCCCAGCTGCGGGAGAGCGTGTAGTTGACGATGGCCTGCCAGTTGCCGCTGAAGCGCTTCTCGAACTGGAGCTCGATCCCCTTGTAGGAGCGCTTGGCGATCGAATCGTCGAAGTTCTGCGGCGTCTTGAGGAGGGTCTCCCCATCCGCCGCGTATTGCTTGACGTCGTCCACGAGGTTGTACCACTTCCGGTAGATCCCTCTCGCACTGATTGCCATCGTGTTGCCCAGCTGGCGCTGGACGGAGATGTTGAACTCGTCCGCGTAAGAGGGCTTCAAGTCCGTATTGATCGGCGCGTCGTTGCCGCCGACGCGAACGGCCTGGACGAACTGCCAGGCGGAGCCGTCCCACAGGAAGATGTCCCGGTTGGTCTGCACCGGCACGCCGGAGAAGACCGAGTCCGCGACGTCCTGGATCAGGGGCTGGTGGTAGCGCCCCCATCCCGCCGTCACGAGCGTCTTCCCGTCGCCCATCACGTCCCAGGCGGCGGAGAGGCGCGGATCGACGTAGGTCGAGTCCACGACGACGTTGCCGATGTCGCTCGTCTCGGTCTGCTTCTCGACGCGCACACCGAGGTTCATCGCGACCGGCCCGGTCTCGAACTTCTCGAGGCCGTAGAAGCCCCAGATCTTTCCGCGGGAGACCGAGGGAACGGGCTCCGTCAGACGATCCCACTCGTCGCCGACCGAGAACTGCTGGTTCTGGCCATTGGCCGGGTCGAACTGGTTGACGATGAAGATCTCATTGTTCGGGTAGGTGAAGGAGTTCTCGGACCGCACGAGCTGGTAGTCGACACCCACCTTGAACTGCGCCGACTTGCCCATGATCTCGTGGTAGACGGAGGCCGCGAGATTGGCCTGCGTGCGCGGGCGAACGACGAACCCCTCGAAGGTGGCGCCGTTCCAGAAGAGCTCGTCGGCAAGCGACAGGAACGGGCTGCCATGTCCCTCGAAGGAGCCGACGATGATGTTGCCGCCGGCGGTCGCCCAGCCCGCTTCCATCGACACCCTCGAGCCGAAGACGCCCGACCAGCGCAGGTTCTTGGTGCAGCCAAAACCCCCGCACTCGTTCTGCGCCTGGGCCGTCAGGGCCTTGCGATCCGCCGAACCGCCCCAGTAGTCCACGACGAAACCGCTGATGGGGTCGCTGTTGAACTGCGCGGTGAACAATTGGGACGAGGTGATCTGGGCCGAGAGCTTGCCGTCCCAGAGGCGCGTCTTGGTGGTCTGCTGGTAGTTCTGGCCGGAGAAGTCGGGGAAGATGTCCGAGGTCGCCGTCTGGCGCTGCGGGGTCGTGTTGTTGACGTGCTCGTAGGCCCCGAAGAACCAGACGTGGTCCTGCCAGAACGGCCCGCCCAGCGTGTACGCCCAGTCGTTGATGACCTTGTCGTACTTGACGCGCTCGAAGGAGGCCCCGGTCTGCGGGTTCGAGCCCTTGTTCTGGGAGTTCCAGTTGTCGTTGGTCAGGAGCAACTTGACCGAGCCATGGAGCTGGTTGGTGCCGGACTTGGTGATGACGTTGACGTAGGCGCCCTGGGACCGCCCGTACTCGGCCGAGATCCCCGTCGTCGAAACGTTGACCTCCTGGATCGCCTCGTAGTTGAAGTTCTGGCCGAAGGTGCCCGTCGTCGGGTCGGTCGTGTCGACGCCGTCGAAGAGGTACAGGTTGTTGCTTCCGAGAGCGCCGTGCGAGTTGGGATTGGCCGAGTTGTTGGCCGAGGTGACTCCCGGCGCGAAGGTGATGAGGTTCTGGTAGCCGCGCCCGACCGGCAGCTTCTGCGTCAGCGTCGAGGAGACGTTGGTGGTCGCCGAGGTGTTCGACTTGTCCACCAACGGCGCCTCGCCGGTCACGGTCACGGCTTCGGTCGCCGCCGCGAGCCTCAACGTCGCGGCAACCGCCGTGGTCTTGTCCGCCGAGACGACGACGCTCTTCGCCTCGTAGGACTGGAAGCCGGACAGACTGATCTTGACGCGATAGGTTCCAGGCGAGAGCAGGGGGAAGTTGAAGGCCCCGGCCGAGTCCGTGACCGCCGAGCGCGAGAAGCCCTTCTCGACACTCGTGATCTCGACCGTGGCTCCCGGAAGCGCCTTTCCGTCCTGATCGAGGGCTCGCCCGTTGATCGTCCCGAGCAACGTCCCGTCGGCGAGCAGCGTCGAGGCCGCAAGCAACGTGACGAAGCCCAGAATCAGGTACGCCGCGATACTTCTTTGACGCATGCTGACTCCTTCTGAAATTTGTCGCTCTGGAGGCTCCGCTCTTCGGACCTACGCTTACGCAAGAATTGTCCCAATTTTCAGTATTTGTAATTCTTGATTACAGGAGTGTTACATCGATTTAATGGATTATTAATGGACGTTATATCCGATATTTTGGATATTCGTCCAGTGGAACGGATCCGGCGACCCCGCACAACGAAAAAGAGGCCCCGCAGTGCGGGGCCTCATACGGGCTCGAATGCTTGCCCGTGATCAGGATTTCTTCTTCGGTCTCGCTGGCGGGGTGGGCTTGGCCGGAACCGGGGTCGGCCTGGGGGGCATCGCCCCCTCGGCCGTCAGAACCACGAAGTCGCCGCTTCGATCGACGCCCTTGAAGGCCGCCGAATCGCGGGGAGCGTTCAGGTCGCGGACATTCAGCGTGAAGGTGTAGTAGCCGGGCTCGAACGTCGCGAGGGGGATCTCGCTTCCGCTCGCGTAGTAGCCCGGGCCGAGCGGCTGAAGCTCGGCAGGCAGGGTAGCCGGCTGAAAGGCGGGCTTGCCGTCCTTCAAGACTCCGATGCGCGTCATGACCCGCGGTCTCGGAGCCGGCGCGGCCGTGGGTGCCGGCGCGGGCGCGCCGGCGGCGGGCGTGGCGGCCGGAGCCGCCGCTCCGGCAGCCGGAGCAGGGGCCTCCGCGGGAACCGCCGGATTGGCGACCGTGTAGAAGTACCAGAGGCCGTCCTCCCGGGAGAAGTCGTGGTTGCCCCTCGGCTCCACCCGGATCGGCTTCTCCATCCCGAACACGAAGGGATCGGTCGGGTTGGGCCGCTTGGTCAGCGGTGTGAGCGTCGCCGCGAGGATCAGCGGAGACACCTTGAAGTCGGAGGTTTTCTCGGGAATGGTGAACGTGGTCGACGCGGACGTGAGAACCGCGCTGCCGTCGGCGGAAAAGAGACCGAAGGCGCCGCGATACGTTCCGGCCGGCAGGACGATCGACCGGTCGCAGGCCTTGTCGGTTCCTTCCGTGCCCTTCATGTCGACCGGCTGCGCGTCCTCCCAGATGGAAGTCGCTTCCTGGCCATCCTCCCTGGTGACGACCCCGCCGAGCTTCATCGCCGAAGGAGCGGGCTCGCTCTTCGTCGAGAACTTGACGATTTGAAAGGCATAGAAGGGGTCGCCGGTGACGGTCTGGAATTCTCCGCCCCAGAAGCCCGGGACCGGCTTGGCCGGAATCTCCTTCAACATCGGCTCGAGGATCGCGCGCGTCGCGGCCGGAAGGGCCGCGGCCGCAGCGGGAGGGGGAGCGGCAGCCGCCGGGGCCCCGGTTGCGGCCGCGGGAACGGCCGGCTGGACGGCGCCGACGGGCGGGGCGGCCGGCGCCGCGCCGGCGGCGGCCGGAGGCTGTCCGCCAGGGCTCACGATCGAATGCTCGACGACTTTCTCGATCGCCCGATTGATCTGCGCGCTGTTGATCGGCTCGTCGGTGCCGCGCAAGGGGTCGACATTGACGCGGGCCTCGAGCTCGCCGACCCCCCAGGACGGATCGAACTTGTCCTTCTGATACAGCCACGTCTGGGTGACGGCCGTGGGCGTGGCTCCCGTGTCGAAGTTGCCCGCGCCGGTGCCCTGCGCCTGGCTCCCCCCGTCCGGGCCGCCGGGGGCGGACACGCCCTCGCGCGATTCGACCACCTTGGACGGGTTTCCGAGCGTGATGAAGATCCGGCCGCGCGTCGACTCGGATCCTTTTTGCCGCCGCATCTTGAACTGCTGGTCTGCCGCGGCGATGCGCCGGGTCACCGCTTCCTTGAAGCGCTCGCCTCCGCGCCTGGCCCAGTAATCGGCGATGAACTTCTCGGCGTCCGCGTCCGATTGGACCTTCGCCCATTCCTGCTTCTCCGCGGCGGTCAGGAAATAGGCCTCGGGCGACTTCGCCCAGTCCTTGTACTTGGAAAGCTGGCACAGCGCGACGGAGGCGACGGCGAACGCCGCGGCGGCCGAAAACAGTCTCTTCACGGGACCTCCTCCTTCGAGAGGGCGCATTCTAGTCCCTCTCGAGCAAGAAATGCGCCCGAGGGAAAGGCTCCCCGGGTCGGGCCGGCGGTGGGCGCTTACCGCTTGGTACGGTCGACGGGAGCCAGGGCGGCGGGGTCCTTCGGGATGGGGGCGAGCGCGAAGCGGCGGTCGATCTGGCCGCGCCGCGCTCCGACGTCGTCGCGAATCGCCGACAGAAGCTGCTGGACCTCCCCCTGGATCTTCTCCATGCGCTCCTTCATGTGAAGAATGACTTCCACGCCGGCCAGGTTGACGCCGAGGTCGCGGGTCAGGGTGAGGATGATCTCCAGACGCTCGATGGTGGTGGCGTCGTAGAGGCGCGTATTGCCCTCCGTGCGGGCCGGCCGCAGCAGCCCCTCCCGCTCGTAGAGCCGCAGCGTCTGGGGGTGGATGCCGAATCTCTCCGAGATGGCGCCGATGCGGTAGACGCCGGGGCGGCCGCGCGAGCTCACTTCGCCCTCTTCGCTTCGAGCGGGATCGTCTGGCTCCGCTCGCTCTTCTGCGCCACGATCTTCAAGACCCCCGCGCGCAGCGTCGCCTTGATCTGCGAGGGGTCGAGCGAAGCCGGGACCGCGAACTCGCGCGAGAAGTTGCCGTAGATGCGCTCCATTCGGACGAAGTTCTTCGGCTCGGCGCCGTTCTCGGGCCGCCGGTGCCCGGCCACCCGGAGCTTGCCCTCGAGGGACTCGAGCCGGACGTCTTCGAGCCGAACCCCGGGCAGCTCGATGTGCAGGATGATTTCCTCCGGCGTCTCGTAGACGTCGGCCGCAGGCGACCAGAGCGCCGTCGAGAGCCCCTCGTCGGGGAACTCGGTTCGGTGAATCGTCTCCTCGAAGAGGCGGTTCATCTTTTCCTGGATCCCGAACAGATCCTGGAGGGAGTTCCAGCGGAAATCGCTCAT
>JBLMXY010000054.1:0-4736 GCA_050257975.1 Acidobacteriota bacterium
AGCGGCGCGGTCGCCGCCTCGTCGAACTCCCAGAACGTGCGGGCGGCGCGGGCGCGAGCGAGGTCGATTCGCGCCGCGGCCTCGGGAAAGCGCCGCGCGGCCTCCTCCGCCTTGACGCGCAGGGTCGCGAGCAGGCTCGCCGTGTACAGGCGCCCGAGCCCTCTTTCCAGATGCCGAGCGCCGGCGGCCAGGTCGTAAGGCGTCGAGACGGCCGCCGCCCGGCGCACGAGATCCTGTCCGGAATTCTCTCCGAGCCACTTCAAGAGGACGTTTCCGCCGAGCGAGACGCCCGCCGCGAGAATCGGCACTCCGGGCTCGCGCGCCGCGAGAGTGCGAACGAGAAAGTCGAGGTCGCCGGTTTCCCCGGAGTGGTAGAGGCGGGGGCGCCGGTTCGGGATCCATCGGCCGGGACGGGCCGGGTCGCGGGCGCAGGAGCGGAAGTTCATCGCGGCGGCTCGCCACCCCCGCCCTCGCGCCAGGCGCGCCAGCCCCTGGACGTAGGCGGAGCGCGAGCTTCCCTCCAGTCCGTGCAGGATGAGGAGGACCGGGCTCGCCGCCCTGCCCTCCAGCCAGTCCACGACGAGCTCGTCCCCGTCGGGCGTCGCCAGCACCTCGCGAGCGAGAAAGACGCTGCCCCGGCGCGCCACGGGTCCCCAGACCGTCTGCGCGTGGCTGCCGCGCAGCCACCAGGCGGGACGGAACGGCGCGCCGCCGCGATAGACTTCGCCCTCCGGTTCCTCGGAAACCTTTGTGCCGGGGCCGCGTAAGCTCAAGCGTTTGCCCTCAAACCACGTTCGATGGAGGTTCGAATGAAGTCTCTCATCCGGCTCACGGTCTTCGGCGTGATCGGAGCGCTTTTCGGCGCGACCGGCACGGCGGCGCCCCCGCCCCCGGCGGCCGGCGCCGGCGGTTTCGACGTCCCCGTCGAATACAAGAAGCTTCCCAACGGCCTCAAGGTCGTCCTCTCCCGCGACGCCACGTCGCCCAAGACGGTCGTCGCCGTCTACTACAACATCGGCTTCCGCATCGAGCCGAAGGACCGCACCGGTTTCGCCCACCTCTTCGAGCACATGATGTTCCAGGGCTCCCAGAACCTGGGCAAGATGGAGTTCATCAAGCTCGTGCAGTCCAACGGCGGAGTCCTGAACGGCTCGACGCGCTTCGACTTCACCAACTACTTCGAGATCGTTCCCTCCAACGCCCTGGAGACCGCGCTCTGGGCCGAGGCCGACCGGATGAAGGGCCTCCAGATCGACGGCGAGAACCTGAAGAACCAGCAGGAGGTCGTCAAGAACGAAGTCCGCGTCAACGTCCTGAATCGCCCCTACGGGGGCTTTCCCTGGCTCGACCTGCCGCAGTACGCCAACAGCAACTGGTACAACGCGCACAATTTCTACGGAGACCTGAAGGACCTGGACGCCGCGACGCTCGCGGACGTCAAGACCTTCTTCGGCACCTACTACGCGCCCAACAACGCGGCGCTCGTCGTCGTCGGCGATTTCGACCCGAAGCAGACCGACGCCTGGATCGAGAAGTACTTCGCCGGCATCCCGGCCTCCAAGCTGCCCGCCAAGCCGGACATCTCCGAGCCGCGCCAGGAAAAGGAGAAGCGCGCGACCAAGGCGGACGCCCTCGCCACGCGCCCGGCGCTCGCCGTCGGCTACCACGCGCCCAGGCGAAACACGCCCGAGTACTACGCGATGGGCCTGCTCGACCAGATCCTGGTCCAGGGCAAGGACAGCCGGCTCTATCAAGCCCTCGTTCAGAAGGCCGGGCTGACGGGCGACGTCGAGGGCGGCATCAACTCGGGCCTCGGCAACATGTACAACATCGACGGTCCGACGCTCTGGGACGCTTCGCTCTATTACGACAAGGACAAATCGGCCGACCAGATCCTCAAGGTCTTCGACGAAGAGATCGAAAAGGTGCGCACGACGCCGGTGGACAAGGACACCCTCGACCGCGCCCTGGTGAAGGTCCGGTCGGATCTCTACGACAACATCGACAGGCTCTTCGGATTCGGGCGGGCGGACCTGCTCGCCTCCTTCGCGCTGTTCGACGACAAGCCGCAGGAGATCAACCAGATCGAGGCGAACTTCCGCACCGTCACGCCCGCGCTGCTGCAGAAGACGGCGCAGGAGTATCTGCGGCCGGAAAACCGCACCGTCCTCGTCGTCGAGCCGAAGGCGGAAGAGAAGAAGGCCGAGCCGAAGAGCGGCTCCTAGCCGCCAGAACGGGAGACACCATGAGAACGACACTCAAGACGAGCCTCGCGCTGCTTTCCCTCGCGGCGGCGGCGCCCCTGTTCGGGCAGAAGCAGGCGCCGCCCGAGCCCGGGCCCGCGCGGGACTTTCACGTGCCCGCGCCCAAGAAGCTCTCGCTCGCGAACGGACTCGGCGTCACGCTGGTCCCCTACGGAACGGTCCCGAAGGTGACGGTCCGCCTGGCGGTGCAGAGCGGGCACATCGACGAGAGGCCCGACCAGGTCTGGCTGTCCGACCTGATGGGCGACTACCTCACGCAGGGCACCATGACGAAGACCGCCACCCAGATCGCCGAGGCGGCCGCGCGCATGGGCGGGTCGCTCGACGTCAACGTCGGGGCCGACCGGACCGAGATCGGCGGCGACGTGCTGTCGGAGTTCGGCCCGGAGATGGTCCGGCTCATCGCCGACGTCGTGCGCAATCCGCGGTTTCCCGAGGGCGAGCTCTCGCGGCTGAAGGCCGACCGGCTCCGCCAGCTCTCGCTCGCGCGAAGCCAGCCCCGGGCACTCGCGCAGGAGAAGTTCCTCGCGGTCCTGTATCCCAATCATCCTTACGGGCGGCTCTTCCCCACGCCCGAAATGCTCCAGGGCTACACCCTCGAGCGGATTCGCGGCTTCTACGCCGCGAAATTCGGCGCCGCGCGATCCCGCGTGTACGTCGTCGGCCGGTTCGACGAAAAGGCGATGGAGGATGCGATCCGCTCGGCCCTCGGCGACTGGAAGCGAGGGTTCGCCCCGGAAACGAACGTGCCGAAGGCCACGGCCGAGCGCGCCGTGTATCTGCTCGATCGGCCCGGAGCGGTCCAGTCCACGATCATCCTCGGAATGCCCACGATCAATCCGTCCAACTCGGACTGGATTCCTCTCCAGGTGACCAACGCGCTTCTGGGCGGCTCCTTCTCCTCGCGCATCACGTCGAACATCCGCGAGCAGAAGGGATACACCTACTCGCCCGTCTCCCAGGTCTCCGCGCGAAACCACGACGCCTATTGGGCCGAGATCGCCGACGTCACGACCAACGTCACCGGTGCCTCGCTCAAGGAGATCTTCGGCGAGATCGACCGGCTGCAGGCCGAGGCCCCCACCGCGAAGGAGGTCAAGGGAATCCAGAACTACATCGGCGGCACCTTCGTCCTGCAGAACTCCTCGCGGCCGGGCATCATCGGACAGCTCGAGTTCGTGGACCTGCAGGGCTTGCCGGACGACTACTTGAACCGCTTCGTTCAGCGCGTCAACGCCGTCACGCCGGCCGAGGTCCAGCAGATGACGCAAAGGCACATCCAGGACGACAAGGCCGCGATCGTGGTGGCGGGAGACCGGAAGCTCATCGAGGAGCAGGTCAAGCCGTATGGGACGATCAGGTAGCGAAGTTCTTAGTTCTCAGTTCTCAGTTCTTAGTCGGGGGCGCGGTTTCGCGCCCCTTTTTTCTGGTCGGACCTCAACTGCCCGACCGGGGCGAAGAAGCTGTCCCGATGCGGCCCAACCCGGAGCTTCCCCGACTCGCCGCGGCGATCCGCCGAATTTCGGCAAAGCCGTGGTCCGGCGTGGCCTACCGCTCGGCCTCGCCGGCCTACGCCGGGTCGCGCGACCTCGTCTCGGGAGAAGGCGTTCGGCGCCATGGCGGCCGATGGAACCCGCCGGGCGCCTTCGCCGCCGTCTATGCGAGCCTCTCGCCCGAGACGGCGCTCGCCGAGGCTCTCGCTCAGTTTCGCCACTACGGGATCCCGGAGGCCGACGCCCTGCCGCGGGTCATCGCGGCCCTCGAGGTCCGTCTCGAGGCGCTGTCGGACCTGACCGCTGGGAGCGCGCCCCGGACGCTGCGCGTGTCGCGCCGGCGGATGAGAAACGACGCCTGGAGGCGGGCGCAGGGCGAGGGACGGGAGTCGCTCACCCAGGCGATCGGCCGCGCCGCCTTCGAGGCCGGCCTCGAGGCCCTGCTGGTTCCTTCCGCCGCCGATCCGTCCGGAACGAACCTGGTCGTCTTTCCCGCGCGGCTCGCCCCCGGCAGCCGCCTCGCGGTCCGGGCGCCGGCGTCCCGGCCGCATTAGGCACTTATGCATGCAGAAGTGCTTGACATGGCCGGGCGGACGCCGTATGGTTCCTCCATGAGGAGATCTCCCGCGGGCCGCGGCGCGCCGCCGGCCGCCGTCGCCCTGCCGCGCAACCTGGTCGCCCACGTCCGCGGCGATCTCGGCGTCTCGCGCCGCCTCTTCGCCCGGCTGACCGGCTACTCGGAGCGCGCCATCGCCGCCTGGGAAGGCGGCCGCGAGCTCTCCGAGGCGAGCCGCCAGCGGATGCTCGAGACCCGGCGCCTCGAGAAGGCGCTCGCCCGCGTCATGAAGCCCTCCGCCATCGCCGGCTGGCTCGAAGAGCCCAACCGCGCCTTCCGGGGACTGAAGCCCCTCGAAGTCATCGAGCGCGGCGAGGTGGACCGGATCTGGCGGATGGTGTTCGAGCTCGAGTCGGGCGCGGC
>JBLMXY010000055.1:0-16174 GCA_050257975.1 Acidobacteriota bacterium
TCCGATCCCGGGGGCGCGGGGGGCGCCGTGCGCCCCCTGCTCCCATGAGCCCGCCGGGGCGGCGTCAGCGCTCCTCGCCGATGCGCATCGGCATCGCCGTCGTCGCGCTTCCTTGCCCCGACGAAAAATCTCTTTCGCGGACACGCCGTACCCGGGCTCGTCGAGAGCGTCGCTTGAACAAGCGCTTTCGGCGCAATCTCCTGGACGTGCTTCGGCCGGGTGTCCATGAATAATCCGGGCTAGACTGGCCGGCGTGATCCCGCGGCTTGCGACGATGGGCGACATGCCGAGGCTGACGGAGCTCATTGCGCTGTCGGCGCGGGAGCTCTCGCGCGGCTACTACAGCGAGGAGCAGACGGAGGCCGCGATCCGGCACATCTTCGGCCCCGACACGCGCCTGATCGCCGACCGGACGTACTTCGTCGCCGAGCAGGAGGGAAGGCTCGCCGGCTGCGGCGGGTGGAGCCGGCGGCGCACGCTCTACGGAGGCGACCAGATGAAGCCGCGCGAGGACCCGCTGCTCGATCCGGCCGCCGACGCGGCCCGGGTGCGCGCCTTCTTCGTCCACCCGGCTTTCGCGCGCCGGGGCGTCGGCTCCGCGATCCTGCGCGCCTGTCTCGGTGCGGCGTGGACCGCGGGCTTCCGGCGCGTGGAGCTCGCCGCGACGCTTCCCGGTGTTCCGTTCTACCGGGCCTTCGGATTCGAGGAACGCGAGCGGATCGAAGCGCCGATGCCGGGAGGGCTCACGCTTCCCGTCATCCGCATGGAGCGCGCTCTGACCGGCCCGGAGGCGTGATCGGCGTCCCGTCGCGTCTCGCGGCGGCCGTCCCCGGCTGACAAGCGCCGCCGATTCGTCTGATAATCGGGGCGTGAGAATCCGACTCGTCTCCGCCTCCCACTTCTCGGCGGCGCACCGCCTGCACCGCGAGGAATGGGACGAGGAGACCAACCGCCGCGTCTTCGACAAGTGCAACAACCCCAACGGGCACGGGCACACGTACGGGCTCGAAGTGACCGTCGAGGGCGAGATCGACCCGGAGACGGGGTACGTCATGGATTTCGGGAAGTTGAAGGGCATCGTTCAGGACAGCGTCATCCGGCGCCTCGACCGGAGGCACCTGAACTTCGACGTGGACTTCCTCTCGGGAATCAACCCGACGGCCGAGCACATCGCCGTGGCCATCTGGCGTCAGCTCGCGCCGCGAGTGGCTCCGGCGCGCCTCGTGCGAGTCGTGTTGAACGAGACTCCGAAGAACCGGGTCGTTTACGAAGGAGAGCGGCCATGAGCACAGCGTCCCAGAGGCGGTTGACCCGATCCAACCGGCACAAGATGATCGCGGGCGTCTGCGGCGGCCTCGCCGAATACTTCGGGCTCGACCCCACCGTCGTCCGGGTCGCTTATGTCCTGATCTCGATCATCTCGGTCGCCTTTCCGGGGATCCTCGCCTACATCGTGCTCATGTTCGTAATGCCGCCGCCGGACGAGCCGGCGGCTCCCGCGGCTCCGTGACGCGCCCGCGCATCTTCGTCACCAACGACGACGGGGTCTTCTCGGAGGGGATCGAGCGGCTCGCCTCGGCGCTGTCCGGGCTGGGCGAGGTCGTCACCGTGGCGCCCGACCAGGAGCGCAGCGCCGCCGGCCACTCGCTGACGCTCCACAACCCCTTGCGGGCCAAGCTGGTCGGCGAGAGCCGCTGGTCGGTGGACGGCACGCCGACCGACTGCGTGAACTGGGGGATCCTCCACCTGATGAAGGAGGCGCGGCCGCAGCTGCTCTTCTCCGGCATCAACCTGGGCCTGAACGTCGGCGACGACGTGACCTATTCGGGAACCGTCTCCGCCGCCTTCGAGGGGACCCTGATCGGCGTTCCGTCGGTCGCGATTTCCCAGGAGATCGAGACGGGCTTCACCTTCGATTCGGCGGCGGACTTCGCCGTCCGGCTGGCGCGGCGACTGCTCGAGAAGGCCCTGCCGCCTGGAACCCTGTTGAACGTGAACGTTCCGGCCGGAACGCCGCGGGGCGTTCGCGTGGCGCCGCTCGGAAAACGCCGCTACGGCGAGCTCGTCGTCGAGAAGCTCGATCCGCGCGGCCGGCCGTACTACTGGATCGGCTCGGCGCCTCCCACGGGCGTCCTCGAGCAGGGGACGGACCTCGCGGCGATCGCCGAGAAGTGCATCGCGGTCACGCCGCTGCATCTGGATCTGACCGACTACCGGTCGCTCGACCTGTTGAAGGACCTCACGACCGATCAGGCCGGCCCTTCCGCCTCCGAGGCGGGGAAGGGCTAGCCGGCCCGGCCGATCAGGGGGAGGGCCCGCGGCCGCGCTGCCGGTCCACGTCGCGGATCTTGAAGACCAGGGCCGCGACGGCGAGGGCGATCAGCCCGAGCGAGACGAAGAGCCCCCGGCGGCGGTAGTCTCGCTCCGCGAGCGCCTTGACCCCGGCGGCGCGGGCGGAACGAGCGACGGTGAGGCCGGACGCCACGATTTCCGTGACCGCCGCCGGTCGGAAGAGGTGAACGTCGGCGCGCGCGCGAACGAGCGCGTCGTCCGCCTGGCCCAGATCGAACGTAGCGCGGGAAACCTCCATGCCCGCTTCGGCCGCCCGGCGGACGGTCCCTCGCGCCGCGCGGGTCTCGGAGGCGAGCCGCACGAGTTCCTGGCGCATGTGGGCGGCGGCCCTGGCCCCGGCAGAGCCCTCCTCGTGGCAGGAGGTGCACTTTCCGGAGGGCCCGGTGCCGAGGAAATCGTCGGTGGGCTGCACGATCTCGTGGTTCTCGTGGCACGTCACGCAGCCGGGAAGCCCCATGTCCTTGAAGGCCTCCCAGTGGGGGGAGAGCTTGAACTTCTCCGCGAAGACCACGTGGCAGGTCCCGCAGACGTTGGCGACGGAGCCGACTTCCGGCGGAACGGCACCGTGGTTGCCGTGGCAGGAGTTGCAGGAGGGCGCCGAGAGGTCGCCCTTCTCCCGGGCGCGGAAGTGGACGCTGCGCGAGTACTTCGCGTAGACGTCCGACGGCAGCTTGTGCGCGCTCATCAGCGCCGCGTCCCCGTGGCAGTGGTTGCAGGTCGAGGCGATCCGATGGGGGGAGACGGGCGATCGGGAGTCCTTCACCGGCAGGATGCCGTGGGCGCCGTGGCAGCTGGCGCACTGGGCGACCGTCGGATCCCCTTTGGCGAGCGCGTGCCCGTGCCCGCTCGAGCGGTATTCCGCGAGCTGATCGACCCGCAGGGAGGGATTGAACTGCTTCATGAGCGAGGCGTCGGAGTGGCACTTCCCGCAGATCTCCGGCACGTCGCGGGGCGCGATGTGGCCGCGGAATCCCTTGCGGGCGTCGTGCGCCCGATCCTGGTCCATCTGGGTGCCGTCGCCGCCGTGGCAGAAGACGCAGGTGAAGCCGGCGCGGTAGTGAACGTCGTCGGAGACGGCTCGCGCGGGCGGGGTGAGCCGCGGGTCGTCGAGAGCGAGGTGGCATTCGGCGCAGGTGGTCAGGGCAATCGGCGCGCCCCGCGTCGGCGGGGCCGACGCCCCGCGCAGCTCGAAGAGAAGCGCCACGCCAAAGAGCGCGATCACCGCCGGCCTCCGCCTGCGGGAAGCAGCGAAAGGACCGTGAGCGCGAGCGCCGCCGCCAGGGTCAGCAGCGCGAGGCGGTTCCACCAGGGCGAGGATCGGTTGCGCGCCGCCCCGCGGTCGAGGAGTGGAAGGGCGAGGATGGCGGCGCCGAGCAGGCCGAAGAAGAGCACGCCCAGCATTTCTCCCGGCAGTCCGGCGACCTTGGCCGGCAGGTACTTCAAGGCCTGGAACATCCAGAGGAAGTACCATTCCGGCCGGATCCCCGACGGGGCGGAGGCGAAGGGGTCGGCCTTCTTTCCGAGCTCCCATGGCAGGAACGCCGCCAGGGCCGCCAGGAGGCCGACCGCGACGAGCCAGCCGACCATGTCGCGCATCAGGAAGTCGGGAAAGAAACGCAGCGCTCCGCGGCTCGTCCGGTTCTCCTCGGAGGGCGGCACGCTCATTCCGTGCTTCTGGACGAGCAGCAGGTGCACTCCCAGCAGAAGCGTCGCGATCGCGGGGAGGATCGCGACGTGGATGCCGTAGAAGCGCGAGAGCGTCGCGCCGGTCACGTCGGATCCCCCGCGCAGGATCCGCGAGAGCAGGGGCCCCACGACCGGGATCTGGGCGGGAACGTCGGTTCCGACGCGCGTGGCGAAGAAGGAGAGCTCGTTCCAGGGCAGGAGGTAGCCGGAGAAGCCGAAGCCGAGCGCGAGGAAGAGCAGCAGCGCGCCGGTGATCCACGTCATCTCCCGCGGCGCCCGGTAGGCCTTCAGGAAGAAGACGGAGACCATGTGGAGCATCACGACGCCAACGAAGAGGTTCGCTCCCCAGGAGTGGATCGATCGGATGAGCCAGCCGAACGGGACCTCCGCCATCATGTACTGCACGCTCTCGAAGGCTTCCGAGGCGCTCGGCCGGTAGTAGAGGAGCAGGAGGATGCCCGTCGCCACCTGCACGAGGAAGAGGAAGAGCGCCATCCCGCCGAGGTAGTAGAAGATCGTGTAGCGGTGGATCGGGACTTCCTTCTTGGCCGCCACGTACGCGAGGGCCTCCAACCCGAGGCGGTCACGGAGCCACGCCATGGCCGCGTCCGTCCAGTTGGGCGATCGGTCAGGCGCGCCGGATGACAATCCGATCCCCCCGGACGTTGACGTCGAGCTTCGTGAGCGGGCGCGGAGGCGGTCCCGAAACGTTCGAACCGTTCAGGTCGTAGACGCCGTTGTGGCAGGCGCACCAGATGTCCGTCCGGTCCGGCCGGTACTGGACGGTGCAGGCCAGGTGCGTGCAGGTTGCCGTCAGGGCGCGCAGCTCGCCCGAGGCGGTCCGGAAGAGCAGGACGGGCTTGCCGGAGAAGGGAATGATGCGGCCCGTGTTGGGCGCAATCTGCGAGGCCTTGAGGTCGAGCTCGACCTCGGATTGGGACGGCTCCAGGGAGACCGGCGGGACCAGGTAGCGCAGCACCGGGTAGAGAAAGGAGACGATCGTCGCCCCGAGGGTCGTGCCGAGAAGCCAGGTGATCCAGCTCCGGCGAGTCGGGTCGTCGGAGACTGCGGCCTCGGGTCCCTTCATTTCGGGAAGGCTCTGGCCGCCTTCCGGCGGCGAGTCATTCCCGGGCGCCCTCGCGAGGTCCGCATCGGTTGGTCTCCTCTCGTTGCCGCGCCCGGAAATCCGGTCGGCGTGCGCGGCGGCGTGATTCTATTAGATCACTCCCGGAGAGGCTTCCGCCGCCCGCTCCGTCCTCCAGGGAGGCAGCAGCCGGACCAGGACCCAGAGGATGCCGAAGGGCAGGACCATCAACAGGATCGCCGGCAGCAGGC
The DNA here is from genome assembly GCA_050257975.1 of Acidobacteriota bacterium. Taxonomy (GTDB): domain Bacteria; phylum Acidobacteriota; class Thermoanaerobaculia; order UBA5066; family Gp7-AA6; genus DATBFU01. Next base: position 5,374 of record JBLMXY010000055.1, read on the forward strand.
CCTCGCGCGTCGCGAACTGCACCTTGTAGGTCGTGTAGCCGAGAAAGCTCTTGGAGAAGAGCTGACCTCCGATGACGACGTTCCAGCGCATCGCGAAGATGCCCGCGAGCGTCAGGAGGCCCGAGACCGCGTAGATCGTCTTGCGAGCCTGCTCGGTGACGCGCACGATCTGGGTCAGGGCGAGCAGACCCAGCGGGAGAAGCGTGCCCAGGATGATCTGCATGACGATCTGCGAGGTGAACAGCTTCGTCTTGACCATGAAGTCGAGGCTTCGGAACGACTCGTCCGCCTCGTAGATCCGGTGCACCAGGTCGAGCAGCTCGAGCGAGAAATCGATCGCGAAGGCGAAGAAGAGGTACTTCGCGACCGTGTCCACGCACGGCATGTCGATCGGGCGGTCGGACAGCCACGAGACCAGCATGTAGATGAGAAGCACCGCGGCGATGCCGGAGACGATCGCGGAGAAGAGAAAGACGATCGGCATCATCGGGGTCGACCACCAGGGATTGGCCTTGATCGAGCCGAAGATGAACCCCACGTAACCGTGGAGCAGGAAGGCCGACGGGATGCCGATGATCGTGATCACCCGCCCGATGCGCTCGTCGATCCGCAGCGACTCCTCGCTGATGTTGTCCGAGCCGAGCGCCAGGATCCCGTAGAGCACGCGCTTGGCGCCCCGGCTATTGCGCCAGGTCTCGACGATTTCCCGGCGGTAGTCGAGCCAGATCTCCAGAACCAGCACGGCCATCAGGTACCAGAGGTAGACGAAGCCGAACATGGCCATCGCCGAGGTCTTGTGCGGCGTCAGGTACATCTCGAAGGAGCGCTCCGGGTGCCCGAGGTGGAGCTGCAGGGGAAGGGGCGCCACGAGCAGGAAGGCGAGCGCCGTGAGCAGCGAGAGCCGGTAGGTGGGCTTGACCGCCGCCACGTTGAAGACCCGCGCGAGCGAGGCGAGGATGAAGGCGCCGGCGACGAGCCCCGTGATGTAGGGGTAGAGGACGATCAGAAGGCTCCACTGGAGCTCCACTTCGTTGGGATACATGAAGCCCGAGACCTGTTCGACCGGCGGCATGCCGTTTCTCCTTTTCCCTCAGCGCACCGAGCCGTCCAGGCCCGCGTAGTAGAGCTTCGCGCCGGTCGCCATCTGCGGCTTCAGGACCTCGACCTTGTTCTCGCGCAGGAAGGCATGGATCGGATCCTTCGGGTTCTTCAGGTCCCCGAGCTGCCGCGCTCCCGTCGGGCAGACCTCGACGCAGGCCGTGGTCTTGCCCTTCGTGATCCGGTGGTAGCAGAGTGTGCACTTGTCGGCCGTATTGGTCCGCGGATCGAGGAACCGGCAGCCGTAGGGGCACGCCTGGATGCAGTAGCGGCATCCGAGGCAGTACTTCTTGTCCACCAGCACGACCCCGTCCGGACTGCGGAACGTGGCGCCGACCGGGCAGACCTGCTCGCAGGGAGAGTCGGTGCAGTGGTTGCACATCTTCGGGACGAAGAAGCTCTTGCTGCCGTCGCCGGCGGGGTAGAGCTCGCGAAAGCCGTCGTAGCCGCCGTTGGGGGAGTCGACCTCCGGATGGATGGGGTCCTCCGGCTTGACGTGATACCGCTCGACCCACGTCCGGAAGTAGAAGGGCTCGGGCGGGACGCCGTTCTCCGCCTTGCAGGCGCGCACACAGCTGCCGCAGCCGATGCACTTCTCGATGTCGATCGCATAGGCCCACCAGTGGTCGGTCATGCGGTAGTTCTCCGCCTCGGCGGGGACGCCGGCCATCACCTTGTCGAAGGCGACCGCGGCCGCGCCGGTCAGGAGGATGTACTTGCCGGCGTCGGAGAGGAACTGGCGGCGGTCGGTCGTCATGGAGCATCTCCCGGGTGGTGCGCGGCGTGGCAGGAGGTGCAGGGCGCGCCTTCGCCATGGTCGGCCGGGTCGATCTGGGGGAACTTCTTCGGCTTGGCGACGTTGGCCATGTGGCAGGTGAGGCAGAGCCCGGGCACCGCGAGCTTCGCCGGCTTGAGTTTCTCCGGGTCCGCGGCGTGCCGCCCCAGGGCGCCATGGCAGCTCTCGCATCCCACGCCCGCGTGCTTGCCCTTGGCGAGCGCCTCTCCGATGTCCGGATGGCAGTCGGCGCAGGCCTGGCGCCCCGCGTAGGAGGGCGCCGTCGCCCGGACGTCGGCGAGCGCGCCGGCCCGGTAGTGGCCGTACCGGCCGAAGTCGGAGGGAACCAGGAGCGCGCGAACCGCGACGAAGAGCAGCAGCCCTGCCACGAAGAGGGCAACCACTCGCAGCAGGTGTTCGCGGTCTCGCAGGGACTCTCTCATGAAAGCGACAACATGGTCGGGCCGGTCCCCGCGGCCCGCCATGATGCAAAAGAATCAGAAGCGCGGGCCGCCTGTCCCCGCCGGGATCAGCCGAGGGCCACCGTGCGCATCGACAGGTTGCCGTAGTCGAAGCCCTCGTGGAGCGTTTGCGCGCGGTCCGCCTCGCCGGCGGCGCCGGCCACGAAGAAGACGGGATCCAGGTGCTCGGTCGTCGGGTGCGCCGTCGGGGCATGCGGGGCGCGCTGCCTCCAGGCGAGCAGCGCATCGAGGTCGCGCGCGGCGAGACGGCCGGCGAGCCACGCGTCGAATTCCCGCGCCCAGGTCTCGGGCTCGGCCTGCCTGCGCTCGAAGGAGATCCGCGACAGGTTGTGCACGGCGCCGCCGCTGCCGACCAGCAGGACGCCCCGGTCGCGCAGCGCGGCGAGGGCCGACCCGATGCGCGCGACCTCCTCGGGGCTTCGCGGGCGCGGCAGCGCGACCGGGACGACCGGGACGCGCGCGTCCGGAAAGAGCAACCGCAGCGGCACCCACACGCCGTGATCGAGCGGCCGGACCGGGTCGGGCGACGCGGCGAGGCCCTCGGCTTCGAGCCGCCGCACGATCTCGGCGGCGAGCGGGGGATCGCCCGGGGCGGGATACTGGATCTCGTACAGCGCGTCCGCGAAGCCCGCGAAGTCGTGGAGCGTCCGGTGCCGCGCCGCGGCGCCGACGCGCACCGGCCGGCGCTCCTCCCAGTGCGCGGAGACGACCACGGCGGCGGCGGGCCGGAGACCCTTTCCGAACGCCGTCAGCGCCCGCGTGTAGTCGCTCTGCTCGAGGGCGACGCTCGGCGCGCCGTGGGAGACGAACAGAAGGGGGGCGCGGGGCACTCGCGGGGGCGGGACGGGGCGGTGGCTCAGTATTCCAGGACTTTTTTCGCCGCCGCGAGCACCTTTTCGGCCGAGGGCAGGATCGCCCGCTCGAGGATCCGGCTGAACCCGACCGGCGTGAAGGTCGAGCCGACGCGCCCGACCGGCGCGTCCAGCCACGGGAACACGGCTTCCTGGATCTGCGAGGCGATCTCGCCGCCGAAGCCGCCGTGGACCTTGTCCTCGTGCGCGACGAGCAGCCGGCTGGTCTTCTTGACCGAGCGGGCGATCGTCTCGGCGTCGAGCGGGACGAGCGACCGGATGTCGATGACCTCGACCCGGCGCCCCTCCTTTTCGAGAGCCTCCGCCGCCTCGAGCGCGAAGTGAACGGGCGTGCCGTACGCGGCAATCGTCAGATCGGTTCCCTCGCGCCGCACGCGCGCCTTGCCGAAGGGGACCGCGAACTCCGCCGGCACGTTCGCGCGCGCCACCGGGTTGTTGTAGAGGAACTTCGGCTCGAGGTAGAGCGTGATTCCGCGAGAGCGGATGGCGGTCCGGAGCAGCCCCGCCGCGTCGTCGGCGAAGGCGGGAACCACGATCCGGATGCCGGGCAGGGTCGTGAGCCAGCCTTCGATGTTCTGCGAGTGGTAGAGCCCTCCTCCGATGTAGCCGCCCGAGGCGAGGCGCACGGTCACGTTGGGCACGAACTTGCCGCGCGTTCGCCAGAACTCGTGGGACATCTCGACCATCTGCTCGGCGGCCGGCCAGAAATAGTCGGCGAACTCCGCGCCCTCGACGACGACGCGGATCTCCTCGGAGAGCCGGGAGAAGCCGTCGGAGGTGCCGAGAATGTAGTCCTCCGCGATCGGTCCGTTGAACACGCGGTGCGGGCCGAACTCCTGCTGCATCCCCTTGGTGACGTTGAAGACGCCTCCCTTCTCGCGGTAGGCGACGTCCTGTCCCCAGATGTAGGTGTGGGGGTTGCGGCGGAACTCCTCCTTGAGCGTCTGGTTGATGGCCTGCACCAGGGTCAGGGGCTCGCCCGTCCCGTCGGGAAGGCCCTCGGGCCACTTCTCGGGCGTCCACGGGTCCGGGCTGACGAACTCGAGGATCGAGGCGGGATCCGGATCGGGCGCCGTGCGGGCGCGGTCGGCCGCCTCCTCGTAAGCCTTCAGGTTCCGCGCCTCGATCGCTTCGAGCTCCGGCTCGCTCACGACACCGCTCTCGAGCAGCGCGCGGCGGAACCGCGGCAGCGGATCGGCCGCCCGCGCGGCCTCGAGCTCTTCGGGCGTGCGGTACAGCTCGTGCCGGTCGGAGTTGGAGTGGGAGTGGATGCGCACGACGACGGCGTGAACGATCGCGCACCCGGCTCCCGAGCGGACGAACTCGACGGCCCGGCGCATGGCCCGGAAGGAGTCGAAGACGTCGAGGCCGTCGCAGTGAATGACCTCGAGGTTCGCCATCCCGCGGAAGTTGTCGCTCGCATAGGGGTTTGCCGTCTGGTCCGCCTTCGGCACCGAGATGCCGTAGCCGTTGTCCTGGACCACGAAGACGACGGGCAGCTTCTCCCGGGAAGCCCCGTTGACGGCCTCGTAGAAGTAGCCCTCCGACATCGAGGACTCGCCGACCGAGCAGAAGACGATCGCGTCCTTGCCGTAGGTCTTGATGGCGCGCCCGAGGCCGGCGGCGTGCTGCGCGTGGTTGGAGACGCAGGAGGAGACGTTCTGGATCCCGATCTCGGGCTTGGCGAAATGGTTGGACATGTGGCGGCCGCCCGAGGCGACGTCGGTCGCCTTGGACATGCCGTTCAAGAGGATCTCCTCGGCCGTCAGCCCGGCGGCGACACAGGTCGTCAGGTCGCGGTAGTAGGGGAAGAGGTAGTCCCGGCCGGGGCGGAAGGTCATGCCGAGGGCGAGCTGGATCGCGTCGTGGCCCGCGCACGGAGCGTGATAGCTCCAGCCGAGCCCCTGTTTGAGGTAATTGGGGGCCCGGTCATCGAGGACCCGGGCGAGGTGCATCAGGGCGTACCATTTCTTCGCTTCCTCGCGCGAGACCCCGGCGGTCGTCGGCGCGACTTCGGTTGCGTCTTGTGGAGTCACCGTTCCTCCGTCTCCGAACACAAACCTTCATTCTAAGGCCTCGCGCGCGATTTGCTTGCTTTTCTTCCGGCCGCCCGGACCCTAGAATGGCCGCGAATGCCAGCATCCTTCGAGCCTCCGCCGGGGAGCGCCCGGGAGGAGGCGTTGCGGCGCGAGATGGTCTCCCGATTCGTCGCGCCGCGGGGCGTGGACGATCCCCGGGTGCTCGAAGCGATGCGGCAGGTGCCGCGGCATCTCTTCGTGCCCGAGCCCCTGCGCGGCAAGGCCTACGGGGACCACTCGCTGCCGATCGGATTCGGCCAGACGATCTCGCAGCCCTACGTCGTCGGCCTGATGACGCAGCGCCTCGCGCTCGAGGCCGGCCACAAGGTGCTCGAGATCGGCAGCGGCTCGGGATACCAGACGGCCGTGCTGGCGGTTCTCGCGCGCACCGTCTATTCGCTCGAGCGAATCGACGGGCTGGCGCGGCGCGCCTCCGAGACGCTGCGCGGCCTGGGCTGCCGCAACGTCTCGATCAAGGCCTTCGACGGCACCTACGGATATCCCGCCGCCGCTCCGTACGACCGGATCCTGGTCACGGCCGGTACCGACGAGGTTCCCGAGCCGCTGCTCCGGCAGCTCGCCGTCGGGGGACGGCTCGTCGCGCCGATCGGCCCGCCGGAGGGACAGCGCGTCCGCGTGATCCGCCGCCGCAAGACCGACTTTGCGCAGGAGGACGGCGAGTCGGTCGTCTTCGTTCCGCTCGTCGGAAAGTTCGGGAGAGCCCGCGCGTGATCGCCCGCCGCGTCACGGTCGTCGGCCGAGTCCAGGGCGTGGGCTTCCGGTTCTTCGCCGAACGGGCGGCCAACGAGCTCGGGGTGACCGGATGGGTGCGTAATCTCCCGGACGGGAAGGTCGAGTCGCTGGCCGAAGGGGAGGAGGAGGCCGTCGCCCGCTACCTCGAGCGCCTGCGCGAAGGGCCGCGTCTCGGGCGGGTGACGGAACTCCTGGTCGAGGAAGTCGTGGTCGGCGGCTTCGATTCCTTCGAGATCCGGGGATGACCGATCTGCGCTCCTACATCCGCGACGTTCCGGACTTCCCGACGCCGGGAATTCTCTTTCGCGACATCACGCCTCTGCTCGCCTCGGGAGAGGCCTTCTCGGCGGCGGTGCGCGCGATGGCCGACCCGTTTCGCGGCGAGACGCCGGGCAAGATCCTCGGCATCGAGGCGCGCGGCTTCATGTTCGGCGCGGCGCTCGCGCGGGAGCTCGGCATCGGTTTCGTCCCGGCCCGCAAGTCCGGCAAGCTTCCGCGGCAGAGCGTGCGGGTCTCCTACGGCCTCGAGTACGGCCGGGACAGCCTCGAGGTGCATGCGGACGCGTTCGCTCGCGGCGAGCGAGTTCTGATCGCGGACGACGTGCTCGCCACGGGAGGGACCGCGCGGGCCGCGGGCGAACTGGTCGAGCGTCTGGGAGCGCACGTGCTCGGCTTCACATTCCTGATCGAGCTCGCGGGGCTCGAGGGCAAGCGCCTCCTTCCGGGGCGCAGGATTCACTCGGTGCTGATGCTAGAATAGGCCGTCTCCATCCGAGGACAGCCCAGGATAGAAATGAGCGGCGAGAAGATTCTCGTCGTCGACGACGACGACGACATTCTGCTGATCGTCCAGACAATTCTGGGCGGCGCTGGCTATGTCGCGCACACCGCGCGAAACGGCCGCGAGGGCATCGAGATGGCGCTCGAGCTGCGGCCCGACCTGATCCTGCTCGACGTCATGATGCCGGAGCTGTCGGGCTGGGAAGTCTGCACGACCCTGAAGAACGCGCCGGAGACGCGCCAGGTCCCGATCGCCATGCTGACCGTCAAGAACGAGATCCGCGACCTGATCACGGGGATGCAGGCCGGCGCCGACGAGTACATCACCAAGCCCTTCACCCGCCGCAAGCTCCTCGCCACGGTGCAAAAGCTCCTCGAGGAGCGCGACGCCTCCCCGCCCGCCTTCCTGACGGGCGAGAACGAAGAGGTCCGCTTCAAGAACCTCCTGTTCGATCCGGTCACGCGGCTGCCGACGGTGCCCGTCATCATCGACGCCCTTCGCGACCGTCTGCTGGACAACCGGGACCTCGGAGTCCTCTTCGTGGACGTCGAGCAGTACAGCCACATCGAGGCGACGTACGGCTGGGAAGTCTTCGACGACCTGCTGCGCGAGACCGGGAGAGCGCTGCGGCGGATGCTCGGCACGCTCTTCGCGAGCGAAGACTTCGTCGCGGTCAACCGGGCCGGCGGCTCCGACTTCTACGTCTTCACGAGCCTCGAGGCGGGCAACGAGACGCTGGCCCGCCTGCAGCGCAAGGCGCGGCAGGTCGAGGAGTCCCTGCGCGGCACGCTCGACGAGGCGTTCGGCTCGCGGATCCACAAGCGGATCGGGGTCTTCGTCGGGCACGCGGTCATCCGTTCCAACCCGCAGATGCGGGTGGAGCGGCTGGTCTATCGGGCGCTGCGCGAGGCGATCAACGTGGCTTCGACCAAGGAGGAGGAGCGCCAGACCATTCTGCGCGAGACCTTCAAGGACATCCTGCGGCGGGGACGCATCCGGACCGTCTACCAGCCGATCTTCAGCCTCTCCTCGCTCGAGCTCTTCGGCCACGAGGCCCTGACCCGCGGGCCGCTCGACACCGCCTTCGAGAGCCCGGAGCTGCTCTTCGCCTTCGCCGGAGAGAACGAGACGATCTGGGAGCTCGAGCAGCTGTGTCTGGGTTCCTCGGCTGCGCGCTACCAGATTCAGCCGGGGCCGCTGCTCTTCATCAACGTCGAGGCCGACTCGATCACCGCGCTTTCGTCCCGGGGCCCCGACACTCTGCCCTCGCTCTTCGCGCTGAAGGAGAAGGTCGTGCTCGAGGTGACGGAGCGCTCCGCCATCCGGGACGTCCCGGTCTTCCGGGACGCCTTGAGGGAGCTGCGCCGGCACGGCTTCCGCATCGCGATCGACGACGCGGGCTCCGGCTACGCCTCGCTGCAGTCGATCGCCGAGCTGCGGCCCAACTTCCTGAAGGTCGCCAACACGCTCGTCACCGGGCTTCACTCCGACACGATCAAGCGAGACGTCGTCGAGATGCTGGTCAACCTCGCCCGGCGGATCGACGCCGTGTGCGTGGCCGAGGGGATCGAGACGCCGCAGGACCTCGAGGAATGCCGCCGCCTGGGGATCCCCTATGGCCAGGGTTTCTACCTCGCCGTTCCGGAGGAGACGCCCGCGCACAAGCCGGCTCGAAGGATCCTTCCCGAGGAGAGCGAGGCGAGACGCTAGCTCGCCGCCGCGGCGATCCCGAGACCTTTCGGCACGCGATTGCCCGGACGCGGCCGGCGTCGAGCTCGACGCCGACGATCCTTCCTCCCGCCTCGCGCCGAAACGTCGCCGAGAGCGGTCCCAGCGTGAACGCATCGCGACGCATCGGCTTCCAGGGATCTGCCGCGATCGCGCGGTGCCTGCCGTTCGCCCTGGAGCTCCAGCGCGAGCTTGCCGCCCTCGGCCGAGAGGAGGGCGACGGCGCCGGAGGCGGGGTCGCGGTAGGCGCTCCGAGCCTGGCCGCCTGCGATTCCGTCAGCGAGGCCGGCTTGCCGGCCTCGGTCTGTTTGGGAACCGCTTCCTTCTCCATCTTTTCGGCGAGGTCGATCGCCGCCACCTGGCGCGCGAGGCGGCTGGGATTGGACGTCGAGAGGTTGCAGAGGCAGGCCACGGACAAGGTGCTCCCGGGGGAAGCGGAGAAACTGCGCACGACCGAGAGCTTGCCGTCGCGGCCGAGCAACAGGATCGCAAACGCGGTGAGCTGCTTTGCCGTCGAGCCGATGTCGTAGACGGTCTGCGGGGAGTTGGCGGAGCCGAGCTCCAGGTTCGCCATGCCGTAGCCCCGCGCGTATTCGATCCGGCCGTTCTGGAAAATCCCGAGCGCGGATCCGGGCGAATCGGTTCGGTCGTAGGCGGCGGACACCGCATCGACCGCGGCCTTTCGGCCCGCCGGCGTCGAAGACGCCCGGCATCCCTGGCCTGGAGGGACGCGGCGACTGCCAGCAGGGCGCAGGCCCGGGTGGCCGCCCCGGCCCGCTTCCGGCGACGGCGCATCGGGACCTCCCGCGGGAGAGGTTATCGCGGCCGCGCGCCGATCGGGGAAAGGCCCGCGGTCAGGACGGCTGGCGCTCGGCGGACGGTGTCGACTCGAACTGATCCGGCGGCGTCAGCAGCCGCTGCTGGTAGGCGAAGACGACCGCGGCGAGCTTGGTGTGAACGTCGAGCTTCTGGAGGATCTTCGCCGTGTGGTTTCGAACGGTCACCGGCGCGATGAGCAGGCGCCTGGCGATCGACGGAGTGCCCATCCCCTCCGCGAGGCATTTCAGGATCTCCCGCTCGCGGTCCGTCAGGTATACGGGCTCTCCGCGGTTGGTGGTCATCGGCCAGAGAGGATCGCGAGCCGGCGTCTCCCGCGAGAGCTCCCGTTCGAGCGCCGACTCGACCCTCCCCTCGCGCAGGACGTGCACGACGGCCGCAAGCGCCGGGTGATAGGAGGGGACCGCGAACATCGACACCTCGAACCGCCGATGGCCCTTTCCGGGAACCTCGACCGAAAGAGGAAAGCTCCGGACCGGCTGCTGCTTCTTCTCCCGGGCCTGGAAGGCGACCGGACAGCTCTGGTGGCAATAGAGGTTGCCCTGCACGTCGAGGCCGCCGGTGACCTCGTAGCACCGCCGGCCGAGCACGCTGCGGGCCGGCCGGCCGAGGAGCGCTTCGCACTTCTTGTTCCACAGGATGATCCGCTCGGCGCAATCGGTCGCGAACACCGCCTGATCGCTCCGCGCGATGCGGTCCAGAGTCTCCCACCCGTGTGCCGACCCGGAATGCGAGCCCATCAGTTCCCCCGCGAGGCGTCCGGGCCTCTTCTCTACGGAGCCCCGGAAGAAGAGGTCTTCCGGGCCGCGAGACGCTCGTAAGCCTATCGCACTTCGGCGCCAGTATCCGCAGCCTTCCAGGCGCCCTCGGCGGATCGAGAGCCGTCGGATAAGCTAACTCGCTGAGGGGCCGTAGCTCAGGTGGATAGAGCAAGAGTTTCCTAAACTCTAGGTCGGCGGTTCGAGTCCGCCCGGCCCCACCAGGAGGCGCCATGATCCTCGTCGCCGGGGCCTCCGGTCTTCTTGGCAAGGAGGTCTGCCGCGCGTTCGCGGATCGCGGCGAGAAGGTCCGGGCGCTCCTGCGCTCGTCTTCCCCGGGAAAAAGCGAGTTGGCCGCTCTCAGCGCGGAAATCGCCGTGGGCGACCTTCGGGATCCGACGGGACTCCCGGCGATCTGCCGGGGAATCGAGGCCGTCGTCACCACGGCCAACGGACAGAATCGCCGGATGCCGGGCGACGGCCTGGCGGCAACCGACCGGGACGGCGCGCTGGCGCTCCTCGACGCCGCTCGCCGCGAGGGAGTCCGGCGATTCGTGTACGTCTCGGCCACCGCCGGCCTGAGGGAGAACTGCGAGCTCGTCCGAATCAAGCGCCTGGTCGAAAGGGAAGTGCGGGGAA
>JBLMXY010000056.1:0-4718 GCA_050257975.1 Acidobacteriota bacterium
CTCTGAGGAGCGTGAAAGGCAATCTCTGGCAACCCGGCGCCGGGGGGATGTGCCTCCACACGATCCTGCTCGACCCGAGCCGTCCCGGCCGCATGTTCGTCGCCATCTCGGCGGCGGGCGCGTTTCGAACCGACGATGGCGGCAAGACCTGGCGCGTGGCGACCAAGGGTCTTCAGTCCAAATACGAGCTGCCGGACCCCGAGGCGGAGGTCGGCCACTGCGTCCACCGCATCGCGATGCACCCGGCGCGCCCCGACGTGCTCTTCATGCAGAAGCACTGGGACGTTCTTCGCAGCGACGACGCCGGCGACTCGTGGCAGGAGGTGAGCGGCAACCTGCCGACCGACTTCGGCTTCGTGATCGACGTCCACGCACACGAGCCGGAAACCGTCTACGTCGTGCCCATCAAGAGCGACTCGGAGCACTATCCGCCGGACGGGAAGCTTCGCGTCTACCGGAGCCGCTCGGGCGGAAACGAGTGGGAGGCCCTCACGAAGGGCCTGCCGCAGCAGGATTGCTACGTCAACGTCCTGCGCGACGCGATGGCCGTGGACGCGCTCGACTCGTGCGGCGTCTATTTCGGCACCACCGGCGGCCAGGTCTACGGCTCCGCCGACGCCGGAGACAGCTGGGCGCCGATCGTGCGGGATCTTCCCGCCGTGCTGTCGGTCGAGGTCCAGACACTGCCGTGATCCGCGTCGTGATCCCGACCCACCTGCGCACGCTGGCGCGGGTCGACGGCGAGGTCAAGCTCGACCTCGCGGGCCCGGTCACGCAGCGCTCCGTCCTCGACGCGCTCGAGGCCCGCTATCCGGTGCTGCAGGGGACGATCCGCGACCACGTCACGCAGAAGCGCCGTCCCTTCGTCCGGTTCTTCGCCTGCCAGGAGGATCTCTCCCACGAGTCCCCCGACGCTCCGCTGCCCGACGCGGTCGCGGCGGGAGCGGAGCCGTTCCTGGTCGTCGGGGCCATGGCCGGCGGTTAGCCGTCCGTTCTCAACACGTCGTTCACACCTTCGAGCGGTCCCTCTCCCGGCGGGAGAGGGTTGGGGTGAGGGCAGCCCTTTGCCGGATTTCCCCGCGAGCCGCATTCTCGGTGGGCGGCCCCCCCCACCCTGCCTCTCCCCCCACCGGGGGGAGAGGAGGCGAAAGGTCTTGCCTCGACTCGGGCGGATGAACCGGCGAACAACGTCTTGAGAAACGACGCTAGCCGCCGGTCTGCGGCGCCGCGGCGCGCGCGCACGAGGCGGCCCGCTCGGACAACAGCGCCTTCTCGCGGGCATTCTGAGTGAGCGAGGCGGCGCGCTCGAACTCCGCGCGGGCCTCGTCGAAGCGGCCGAGCTTCTCGAGCAGATCGCCCCGCACGGCCGGCAGCAGGTGGTACCGCGCGAGCAGGGGCTCGGAGGCGAGCGCCTCGACGCGCTCGAGGCCCGCGGCCGGGCCGGAAGCCATCGCGATCGCGACCGCGCGGTTCAACTCGACAACGGGCGACGGCGCGCGCTCCGCAAGCTGCCCGTACAGCTCCGCGATGCGCGCCCAGTCCGTCTCTTCGGCAGTGCGCGCCCGCGCGTGGCAGGCGGCGATCGCCGCCTGGAGGGCGTACGGGCCCTGAGAGCCGCCGAGCCGCTCCGCGCGCTCGAGCGCCGCGAGGCCCCGGCGGATCAGCAGCGGGTCCCAGCGTCCGCGGTCCTGGTCGAGAAGCAGAACCGGCTCCCCCGCCGGCCCGACCCGCGCAAACGCGCGCGACGCCTGGATCTCCATCAGCGCGACGAGGCCGTGGACCTCCGGCTCGTTCGGGGCGAGCCCGGCCAGGATCCGGCCCACGCGAAGCGCATCCTCGCAGAGCGCCGGGCGCATCCAGTCGTCGCCGGCGGTCGCGGCGTAGCCCTCGTTGAACACGAGGTAGATGACCTCGAGCACCGAGGACAGGCGGGTGGCGCGATCGACCCCGCGGGGGACCTCGAAGGGGACGCGCGCCTCGGAAAGCGTCCGCTTGGCCCGCACGATCCGCTGGGCGACGGTCGCCTCCGAGAGCAGGAAGGCGCGCGCGATCTCGGCGGTGGTCAGGCCTCCGATCAGGCGCAGCGTCAGCGCGACGCGCGCCTCCGTCGAGAGCACCGGGTGGCAGGCCGTGAACATCAGGCGCAGCAGGTCGTCGCCGACGTCGTCGTCGATCGCGGCGTCGAGATCCGACACGATCCTCTCCCGCCGGGCCTCGAGCTCGCGGCCGAGCTCCTCATGCTTGCGGTCGAGCCGCTCGGAGCGGCGAAGCAGGTCGATCGCGCGGTTCTTCGCGGCCGTCATGAGCCAGGCGCCCGGATTGTCGGGGACGCCCGACTCGGGCCACCGCTCGAGCGCCGCGACGAGCGCGTCCTGCGCGAGGTCCTCGGCCAGCCCGACGTCGCGCACGATCCGAGCGAGGCCGGCGATCAACCTCGGCGACTCGATCCTCCAGACCGCGTCGATCGCCCGATGCGCATCGCTGGCCGCCACGGCCACCCGTTTAGAGCATTTCCGTCCCCCTAAGCAAGACCGGGCGGCGCCCCGGCGGGAGCCCCACGCGAGCCCGGACGGTCGGCGCCGGCTCCGTACTACGATGGAATCCGTGGGCACGGCATGAGCGGGTCGGAGCGGCTCGAGCGCCGCAGCGCGTGGTGGCGCACCCTCGTTCGTCGCTGGGCCCGACTCCGGATGTCGGGAGACCAGGCCGCCGCCCAGAGGAGCATCGGGGAGCTCGTGCCGATCCGCAACGAGAAGCTGTGGTTTCTCGTGGCCTCGGCCGTGATCGCGTCGGTGGGATTGAACACGAACAGCGTCGCGGTCGTGATCGGGGCCATGCTCATTTCGCCGCAGATGGGGCCGATCGTCGGCCTCGGCTACGGGCTGGCGGTGCGCGACCGTCCGACGGCGCGCCGGTCTGCGGTCTATGTCGGCGTTTCGGTGGGGCTCCCGCTCCTGGTCAGCACGGTCTATTTCTTCGCCTCACCCCTCCAGGACGCGACCGCCGAAATCCTCGCTCGAACGAAGCCCAACCTGCTCGACCTGCTCGTGGCGCTTGCCGCGGCGATCGCCGGAGTCATCGCCCTGACCAACGAAAAGATCTCGGCGGCTCTCCCGGGAGTCGCCATCGCGATCGCGATCATGCCGCCCCTCTGCGCGGCGGGGTACGGACTGGCCACGGGGCAGTGGGCCATCGCGATGGGGGCCTTCTATCTCTTCGCCGTCAACGCCATGGCGATCGTTCTCTGCGCATACGTTCTCTTTCGCAGGATGCACTTCGTCGAGACGGCCGCCGAGAGCGGCTCGCAAATGTCGCGATGGCTCGCGCTCGGCGTCACGACGGCTTTTCTCTTGCCTCTCTGCTACTCGCTCTACTCGACGGTTCACGAGAACACGGAGCGGCGGATCGCACGCGCCTTCGTGAGGGAGCTGTCGGCAAAGCACCGTGTCACGACCTGGCAATTCTCGTCCGGAGCGCCGCCGACTCTTTCGATCTTTCTCTTCGACCAGCCGTCCGAGGCGGAAAGGACCCGGCTGACTCGGGAGCTCGCACAACGTCTTCCGAAGGCTCGCCTCGAGATCCTGACGACGGACCTTTCGCCCGAGGTTCGGCGGACCCTGGAGAGCCTTCGGACCTCCGTCATCGACTCGAGCACCGCTCTTGCCCGGATCCAGACGGCGCTGGCCGGGAAGAGGCGCGAGGAGCAAGAGGCGGCGCGCCGGAAGGCGGAGGCGGAAGTGGCCAGCCGGCCAAGAATCGATTGGAAGGCCGTCGAGGCGGAATGGAAGGTGCTCGAGCCGCGCCTGTCGCAGGCCGAGCTCTACGAGCCTGCTTCCGCCGATCAGCCGCGCGTCGTTCTGTTCCGTTTGAGGCATCCGCCGAGCCGGGCGGGCCAGGAGGCCCTGCGGCGGAAATGGGAAGAATGGTTGTCGCTGCGCCTGGGCGGCCCGACTCGCCTCGTCGACGGCGGTTCTGCGCCGGTGGACCGCCGCTGAGGCGGCGTCTCCGCCTTTCCCCGGATTCCGCCGAGAGCTCGCGGCCTGGATGCGGCTTACTGGGACGATCCCGTGTCCGCCGAGGACTTCCTCCGTTTCTTTCGACCTGCCCCCAGGACGGGCTTGATGTCGACCACGGGAGTGCCGTCGATGGCTTCGAGCGGGCCCACCCGCAGCCGCCTCCCCGCGACCCTCCGGACGGTCACGCGGTGCAATCCGAGAGGATTCGGCCGGTCGGGAGAGCGGGTCGCGAAGACCCCGGTCAACGGCAGACGCTCGTCCGATCTCGGGTGCACCTTCAAGACGTCGCGCCGGGCCTCGTGAAGCCACGTGATGACGAGGAGCTCCTCGCCGGCGCGGATCCCGGAGAGCCCCTCGGCGACGCGCGGCTCGACCTCGATCCAGGCGTCCGGCGCGCCTTCCTCGCCCTGGCGTGGCGCCGCCGCGCGGTCCCGGAGGGCCGACCGCACGACGCCGATCGGCTCGAGCCGGAAGGCGTCGGGCTCAGACATCGCCGCCGAGTCGCGCAAGAGGGCCGGCCGCGCCCGAGAGGACGCGGCCGGCCGGGATCACCCTGTCCGAGACCATTTGCGGCGGAGGACCGGCTACGGTTTCCCGGCGCCGGGCGGGAAGTCCGCGCCGTTGAAGATCTGGCGAACCTCGGTCTCGCCCTCCCAGCCCGGCCAGTGCTCCTTGTGGAGCCGCATGAAGTCCAGGGCCGCC
>JBLMXY010000057.1:0-6706 GCA_050257975.1 Acidobacteriota bacterium
CCCTGCGCGCCCAGGCGCCCCGCCAGCACGAGCGGCCCGTACATCACGGCCTCGACGTTCGGATCGTCCGGTGTGGGCGCGACGGAGAGGCTCATCGGGAGCGTGAGCTCGACGCGGTCCCCCGTCTTCCAGGTCCGCGCGAGCGTCAGGTAGCTCGACGGGCTCGCGAAGGCCGGCAGGGCCGCGCCGTTCAACTTCACGGTTCCGCCCCGCGTCGCCCACCACGGCACCCGGAGCCGAAGCGTCATCGTGACGGGCCTCTCGGCTTCGACGATGAATCTCGTCGTCTCCTCGTCGGGGAAGGAGGTTTCCTGTCGAAGGCGCACGCCCTTCTCCGGCCAGCGGAGCTCCGATGCGATGAAGAGGTTCACGAAGATCCCGGCGTCGTCGTGGAAGTAGATCGAGTCGCCGGCCCTGGCGAACTCCTCGGCGCCCGTGCCCGTGCAGCACCAGAACGCATCGAAGGGCTCGCCGTAGAACTTCCAGTAGCCCGAGGCGAGCGGGTAGTAGTACATGAGCGTTCCGTCCTCGGGGTTCTGCGTTCCGAGGCGGTGGTTCCAGTACGTGCGCTCGAAGTAGTCCGCGGCGCGCGGGTCCGCCGTCCAGGCGAAGATGTGCCGCGTCAACCGGAGCATGTTGTACGCGCAGCAGCACTCCGCCGACGAGGGGGAGAGGGCGGTCGAGAGCACCCCGGGCGGCGTCAGCCAGCGCTCGCCGTCGCTCGTGCCGCCCGTGCAGTAGGTCCGTTCCCCCGTGACCTCGTCCCAGAAGTACTGCGCGATGTCGCGGTACCGCCGCTCCCCGGTCAGCTCGTAGCGGCGCGCCGCGCCGATGACCTTCGGAAACTGCGTGTTGGCGTGCAGGCCCGTCAGCTCGTCCCGGCGGGCCGCGAGCGGATCGAGGAACGCCTTCTGGTCGAAGCGATGGGCGACCTCGCGCAACTCCTCCTTGCCCGCCACCTCCGCGAGGTCGTACAGCACGGCGTTCATCCCGCCGTACTCGATCGTCAGGATGCGCTCCATGTGGGCGTCGGAAAGCCCTTTGGTCCAGTTGCGGACCCAGGCGCCCATCGCCTCGGCGGTCGCGAGCGCCTGCGGGTTGCCGCAGTGGAGGGACACGTCGAGGTGCCCGCGCAGGATCTTGTCGTAGGTGTAGAAGGGCGCCCAGACCCTGACGCCGCTGCGCAGGCGGTCGAACTGCTCCTCGGGGAACGCCGAGAGGTAGCCCGAGCCCAGGGCCTTCTGGCACTTCGCGAGCTCCGCGACCATGGCGTTGGCGCGCGCGCGGAACTGCTCGTCGCCGGTGGCGGCATAGGTCAGCGCGCAGGCGGAAAGGTAGTGGCCTCCGGTGAAATGCCCGCGCAGCTCGCAGTCGGGCTTCTCCCATCCGCCGAGCGGTTTCGCGGACGAGGGCAATCCGGCATTCACGCGGAAGGTATGGAGCAACCGGTCCTGCGGCAGGGACAGCAGGTAGCGCGCGTTGCGGTCGCGGGCGTCGAGGAAGGGGCCGCGGCCGAGACGCACGTGCTTCAAGGGAAACGGCCGGACGATCCCGGAGATCAGGCCCGGGTCGGGCGCCGGGGAGGCCGGAGCCGAGGACGCCGAGGCGCGGACCGGCCAGGCGCCGACCGAGACCGCCGCCCCCGCGGAAGCTGCCGCCGAAAGGAACCCCCTGCGGGTCCACCGATCGCGCTTTGCCATCGCTCCACGCTATGACCTTCCTCGGGGCGGGTCAAGGAATCCCGGCCGGCGCGACGCGCGTAAGTCCCTTCGGAGGAATCATGATCCAGATTCGCCGCTCCGCCGAGCGCGGCCACTTCGACCACGGCTGGCTCGACACGTACCACACCTTTTCGTTCGCCGACTACCACGACCCCCGCTTCGACGGATTTCGCGTCCTGCGGGTCCTGAACGAGGACCGCGTCGCCCCGGGACAGGGCTTCGGGACCCACGGCCACCGGGACATGGAGATCGTCTCGTACGTCCTCGAAGGCGCGCTCGCCCACAAGGACAGCATGGGCAACGGCTCGGTCATCGTGCCGGGGGACGTCCAGTACATGTCCGCGGGCACGGGCGTGCGCCACAGCGAGTTCAACGCCTCGGCCGACCAGACGACCCACTTCGTCCAGATCTGGATCTTCCCCGACCGCGCCGGCTACGCTCCACGCTACGGCCAGAAGCGCTTCGAGGAGGCGGACAAGCTCGGCCGGCTTCGGCTCGTCGCCTCCCCCGACGGCGCCGACGGATCGATCGCGATCCGCCAGGACGCCCGGCTCTACGCGTCGGTGCTCGCGCCGGGCCAATCTGTAGCACATCGGTTACATGATGGCCGCCACGCGTGGGTCCAGGTCCTCAGGGGCGGCCTGTCGGTCAACGGACAGGCGCTCTCGGCCGGCGACGGCCTCGCGGCATCCTCGGAGCCAACACTCGATTTCGCGGCCGCCGCTTCGAAAGCCGAAATCCTGGCGTTCGATCTCGCCTAGTCGTTTCGGTAGACGACGCCGCCCTTCATCACGAAGCGGACCCGCTCGATCGCCCGGATGTCCGCGAGCGGGTCGCCGGAGACGGCCATGAGGTCCGCGAGCTTGCCCTTCTCGACGGATCCGATGCGGTCCGACCAGCCCAGGATCTCCGCGTTCAGGCTCGTCGCCGACACGATGGCGGACATCGGCGGCTCGCCGAGACCCACGCGGACGACCATCTCGTGCGCGTTCTTGCCGTGCGGGATCACTCCCGAGTCGGTGCCGAAGCCGATCGGGATCCCGGCCGCGAGGGCCCGCCGGAACCCGGCATACTGGATGTCCCGGATCTGCCGCTCGCGCTCGACCTCGGAGGCGGGGATATGCGCGCCCTCCTCCCCCAGGATCGCTTCGCTCGTGTAGAGGGTTGGGACGTAGAAGGTCTTCCGGCCGGCGGCCTTGAGCAGACCGACGGCCTCGTCGTCTAGATACGACCCGTGGTCCACCGTCCGCACGCCGGCCCGGATCGCGGCCTTGATGCCCTCCGCGCCGTGCGCGTGCGCCGCGACCGGCCGGCCCCAGCGGGCCGCCTCGGTCACCGCCGCCTGGATCTCGGCGTCGGAGTATTGCTGCGCCCCGGGCGAGATCCCCTTGGAAAGCACCGCTCCGGTCACCAGGATCTTGATGAAGTCCGCCCCGTTCTTGAAGTTCGTGCGCACGGCCTTGGTGACTTCTTCGGGACCGTCGGCGAGGTTCCGCACGATCGGAACGTCGACGTAGATCGAAAACTGCCGCGCGTCGCCCGCGCCGCCGGTCGACGAGACGTAGTTTCCGGGCACTCGCAAGCGCGGGCCGGGGACGGCGCCCTGATCGATCGCGTCGCGCAGCGCCACATCCACGTACGGCCAGGTCGGCCCCATTTCACGGCACGTCGTGAACCCCGCGAGCAGCGTGTCCCGAGCGTTCCTGGCTCCCCAGAGCGCGGCCTCGGGCGGAGTCGTCGTCGTCAGGGCCTCCTCCCAGTGCACCCCGAACCTGTCGGTCAGGTGCGTGTGCAGGTCGATCAAGCCCGGCAGGAGCGTCGCTTCGCCCAGATCCACGACGCGGGCGCCCGGCGCAATGGCGAGGCTCTTGCCGACGGCCGCGATGCGGCCCCCTTCGACGAGCACCATCGCGGGCGCGATCGGAGGGCCGCCGCGCCCGTCGATCAGCCGCGCGGCCTTGATCACCGTGATCGGCGCATCCGACACCGCGGCTCCGGCGGCGCAGACTCCCAGAACGAGCGCGGCGAAAAAGGACTTCATCCCGGCTCCCTACCCTTCCAGAGTCATCAGCCAGAGCGAGGAGCCGCCGTTCTCGCGGCAATAGTAGAGATAGCGCCCGTCGGGCGAAAGGGCCGGCTCCTCCAGGAAGAGCCCGCCCTCCGGAAATCGCG
The DNA here is from genome assembly GCA_050257975.1 of Acidobacteriota bacterium. GTDB lineage: Bacteria > Acidobacteriota > Thermoanaerobaculia > UBA5066 > Gp7-AA6 > DATBFU01. The sequence continues at coordinate 3,894 of JBLMXY010000057.1, forward strand.
TGACCGGCTCGAGGGGTCCCCCCTCCGACCGGACGCGGCAGATGTTGCGCGCGAGGGCTCCGCCCCGAAGGCCTTGGCGAGGCCGAAGTCGAGGACCTTGACCTTGCCCGCCGGAGTGACTTTGATGTTGGCGGGCTTCAAGTCGCGATGCACGATCCCCTGCTCGTGCGCCGCCTCGAGCGCCTCGGCGACCTGGCGGCAGACGCCAAGGGCCTGCTCGGCCGGCAGGGGACCGGCGGCCAGCTTCTCGGCGAGGGTCTGCCCGGGCTCGAGCTCCAGCACCAGGAAGCGCGCGCCGCCGGATTCTTCCAGGCCGCAGATCGCCGCGACGTTGGGATGGTTCAGCGCGGCCAGGACCTTCGCCTCTCTCGAAGCGCGCCAGTCGCTCCTCGTCCCTCGAGAACTCCTCGGGCAGCGTCTTGACCGCGACCTCGCGCCCGAGCTTGCCGTCACGCGCCCGGTAGACCTCGCCCATTCCGCCCGCGCCGAGCGGCGAGAGGATCTCGTAAGGACCTAAACGGCTTCCCGCTGCCAGCGTCATGGCTTCGGTACCCCCGCGGTCCAGTTCAGGACTATCGTGGGTGGCTGGAAGGGATTCTCGTCAACGGACGCCGCCACCAGAAAGTGTTGGCCGTCCCGGGCGGCGGCGTAGTCCTCCGCGTAACGAAGCTTGAAGAGCTCCTTCGGCTGGCCTGCCTCGAAAGCCAACGCCGTCCGGATCTCGATGGACTGGAGCGCTCCTCCCGCCAGGAAATACAACTCCCTTCCGTCTCCTCGCCACCGCGGCCGCTCCCCGCCGGCGACCGAGACCTGGTGGCGGTTCGCAGCGTCCGCGAGCGACTGCACGTAGACCTCCGCTCGACCCGACTCGTCTGAGACATACGCGAACCACCGGCCGTCGGGCGAGATCTTGGCATCGGTCTCCGAAAACCGTGTGGCAACCAGTGGAGCCGCCTTGCCTCCCCCCGAGAGCGGCAGAATCCAGATGTCCTCCCGGGTCGCCGCCGAATAGGCCGTGAAGAGCGCGAATCGCCCGTCCCGCGACCAGTCGAGCGGATTCTTGTCCACCGGGCTCCGAAGGACTTCGCGCTCCGCCGACCCGCCGGCTCCGATCTCGAAGAGGTCCGCGAGGCCGGGCCTGGCCGACCCGAAGAGCAGTCGGCCGCCGTCGGGCGACCAGACCGGCGAATAGTCGGAGCCGAGCGTCGATGTCAGCCGCGAGGTGGAGCCTCGAGCCAGGTCCACCACCCAGAGGTTCGCGCGCCGGCCATCCGCGTCGACTCGCTCGAATGCGACCTGCTTCTCGTCGGGCGAGAGCTCGAGTTTCCCATAACGGGCCGGCTCCCCGACATTTCCCAGGCGCTTTCCCGCACGGTCAAACCACGCGAGCCGGGTGTCGGGATTGGCGCTGCGATAGAGAAGCACGCCGGTGGCCGAGGCAGAGAAATCGAAGCCGTGGGGCGTGTCGGTATGGGCGATCTGCTCCCCGAGCGCCACGGCCTCGCCCACGAGTTTCTTTGCCGCCAGGTCCAGATGCTGAGCGATGAGCGCCCCGGACCGCACGAAGAGAACCCAGTCAGGCGGCGCGACCGCAAGATTCGTCACGGCGGCCGGGACGAGCTTCACACTGTCGAGGGAATCGAGGGTGCCCAGGCGAATCGAGTGGTTCGGCGTCGTCGAGGCGTCGCCCAGGAAGACGAAATGCTTCCCGTCGGGCAGGAAGCAGGGCCAGAGGTGACCATCCTCCCCCGGCGCGACCTTCGTCGCGGCGGCGCGAGCGCCTCCCGTCGCCGGCACGCGCCAGAGGGCCTGGTACTGGTTGACAGCGTAAAGGATGACCCCGTCCCGGCTCCAGGAGCCTCCCGTGGGGGTCGGGGCATCCGCCAGAACCTGAGGCGGCCCGCCGGCGGCCTCCACGCGTTTCAACTTCTCGTCTGCGAAGAATCCGATCGAGCGGCTGTCGGGCGACCAGAAAAGCTGGATGGCGCCCTCGGTGCCCGCCAGAGCGTTCGCCTGAAGGGAGCCGAGCGGGCGGATCCAGATCGAGCGCTTGCCGGCGGCGGTGTGAGCGACGAACGCGATCAACCTCCCATCGGGCGAGATCGTGGTGTGGTCGAAAGACTCGAACGGCGCCTTCGGCGGCATTTCGAGCGAGAGCCGTATTGCTCGAGCCTCGGCGACGGGCCGCCGCAGGAGCATCGCCCCGCCGGCAATCGCGAGAGCGAGCGCGGCGACGGCGATTCCCCAGGCCAGGCGCTCCCTGTTCTTTCGCCGGGCGACGACGGGAGCCGGGACGCCGGCCTGCGACCCCTCGGCGATCCACTTCAGCTCGCCCTTCAGGTCCCCCGCGCTCTGCCAGCGCTCGTCCGGGTCCTTGGCGAGACAGGTCCGGACCACACGGTCGAGAGCCGGAGGCGTCATCGGCTGGACTGTCGAGATCGGCGCGGGCTCCTCCTTCATGATCGAGGAGATCAAAGACGCCTGGCTCGTCCCCGAGAAGGCCTTCCTCCCCGTCGCCATCTCGTAGAGAACCGCGCCGAAGGCGAAGATGTCCGTCCGAGCGTCGGCGTCCTTCCCCTCCAGCTGCTCGGGCGCCATGTACTGAAACGTCCCGAGGATCGTGCCTTTCTCCGTCAGCGGCGCCCCTCCCGCCTGGGTCGGCAACGAAGTCAATCCGGAGGGAGTGGACGCAGGCGCCATCGCCTTCGCCAATCCAAAGTCGAGCAGCTTCACTCCCGACTTCGTCAGCATCACGTTGCCGGGTTTCAAGTCCCGGTGCACGATCCCCTGCCGGTGCGCCTTGTCCAGCGCGT
>JBLMXY010000058.1:0-76949 GCA_050257975.1 Acidobacteriota bacterium
CCTGCCGGTGCGGATAGGATGACGCCTCTTACCCCAGCGCGGAGGGGCAATGAAGGCGCGCATCCGGTGGCTCCTGGCAGCCGCGGTCGCTTCGGTTTCCGCAGCTCTGCCCGACGCGCAAACACCGCCCCTCAGAACGGAGTACCTCGTCAACACGCACACGACGTCCGCGCAGACGGCGACGCAGTACTGCCCCGAGTCAGCCCGTCAACCGGGACGCCATGGTTCCTCGCCAACCCGTTCGGTCTCCAGCTCTACGGTCCGCCGCGACGCTCCCGAAGCGCCGAACGCTCATTTCAAGACCTCCGACGGAACGGAACTGATAGAGTCGCGACGACCAAAGCCGGGGGAAGCGCCATGAGAATCTCGAGAGAGCGTTGGGCCTGGATCGCTCTGTTGACGCTCGCGCCGGCCGCGATAAAGGCGCAGGCGCCCCCGCTCTCCGGCGAGTTCCTGGCGAACACCTACACGACGAACTCGCAGAGCGTCCCGGCGATCGCCTCGGACGGGCACGGCAAGTTCGTCGTCGTCTGGGACGACTCCGGAAAGGACGGCTACCTGGACGGCGTCTTCGGGCAGCGATTCGACGCGGCCGGATCGAAGCTGGGAGCGGAGTTCCCGGTCAACACCTACACGACCAACAGCCAGTTCAACGCCCGGGTGGCCATGAACGGCTCGGGCGCGTTCGTCGTCGTCTGGGAAAGCGCCTCGCAGGACGGATCGTCGAGCGGTGTCTTCGGCCAGCGCTTCGACGCTTCCGGCGCGAAGGTCGGCGCGGAGTTCCAGGTCAACACGCACACGAGCGGCGTTCAGAACGCGCCGGCCGTCGCGATGGGCGACGCCGGCGAGTTCGTCGTCGTCTGGCAGAGCCAGCTGCAGGACGGCTCCGGCTACGGCGTCTTCGGGCAGCGCTTCGGGAGCTCCGGTTCGAAGAGCGGCTCGGAGTTCCAGGTCAACACGTACACGACGGGCGACCAGGCGCAGCCGGCGGTGGCGATGGACGGCGGCGGCAACTTCGCCGTCGTCTGGGCGAGCACGAACCAGGACGGCTCCGGGCAGGGCGTCTTCGGGCAGCGTTACGACGCGGCCGGGACGCCGCACGGCGCGGAGTTCGCGGTCAATACCTACACGACGCTCGACCAGAACTTCCCCGACGTGGCCATGGACCGGCGCGGGGACTTCGTCGTCGTCTGGAACAGCCACGGACAGGACGAGTCCTCCTACGCCGTCTCCCACCAGCTCTTCAACAGCGGAGGCGAGAGGGTCGGCTCCGAGAACACGGTGAACGACTACACGACCGGGGCGCAGTCCGGCCCCTCGGTCGCGATGGCTCCCGACGGCAGCTTCGTCGTGACCTGGCAGTCGTACCTCCAGGACGGGTCGAGCTGGGGCATCTTCGGGCGGCGGTACGACCGGATCGGGCAGCTCTACGGCGCGGAATTCCCGTTGAACGCCTACACGACCAGCGCGCAGGACGCGGCGCGGGTGGTCCACGACGGCGCCGGCTTCACCGCCGTCTGGGAGAGCGAACAGGACGGGTCGGGCCTGGGCATCATCGGGCGGCGGCAGAACGTGCTTCCGGAGGGCCTCACGGTGGATGCGCACGGCATCGGCATCACGGACTTGAACGGCGTCATGGAACCGGGAGAGGCCGTCGTCGTCGAGCCGGAATGGGGCAACCGAAGCGCCGCAAACCTCGGTCCCGTCGATGGGAACGCGACCCAGTTCTACGGCCCCGCGGGCCCGACCTACACGCTGCTCGACGCGACCGCGGGCTACGGTAACGTGCTCGGCAACACGCTCGCGGGCTGCTACGACGCGACGCCCAACGCCTGCTACGCCGTCCAGGTCGGGAGCGTCCCCCGGCCCGGCACGCACTGGGACGCGGTGCTGCCGGAGAACCTCTCAATCGGCGGCACGCACTACTGGATCCTCCACGTCGGCGACAGCTTCTCGGACGTGCCGCGCTCCCACCCCTTCTACAAGAGAATCGAGGCGCTCCTGCACAACGGGATCACGTCCGGCTGCACGACGACCCAGTACTGCCCGGGCGCGCCCGTCCCCCGCGACCAGATGGCCATCTTCATCGCCAAGGGCATCGCCGGCGGCGCCCCGCTCATCCCGTCCTCGGGCACGGTCGCGGGACAGCCGTACAACTGCAAGTCGGGCGGCGTGTCCCTGTTTTCCGACGTCTCGCCCACCGACTCCTCCTGCAAGCACGTCCATTACCTGGCCGTCCAGAACGTGACCCTCGGCTGCGGGGCGACGACCTATTGCCCGGGCCAGACGGTCACGCGGGACGCGATGGCCTCCTTCATCGCGAAGGCGATCGTCGCCCCGCAGGGCGGAGCCGGCGTGCCGGCCGCTTACACGGATCCGGGGACAGGAAGGTCCTACTCCTGCAACGCGGGCAGCCCCAACCTGCACTTCACGGACGTCCCCGTCACGAACGCCTTCTGCAAGCACATCCACTTCCTGTGGGCCAAGGACATCGTCGCGGGCTGCTCCGCCACACAGTACTGCCCCGGTCTTCCCGTCACCCGGGACGCGATGGCCAAGTTCCTCGGCAACGCCTTCAACCTGAAGCTCTACGGACCCTAGCCCGCCGCCGGGGTGAGCCTTCGGCTCGTCGGACTCACTCCTTCGGCGGAGCGGGCGGCAAAGCGAGATCTCGGAGGAGCGTTCGCGTGCGCGGGTCTCCCGGGGAGAGCGCCTCCAGCCGCCGCAGGCCGTCTCTCGCGGAAGCCGCGTCTCCGGCCTTCGCGCTCACCGTGACCAGCGCCTCCAGGAGATTCCGGCTGCCCGGATGCAGCGCCGAGGCGACTTTCAGGGTTTGGATCGCCTGCTTCGCGTCGCCCGCCGCGTCGAGGGCCATGCCGTAGACGTAGGCGTAGCGCGGGTCGTCCGGAGCGAGCTCGGTTGCGCGCTTCAATTCCACGGTGGCCTCGGGGAGCCTCTTCAGGCGCACGAGGGTCAGGCCGAGCGCGTGATGGACGCCCGGATCGAGCGGCGTCGCGGCGAGGCCCTGGCGCAGGACCTTCTCTCCCTCCGGATCGCGGCCCTGAACGCGGTAGAGGTCCGCGAGGTTGACGTACGCCGCTCCGAAGGCCGGCAGCAGCCTCATGGCCGTCCGATACTCGGCTTCGGCGCCCTCGAGGTTCCCCTGCTCGGCGAAGAGTGCGCCCAGGTTCACGTGCGACTCCGCCCGGTCCGCATCGAGGCGCTGGGACGCCACGTACTCGGAAAGAGCGGCCTCGAAGCGCTCCCGGTCCGAGAGGGTCATCAGCTCCTCGGGCACCGAAACCATCACGCGCGCCGCGTCGATGCGAACCGTTCGGACGGGATCGCCGAGAGCCGGAGAGAGCAGCGCCAGTCTCTCGCGAGGCTCCAGCGCTTCGGCCGCCGAGATCGCGCCGCGCCGGACATAGGGATCGGCATCGCGCAGCGCGCCCTCGAGCAGAATCCTCGGGGCAACGCCGTTCTCGCCGCCCAACAGGGTGAGCGCCGTCCCGCGCACGATGGCCGGTTTTCCGGCGTCGCCGGCGAGCTTCGCGAGGGCCTCCCCGGCGCCCGGCAGCACCTCCCGGCCGGCATGGATCGCCTCGCCGTAGTGCGGCTCCTCGCGGCGCTTGCCGCCCCACCACTTCCGGGCCGCCACGGAGGCCCATGCCGCGGAGCGGTCGCGGTGACAGCCGTTGCAGGCGTTGGGCGTCCCGATCTTCACGGTCAGGTCCGGCCGCGGAATCCGGAAGCTGTGGTCGTGGCGCGCGTGGACGACCATGTAGTTGCGGGTCGGCATGTGGCAGGCCGTGCAGCTCGGGCCGGTCGAGCCCGACTTGTGGAAATGATGCCGGGGCGTGTCGAACCTCTCCGGCTGGTGGCAGAGCGCGCAGACCCGGTCGGCCGAAACGGAGACTCTCAGAGAGTGCGGATTGTGGCAATCCGAGCAGGAGACGCCGCTCGCGTACATCTTGCTCTGCAGAAACGACTGGTATTCGTAGACCTCGTCCTCGATCTGTCCGTCGGCGCGATAGAGGCCCCGCTCCAGGAACACCGGCCGGTGCGTGTCCGCGAGCCGCCTGCCGTAGACGTAGTCGGCCGCGACGACCGAGCGCCGCGCATGGCACCGGCCGCACGTCTCGACCTCGACATGCGACGTGCGCGGCGCGCTGCGCCGGGCGATGCCGGTCTGCGGATCGAAGATCCAGGAGGCCTTCACGGCATCCCCGAGCGCGAAGGTGAGTCCCTTGTCCGCGTCGCCTGCTTTCGCGTGCCCGGCGCGCAGCGCCTCGCCCCACGCCACATGCGCCGAGCCCGGTCCGTGACACGCTTCGCAGGACACGTCGATCTCGGAATAGGTCGTCTCGTATCGGTTCTCCTGTGGCCGGTAGCCCTTCCGGACGTTCGTCGAGTGGCACTCGGCGCACATGAAGTTCCAGTTCTGGTAGGGACCGGTCCAGTGAAGGGGGTCGTCGTGGGGCACCGCCTCCTTCGGGTAGAGATGGAACCAGCGCTGCCCTCCCTCTTTCGCCGGCCGGGCATCCCAGCAGACGTTCAGCGCCTGGTAGCGCCCGCCCGGAAAGGCGATCAGGTACTGCTGGAGCGGATAGACGCCGAAGGTGTAGGCGATCTCGTAGTCGCGCAGCGCGCCGTCGGGGCCGTCGGTGCGGGCGAAGAACTTACCGTTGCGCTCGAAGAAGGTCGACGTGACGCCGAAATGCGTGAAGCTCGCGTTCCGGAAGTCCCCGATCACGGTCTTCTCGTTGGCCGGCTGCATCGCCAGGGCGTGGTGCGACGACTCCCAACGTCTCGCTTCCTCGGCGTGACACTTCTCGCAGGCCTGCCGCCCGACGAAGGTCGCCTCCGCGACGGGCGGACCGGCTGCCTTCGTCGGCTGCGCGGCGACACCCCCGTCGCCGGGCGCGCGCCGGCATCCCGCCAGCGAAACAGCGAGAGCGACCAGGATCGCCGAGCGGTCGCGGCTCATCCGGCGCCCCTCGTCCATTGGACCCTATTTCATCGCACGCCGCGCAGGGTCCCGCCGGACATCAGCAGGCCGGTCGGGGCGATCCAGCGAGCCCGAAGAGCTCTCACTTGACCAGCGGAATGCCTCCGGCCAGCTCGTAGCGGATCGCCGCGCGGATCTTGTTCTCGATCTGGAGGTAGCGGGCGGCCTTCGCCTCGGGAAGCACGGCTTCGAGCTTCGGCACGTAGGACTGCCTCAGCTTGACCTCGGCCTCGTCGATCGCGAGCGACTCGGCGAGCAGCCTCTTGGCCGTCTCGTTGGAGACCGGGCCCTTGTTGTAGGCGTCGGCATATTCCACGATCGTCTTCTTCAGCTTTTCGTTGATCTGCTGCAGATCCTTCTGGTACGCGTCGTAGACGGGCCAGAACGCCTTGCCCTCGGCGTCCGTCAGCTCCATGTTCGCCGCGACGACGAGTTTCTTGTCGGCCTTGATCTTCTGCCTCAGGATCTCCATGTTGGTGGTTGCGGATTCCTGGGCGATGGCCGGCGCGGCCAGCGCCGCGAGAAGCAGGATCGGAAGCATTCGCAGTTTCACGAGAACTTCTCCTTTGTGTTGACGCTTCGTTGGGCGCAGTCGAAACTTATCAGCAAACCAGGCGCCGCCTCAGTACTTGACCATGTAGTGCTTGGCCTCCAGGCAGACGCTGAACGCCTTCTTGAAGTTGTCCATCTGCTGGGCCGTCGCCTTCTGAGTGCTCTGGGTCTGCTGCTGGGCCTGTGCCTCCGCCTGCCTCCGTCGGCTCCGCCCCGCCACGGCGCCCGCGGCCGCTCCGACCGCCGCGCCCGTGCCGGCGTCGCCCGCGATCGCGCCGATGAGCGCGCCCCCGGCGGCTCCTCTGGCCGCGCCCCGGGCCCCCGAGCCCTGGGCCGCCTGCGCCTGCGCCTGCGCCTGTTGCTGCTGCGCCTGCGCCTGCTTGGTGAGCTCGAACGGGTCGGTTCCCGTGTTCTTGACGGCCCACTGGTAGCACTCCGCCTCGTCCTTGGACTGTGCCGACGCGCTCTGCCCCTTCGAGGGGAACACGTAGACGTTCATCGTCGCGGACAGGCTCTTCGGCTGCGCGGGCTGCGTCTGGGCCTGTGTGGCGACCTGGGCCGCCAGGACGATCAAAGCCGCGATCGAAAGGATTCTCTTCATGATGATTTCCCCCCTTACTTCGCCGCCGGAGCCGGCATCGGCGTGCACGCGCCGAATACCGACACCGTCTTTCCTTGCCGCGCCACCGCGATGGACGCCATGCCGGTCTTCTCGTCGATCACGAAGCTGAAGGCCCGGCCCGTCTCGACTCCCTGCAGGAAGATCTGCCCGTCCTCGCGCTGGAGGTTCTTGATCGGCGTCGCGCGGTTCTCGGCGCTCGCCTTCGTCGTGGACAGGGTCTTGTCCTTGAGATTGACCTCGATGAACTGCGGAATGTTCAAGTCCCAGGGCGGCAGGCTGTCGCAGTTGCCGTAGTCCGTGCACAGCGTCGCGTGCACCGCGGTGCACAGAATCACCTGCTCTCCGGTCAGATCATCCGCGGCGGCGATCGCCGGCGCTCCGAGAAGGAGCGCCAGCACCAGACCCGTGTAGCTCCTCTTCATCATCGTGCTCCCGTGCGCGCCGCCCCGGGCGGCCGCGTCACTTCGTTTTCGGCGGTTCGTTCGCGAACATCTTGGCCAGGGCCTCCGCCAGGGCCTTCTCTTTTTGCCCGGACGTCTTGTCCGGGTTCGGCGTGTCGCTCGCGGTGCCGCGCCAGACCGGCTCCTTCTGCCGCGCGTCGGCCAGGTCGACGATGAGCGCTCCGACCGGCATCTCCTGGACCGTCGCGGTGCTCATTCCTCCGCCGCCCCACCGCCAACCGTAGCCCCGGCCGGTGTTGTCGGAGGTCACCTGCGTCTGGGTCGAGAGGCGGGCGTGGACGGCGGCCCACAGATCCGGGTTTTCGTCGGACCGCGTCAGGCCCTTCATCGCCAGCTCGTTGCCGAGCGCGGTCTGGGGACGCGTTTGGACAGGATCGGATCCTGGATCGAGCCGTCCGCCTTCCAGGACCAGGTCATGTGCTTCGAGAAGTCCGTGGAGCGTTCGTCGTCGGCGCTCGTCTTGACGGTCGAGCAGCCGACGACAGCCGCCAGGACCAATGCGGGGGCCGCGAGCCAGACATTTCATTTCATCGCTTCTCCTCCTTAGACCCTTCCTTCCGCGGGACAGAGTCCCAGCGATCCTAGGCGACGCAAACGGCCCCGAACATACATGAGACCTTGGTCCCATCGATGAGAACGCCGCGCCCTCTCGGAAACTCGCCGTGATCCTGGCGATTCCAAAAACATCGGGCCGCACCCACTCAAGACGGATGCGGCCCGGCGGTCTAATCTGCAGTGCAGGCGGCGCGGCGTCAGTTGCCGCCTTGATGGCCGCTCGTCACCGCTTCCATCACGCGTTCGAGGTTGAAGCTGCCGGGCTTCTGACGAGGCGGGAATTCGCGGAAGCTCTGCAGCCACTGCGCGACGTAAGCGCCCGCGGGCGCGATCACGAACATGTGGTCCAGGAACCACCGGTTGTAGTCCATGCCCTCATACTCGGCACGCTCGAACGGGTCGCTGCGCAAGTTGACGATCATGGGAGCACGGAGTTCGACGAAAGGCTCGATCCACACGTGCATGCCGTGAGCATCCTGCCTCAGGAAGCTGATCTTCCAGTTGTTGTAACGCAGCGCCGCGACGCTGCCGTCGTCGGTCCAGTAGAGGAACTCGCGTCGCGGCCACGCCCCCTCGCCCTTGAAAGCGGGGATCAGGTTGTAGCCGTCGAGATGGACCTTGAAGGTCGCGTCGCCGACTTTCTTGCCCTTCAGCAGATCCTCCTTCACCGTCGTCTCGCCGGCAGCGGCCAGCAGCGTCGGCAGCATGTCTTCGTGCGCGCCGATATCGTTGACGATCGTGCCGGGCTTGATGACGCCAGGCCAGCGGATGACCGTGGGGACTCGATAGCCTCCCTCCCAGTTGGTGTTCTTTTCGCCGCGGAACATCGTCGTGCCGCCGTCGGGCCAGCTCATCGCTTCCGCGCCATTGTCGGTGGAGTACATGACGATGGTGTTGTCGGCGATTCCCAGCTCATCGAGCTTCTTGAGCAGCTCGCCGACCATTCCGTCATGCTCGACCATGCCGTCGGGATAGATGCCGAGGCCGGTCTTGCCCGCGCTCGCCGGTTTCAGGTGAGTGAAGATGTGCATGCGGGTCGAGTTCCACCAGACGAAGAATGGCTTGCCGTCCTTGTGCGCCTTGTCCATGAAAGCCAGCGCGCCCCTGGTGATTTCCTCGTCAATCGTCTCCATGCGCTTGATGGTGAGCGGGCCCGTGTCTTCGCACTTCTGCTTGCCCATCTTGCCGAACCGCGGGTCGACCGTCGGATCGTCCTGGTTGGCGGCGAAGCAGTGGTAGACGCCGCGCGGGCCGAACATCGCCTTGAATTTCGGGTCCTTCGGATAGTCGGGGTGCTCGGGCTCCTGCTCCGCATTCAGGTGGTAGAAGTTGCCGAAGAATTCGTCGAACCCGTGAACCGTCGGGAAAAACTCATTGCGGTCGCCGAGGTGATTCTTCCCGAACTGGCCCGTGGCGTACCCCTGGGATTTGAGCAACTCGGCAATCGTCGGGTCTTCCTTCTTCAGACCCTCGGGCGCGCCCGGCAGGCCGACCTTGGTCAGCCCGGTGCGGATCGGCGACTGTCCGGTGAGGAACGCGGCGCGCCCGGCGGTGCAGCTCTGCTGGCCGTACCAGTCGGTGAAGAGAGCGCCCTCCTTCGCGATTCGATCGATGTTCGGCGTCTTGTAGCCCATCACGCCCTGGTTGTAGGCGCTGATGTTGAAGCCGCCGATGTCGTCGCCCCAGATGACGAGGATGTTGGGCTTCTTCTGCTGTGCCGGGGCGGGATCTGCCGCCAGAACGGCCGCCAGCGCCAGCAGGGCCGTCCCCGCGAGTCGGTGGAATCCAAGTGCCTTCATGACTCCTCCCTCTCTGCTCCGACAATCGCAGGGTTTCGTCTCACTCGTTGCAAGGGGCAACACTCTCAGCCAACCGACACCACAAGGACAATGGGACCTTGGTCCCATGGTGTGAGGGGACGAGACCTCGCCGACTCGCGGGCCTGTTGAGGGCTTTCCGTCAGAAGAGGCCGGCCTTCAGGGTGCCGTTGAGGTCGAGCAGCGTCCCGATGTCCTTGAGATTCAGAACGAACCGGACGTCGTTGCGGTGGTTGCCGGGCAGGCGAAGCTGCCGGAACTCGAGAAAGGCCGTGTAGCAGGAGCCCCGATAGGTCAGAAGCGACCGGTCCTCCTGAACGAGCCCCTGCCGGACGTCGTAGTTGATCTCCGTGTCGATGCGGAAGGGCCGCGTGATGTCGAACCCCGCGGCAAACCGGAGCTGGTCGGTGTCGGGCGAGACCGAGCCGGGCGGAAGTGGCGTCGCCAGCACGGGCCGGCCGGAAAACCAGGTTGCGTTGAAGAAGTTCGACTTCCAGGCCACCGACGCCGCGACGGTCGTGGAGGTGAGCTGCCCCGCCCTGGCGTCGTACGAAAGCCGCCCGTCGAAGGAGAGCAAGGCCCCGGGAGCCACGCGCAGCGTCGCGTCGACCGGCCCGGCGTTGCGGAAAGAGGGATTGCCCGAGGCCACCGTGCCGAAGGTCGTCTGCGCCGCCTCGAAGGCGTAGGTCTGCGCGATCTCGAGCGAGGCGATCTCGGACGCGTTGCCCGCCTTGGGATCGGCCGGCCGGGCGAGAAGCCGGTTGACCAGCGCGTAGCGCACCTGGTTCAGGCCGAAGGCTGTATCGACGTCGTCGAACACCGGCAGCCGCGCGGGATCGTCGACGTTGGAGACGTACCGGTAGTCGATGCGCGGCTCGATGACGTGCTTGAACTTCCCAAACGGGCCGATCGTCCAGTCGTAGATGCGCGAGAACGAAGGGCCGACGACCGAGATCCCGGCTTCCCCGTAGGCCCGCGTCGCCGACTCGCCGAGGAAGCGCGTCTGGCCGTCGTCGGTCGAATCGGTATAGCCGGTCCAGCGTCCGCCCGCGGTGGCGGTCACCGAGAGCCAGGGAAGGCCCTTCCAGGGGAACGAGAAGAGGGGGTGAAGGTCGGCCCGGCCGTAGCCTCCGTGGAGCAAGCCGGCGCCGCGATTCACGAAGAGATTGGAGAGAGAGGCCTGCATCGAGAGGTAGATCGGGCTGCCCCCGATCTGCGAGGTCCTCCGGTAGTACTCGAGGGTCGGCATGCGTTCCTGCAGGACCGTGGCGCCGAGGTAGGTCTCGCTTCTCTCGACCCTCAGATTGAGCGAGTCCACGTCGAAATTCTTCGTCAGGAAGGCGCGGGAGAGGACCTCGCGGGTCGAGGTCAGTGAAAACGACCGCTCGAAGTCCTGAAAGTACTCGGCGTCGGAATAGTCGTGGATCGAGACGACGCCGCGCATTCCCCAGGGCAGGTCCTCCGAGGCGTGGTCGAGCCGGATCTTCCAGCGATTGCGGGTACGAGTCGTGAGCACGCCCGGTTGTCCGCTGGGAAGCGTGCAGAAGGCTCCGGTCTCCCCTTCCGAGAGGGGAACGCAGGTCGTCGCCTCCGTGTCGCGGGCGAAGTAGCCCTGGAAGATCCCGGCGGACTCCCGCGAAGGGACCCACCGGAACTCCTCGCCCAGGCCAACGGTCCCCTTGGAGAAGAGGTCGACCTGTGTCGTGAGATCCGTGGACTGGCCCGTCACCCAGTAGTGGGTCAGCCCCAGATAGGCGCCACGCCTTTGCGTCAGGCCGATCCCGGGCACCAGCATCCCCGAGACGCGCCCCTCCTTCGTCGGCCAGATCAGGTAGGGAGAGTAGAGGAGCGGAACCTCCCGCGCGCGGAAGTTGACGTCGCGCATCCGGGCATAGTCGTCGAGCGTGACGGTCGCCTCGGACATGCGGAACGACCAGTCGGGGCGCGGCACGTTGCAGGCGGTGAAGAGCCCGTGGTGGACGCGGTAGGTCGCTTCGCCGATCTTGTCGATCGAATCCGCCACGATGTGGTAGCTCGGCGGCAGGTTCGCCGTGGCGGCTTCGATCGTGCCGGTCTTGGATTCCAGGTCGAAGACGGCGCGCTCTCCGGCCAGGCGCGTGGGCCCCTGGTCGATGACCACGTGCCCCTCGAGGGTCGCGGTCTTCGACGCGAAGTCGTAGCGCGCCCGGTCCGCGGCGATCTTGACGTCCTGGTACTCGATCCGGACTTCCTCGCTGCCTTCCCAGAAGACGTCCTTCTCGTAGTGGACGGGGTTCTTCGTGTAGAGCCGGACCTCTCCCCCCTTCTCCGGAGGGCGAAACTTGATCTGGAAGTTGACCCGGGTGCGGAAGCGGGACTCGAAGGGATCGGGTTGATCGACGCTCTGCTGGGCGAGAACGCGCGGGGCGAGAAGGAAGAGGGCCAGAAGAAGACGCGGGTCGGTGGGCGCAAAACGGCGGATCGTGTCGCGTCTCACCGAGCACCTATGACCTGGGCCCTACCACCTCTTGCTCCTCAAATCTCCATCGTCCGCAGGGCCGGCGACACCCGGAAGGCCGCCTCCGTCTTCGCGCGAACTTCTTCGACGCCGACCCCGGGCGCCGTCTCCACGAGATCGAGGCCCTGCCCCCCGGGCAGAACGTCGAAGACGCAGAGATCCGTGATGATCCGGTGGACGCAGCGACGGCCCGTCAGGGGCAGCGTGCAGCGCTTGAGCACCTTGGAGGCTCCGGCCCGGTTGGTGTGCTCCATCGTCACGACGAGCCGGCGGGCGCCCGCGACCAGGTCCATGGCGCCGCCCATGCCCTTGACCATCTTGCCGGGGATCATGTAGTTGGCGATCGACCCCTCCTCGTCCACCTCCATCGCGCCCAGGACCGAGAGGTCGACATGCCCTCCCCGGATCATGACGAAGGAGTCCGCCGAGGAGAAATACGAAGCGCCCGGCCTCACCGTCACGGTTTCCTTGCCGGCATTGATCAGGTCCGCGTCGAGCTCGGCTTCGGTCGGATAGGGGCCCAGCCCGAGGATGCCGTTTTCCGACTGGAGGACGACTTCCATGCCGGCGGGGATGTGGTTGGCGATCTGCGTCGGCATTCCGATGCCGAGGTTCACCGTGTAGCCGTCGCGCAGCTCCTTGACCGCCCTCCGGATGATCCCCTCGCGGTCGAGCATTACTTGCGGACCGTCCGTCTCTCGATGCGCTTCTCGCGCGGCGCGACGACGACCCGGTTCACGAAGACTCCGGGAGTGTGGATGCACTCGGGGTCCAGATCGCCCGCCTCGACGAGCTGCTCGACCTCCGCGATCGAGATCTTCCCCGCCGTCGCGGCCAGCGGATTGAAGTTGCGCGCCGCCTTACGGTAGACGAGGTTCCCGAGACGGTCGGCTTTCCAGGCGGCGACCATCGAGAAGTCACCGACGATCCCGCGCTCGAGCACGAAGTCCCGGCCGTCGAACTCCTTGATCTCCTTGCCCTGGGCGACCAGGGTCCCGACCCCCGTGGGGGTGTAGAAGCCCGGAATGCCGGCCCCGCCGGCGCGCATGCGCTCGGCGAGCGTGCCCTGCGGAACCAGCTCCACCTCGAGCTCGCCCGAGAGGAACTGCCGTTCGAACTCGGCGTTCTCTCCGACGTAGGAAGAGACCATTTTCCGGATCTGGCGCGTGCGCAGGAGAAGGCCCAGACCCCAGTCGTCCACGCCGCAGTTGTTCGAGACGACCGTGAGCCCCTTGACGCCGCGGCGAACGAGGGCCGCGATCAGGTTCTCGGGGATCCCGCAGAGACCGAATCCTCCCACGACGAGCGTCGCGCCGTCGGCCACGTCGGCCACGGCCGCGTCGGCGCCCGCGACGACCTTGTTGATCATCGCTTTGGATGATAAACCACCCGTCCGGCGGGGCGGCGGACTCGGCGTCCGCCGCGGCGATCCGCGGAACCCGGGACCGGCTACGCCGTCTCGACGAGCATCGCGGTCGCCTCGCCGCCGCCGATGCAAATCGCGGCGATGCCGCGCTTGCCCCCGCCGTGCCGCAACGCGTGGATCAGGGTCGTCAGAATCCGCGCGCCGGAGGCTCCGATCGGGTGGCCGAGCGCCACGGCGCCGCCGCGGACGTTGACGCGCGCGGGATCGAGAGACAGCTCGCGGATGGCCGCCATCGCGACCGCGGCGAATGCTTCGTTGATCTCCCAGAGGTCGATGTCGGAGACCGCGAGACCGGTCTTCTCCAGAAGCTTTCGAATCGCGCCGACCGGCGCGGTCGTGAACCACTCGGGCGCCTGCGCCACGCCCGTGTAGGCGAGGATGCGCGCAATGGGCGCGTGTCCCTTCTGGCGGGCCCGCTCCTCCGTCGAGACGACGAGGGCCGCCGCCCCGTCGTTGATCTTCGAGGAGTTGGCGGCGGTCACCGATCCGTCCTTCTGGAAGGCCGGCTTCAGGGTCGGCATCTTGTCGAGGGGAGCCGCGAAGGGCTCCTCGTCCTTGTCGATCTTCTCGGCGTCGCCTTTCTTGCGCGGGACTTCCACGGAAACGATCTCCTGCCCCGAAAGGCAGCGGCTCGAGGCGTCCTGGGCGCGCCGGTACGACTCCAGGGCGAAGGCGTCCTGCTCCTCGCGCGTGAACTTGTACTTTCCGACGCACAGCTCGGCGCAGTTGCCCATGTGGACGTCCTTGTAGGGGTCCCACAGCCCGTCCTTGATCATGGAGTCGATCAGCTGGGCGTTGCCCATCCGGTAGCCCGTGCGGCCGCGATCAAGCAGGTAGGGGGCGTTGGACATCGACTCCATTCCCCCCGCGACCGCCATCTCGTACTCCCCCGCCTGGATCGCGTTGGCGACGTCCATGACGGCTCGCATGCCGGAGCCGCAGACCTTGTGGACCGTCACGCAGGGAACGCTGTCCGGGATTCCCGCCGCGAGGGCGGCCTGCCGGGCGGGGGCCTGCCCCTGCCCCGCCTGCAAAACGTTGCCCATCACCACCTGCTCGATCTCGGGCGGCGCGGTGCCGGCTCGCTCGAGCGCTCCCCGGATGGCCGCCGCGCCGAGGGCGTGGGCGGGCAGGGAGGAAAGCTTTCCGAGGAAGGAACCGATCGGGGTGCGGGCGGCGGAGAGGACGACGATGTTCTTCATGACGTCCCGATTCTAACCCCCGGGCCCCCGGCCGTCTTCCCCGTGCCCGCCCGGCGGGGAAATTGGGCCGGGCCCAGCGCGCGGCCCGGGCAATCCCTTTCCCGTCTTCACCTTGCGCGGACCCCGCCCCGGCCCGACGGATCCCCGCTTTGCGCCCGGCCGGACCGCCGCTACTCTGTTGCCGATGCGCATTCTGGCGGTCGACTTCGGAGAGAAGCGAATCGGGCTCGCGACCTCGGACGCCTCGGGTCAGATCGCAACCCCGCGCCGCACCCTCCGGCGGCGCGATGACGCCACGGCGGCGGAAGAGATCGCTCGGTTCTGCCGGGAGGAGGAGGTCGAGGCGGTCGTCTTCGGCCTGCCCCGCTCGCCCGAAGGCGTCGAGTCGCCCTTTGCGGCCCGGATCCGCTCCTTCGCGCGAAAGTTCGGGTCCCGGAGCAGCCTGCCCGTCGAATTCCACGAGGAGACACTGACCTCGCGCGAGGCGGAAAGCCGCCTGCCCGCGGGCGCCTCCCCGGAGGAGGTGGATCGCGCCGCCGCCGCTCTCCTCCTCGAGGACTTCCTCCGGCACGGAAAGGCCCTGCGATGAGCGCCGGCAAGCGGCTCGCGCGCCTGGTGCTGCTGCTCGTGCTTCTCGCCATTGCCGTGGCGCTCTGGTTCGCCAACCAGCTCCAGCGCCCGGAGGCGGTCCCCGGCCCTCCCGCGCAGGTCCTGCTCTACTTTCCTCCGGGCACGCCGACCAGCGAGATCTTTCGGCGCCTGGCGGCCGAAGGCGTCATCGGCAACGCTCGCCTGGCCGAGATCTACTACCGGGTTCGCGCGGGCGCGACACCCCTCCAGGCCGGCGAGTACCGGTTCGATCGTCCGATGTCCATCGACGAGATCATCCGGCGAATGGGCCAGGGGGACGTCGTCCAGCACAAGATCGTCGTCCCGGAAGGCCTTACCTCGGAGGAGACCTTTCGCCTCTTCCTCGACCAGGGTATCGGCACGCCCGAGGCTTTTCGCCGGGCGCTGGCCGATACCTCCCTTCTGCCCGGGCTCGCGCAGGGGGCGCCCGACCTGGAGGGCTTTCTCTTCCCCGACACGTACCGGGTGACCAAGTCGACCTCCGCGCGGCACGTCGTCGAGCGGATGGCCTGGCAGTTCCGGGAGCACTTCGCGCCGCAGTTGCGGGAGCGCGCTCGGGCCCTGGGCCTGACGCCGCGGCAGGCGGTGACGCTCGCGTCGATCGTCGAGAAGGAGACGTGGCTGCCCCGCGAAGCGCCCGTGGTGGCCGGCGTCTACTTGAACCGCCTCGACCGCGGGATGCGGCTGCAGGCCGACCCGACCGTCATGTACGCGTTGAAGCGCGACGGCCGGTGGACGGGCCTCCTGCACCGATCGGACTACAACTACGAATCGCCCTACAACACCTACCTCTACGCCGGGCTCCCGCCGGGTCCGATCTGCAACCCGGGTCTGGCGGCGCTGACCGCGGCCGTGACGCCCTCGCGAACCGAGTTTCTGTACTTCGTCGCCGACGCCAGCGGCGGACACACGTTCTCCCGGACGTTCGAGCAGCACCTCCAGGCGATCGCCACGAATCGCCGGCAGCGCGCGGAGGCGGCCGCCGCCGGCGAGGAAACCCCGGTCCCGTCGGCCAATTGACGGGCCCCACCCGTTGCGGCCTTGACCGCAGCCCCTCCGGGACCGACAATCAGGGAGACTTCCAGGGAGTTCGAAATTTGAACGCTTCTGCCAGGGCGTCTTCCGGCCCATGCCCGTAGACGAGGCGCTGCCGCGCCGCTTCGGCTCGTACATCCTCACCGCAAGCCTCGGCGAGGACGCGCTCGGGCGCGTCTTCCGGGCGCTGCGAAGCGCTCCGGAGCGGGGCTTCGTCCGTCTGCGGATCCTGGAGTCTCCGGAGATCTCGGAGGACGCGGTCATCGACGCGATCCAGGAGAACGGGGAGATTCATTCCTTCCTGAAGAACCCGGCGATCGCGCGCGGCGTCCAGATGGACTCGGTCGAGGGAGTCCCCTTCCTCGCCTGGAACGAAGAGAGCGGCCGCACGCTGGACGCGCTGCTGGCCAGGGCCCCGACCCTGCAGGGGCGAATCCCGCTCGAGCACTCGTTGCTGATCGCCGAGAAGATCGCCACGGCCCTGGACCACGCCTACAACACGACGATCGAGGGAGAGCGCACGCTGCACGGGCTGGTATGGCCGGGCTTCGTTTCGCTGACCGACGACGGCGAAACGTGCCTGACGGGGTTCGGCCTCGCGCCCGGGCTGCTCGCTTCGCGCGGCCGGCCGCGGTTTGCCAGGGAGATCGCGCCGTATCTGGCGCCCGAGGAGCGGGCCGAGGGAAAGATCGGCAAGAATTCCGACGTCTACTCGGTCGGCGTCATTCTCTTCGAGCTGCTGACCGGTCGCCTTCCCGCGCCCGGCGGTCCCGTCGCCGACCTTTTTTCCGTCGCGCGAGGCCCCTCTCCGCTGCCTCCGGAAGTCACGGCGGTGCTCAAGATGTGCCTTTCCGACGCGGCCTCGCGCTATCAATCGACCGGCGAGCTGCGGCGGGAGCTGGGCAAGCTGCTCTTCTCGGGACCGTATTCGCCATCGACGTTCAACCTCGCCTACTTCCTGAACAATCTCTTCGCTCCCGAGATCGAGGCGGAGACGCGGGCCCGGGAAAAGGAAGCGGCGCTCGAACTCTCGGCGTTCCCGGAGGCTCCGGCCGCCCCAGCGGCGCCCGGGCACGAGGCCGCACCGCTCCGGCCGCAGCCTCCCCGAGCCGCGCCGCCATCCAGGGGCCCGACTCCCACGACGGCGCCGAAGTTCCTCGCCGAACCGGAGACACGCCGGAAAGCGCCGGTGGCGGTCATCGGGGGCGTTCTGCTGGCCGCAGCGGCGGCGGGAACGTGGCTCGTGATTTCGAGGCGCCAGCCTCCGCCCCCGCCCGCCATTCCCACTCCGCAGCCGACCGCCGTCGTCGTCCCGACCGCCGTTCCGCAGTCCGGTCCCTCCACGGCCGCGATGAACGCCGTCGAGTTCAAGGAGGAGGTGTCGCGGCGGGTCTCCGAGGAGATGAAGAAGCTCGAAGAGGAGGCGCAGCGTCAGAAAGAGGCCGCCGAGGCCGAAAGGCTCGCCGTGCTCGCCACCACGGCGACGGCGGTCGCCGCCGCCTCGCCGACGCCGCTGCCGACCGTCGTCGTCGTGGCGCAGCTGCCCGAGCCGACGAGCCCCCCGCCGCCGACGGCCACGCCGGTGCCGGCGCACGAGATTCCTCCGGCCATCCTGAAGGTCGTCAAGCCTCTCTACCCTCCCGTCGCGCTGCAGGCCCGCGTGGGCGGCCTCGTGATCCTGAGGGTGCTCGTGTCCGAGACGGGCGAGCCCCTCGACATCGAGGTCGTGCGGCCCGGCAAGGCGGGGCTGACGGAGGCGGCGGTCGCCGCCGTCAAGAAATGGACCTTCACGCCAGCGCGCAAGGGCGACGCCCCCGTCCGCGCCTGGACGACCGTTCCGATTCCCTTCCAGCCCTGAGCAGGGGTCAAGATTCAGGGGTCAGGGGTCAGAGAGGCGCCCCTCGGACACCGGACGCCGGCCCGTTACTTCTTCGCGTAATCGATCGTCCTGATCTTCGGAAAGAGCGTGCGCAGGTAGTCTTCCATCACCTTGTCCTCGAGCCAGGTGATCTCCGTCCCGTCCACGAAGTACGTGGGGGTCGAGTTGACGCCGAGGCGGTAGCCCTCCTCCATGTCGCGGGCCACGCGCGCGAAGCTGTCGTCGCGAAGATAGCAGGACAGGAAGTCCGCGGAGCTGACTCCCTCGGCCTCGGCCGTGGTCACGGCGAGCTGGTCGATGCCGCCGACCGTCATGGACTCCTGCCCGTTGTAAACCAGCTGCTTGAACCGGAACATGGGGGCGGCGCCCGCGAAGCGGAAGATGCAGTCGGCGGCGGAGGCGGCCTTCATGGCCCAGACGTGGGCCAGCCAGAGGGGAAAGAACTTGTAGTGCCTTCGCGCGGAAACGACGCCCGCGTTGGCCTCCAGGAGCCTGTCCATCTGCTGGCCGCGAAACTTGCAGTATCCGCATTCCATGTCCGCGTACTCGACGATGTTGACCCGCGCGTCCGCGGGACCCGAGACCCGCCCGGCCGATAAGTCGATCATGCGGCGCCGCTCGGCCCGGGGGTCTTCGGCGTAGTCGAAGAGCGTGCCCTGCAGAAAGGCGCGGCCGTCGGGCGTCACGTAGCCGGACAAGCGCACCCTCCCGTATCCCGTCTGGCAGGAGACCAGCACGCCCTTGAGCCCGGCCTTGTCGCGCTCGGGCGCCAGGGCGGCGATCGCCGGCGTGTGGAAGAGGTTGGTCAGGTAGGTCGTGAGCCAGCCCAGGTCGTCGCTCGTGCGCACCGGCCTCGGATCCCGGTTTGGAAGCGTATCCCCGCCGAAGAACCACTTCCCGTCCTCCGAAACGAAGACGACCCGGTCGCCGTTCAACTTGGCGTAGCGCCCCGTCCGGTGCGCCTTGTACGCGTGGTAGCCGGGCACGCTCTTCTCGTTGGTCCTCGAGATCGTCAGACGCGTCTCCGGATCGAACGGCAGGTACTTCAGCAGGTAGGCCTCGAGCGCCTTGTCCGCCGCGTTGGCGGGCGCCGCGGCGGGCGCCCTGGCCGGCGGCGGGGCGGGAGTCTGCCCCGCGGCGTGCATGCCCGAAAGCAGGGCGCAGAGTCCGAGAACCGTCGTTCGACTTTTCATTTCGCTCCTATTCTGACGAGGCCATGCGGCGGGTCCGCGCGCCTCGCGAAGTTCACGATCCCGGCGGCGCCTTTTCGCCGCGCAGCATCTTCAAGGACTGGACCACGCCGGGCTGATCGGGCCGGATCGAGAGGGAGCGCTCGAAGAGCGCGATCGCCTCCCGCGTCCGGCCGAGGCACGTGTGGAAGAGGCCGAGAGCGTTGAAGGTGTCCGGGTCGTTCGTCGTCGTCGAGAAGGCGGCCAGAGCCGCCTCGGCTCCGGCGCAATCCTTCCCTCGGAACCGCGCGAGCGCGAGGTCGCGGGCGAGGCGCTCGCTCTTCGGATACTGTCGCGCGCCCCGCTCGAGCAACTGCCGTTCGGCGCCGGCATGGCCGTCCACGCGGTAGAGGCCGGCCCAACTGGCGACGGTCCCCTCCGGGTCCGCGTGACCCGCCGCGAGCGCGCGGAAGAGCCAGTCCTCCGCCTTCCCGAACTGATTCTGGTCGCGATAGAGCACCGCGAGATTGAACATCGGCGAATGATAGTCGGGCCGCAGGGCGAGCGACTTCTCGAAGGCCTCCCGGGCTCGCGCGAGGTCCTTTCGCGTCTCCCGCTCGAAGAGCCCGAGGTTATTCCACGCCCCTTCCGTCATGCCGGGAACGTCTCCCCCGGTGGGCTCGAGCGGCCGCGCCTCGCTGCCCGAGAGGTACCCCAGGGCGAGCAGCTTCTTGGCGTACTCGCTCGCCTGTTCCGCCGTCATGGGCTGCGAGGCGACGCGCCGCACCGCCACGCTGCCGAAGAGATCCTTGCGGCCGGCGGCCGGAAGCCGCCCGAAAGCCGAGGCGACGGGCCGGCCCGCCATCCGGGTGTCCGCCGGCAGATCCAGCAGGGCGAGGACCGTCGGCGCGATGTCGAAGATGCTCGCGCGGCCCCGCTCCGCCGCGCGGCGCACGCCTCTTCCCCAGAAGGCGTAGACGCCTTCCGGGCGATGCCAGAACGCGGCCGTCGACCAGTTCAGAGAGGAGCGCTCGCACGGACGGTCGGTTCCCCACTTGAACCCGTGATCGGAGTGCACGACGAGCGTGGCCCCGTCCTCCTCCGCGCGGCGCATCCACTGACCCAGCATCCGGTCGATCACGCCGTAGTAGGCATCCACGGCGCGGGAGAAGCGGCGGGAGTCTTCCTCGGAGACGCAGGACAGGCGGGGCGGGACGAAGGAGGCGAACACATGGCCGATTTCGTCGGTGCCCTCCAGGTAGAGCGCCATCAGATCCGGGTGGTTCCGGTCGTAGAGGTCGCGCCCGATTCGCTGGTAGACGCGCGTCGCTGCGAGGATGCGCGCCAGAGCGACGACGGGGTTCTCCATTCCGGCTCCGGAGGAGAGCGCACGGGAGATCTCCGCCTCGGGCATGTCGAGAAACGCCGAGAGGTCGCCTGCGCCGACCTGCCCGTCGCGCGCCACGACCTGCGCGACACCCGGCTCGAGGCTGGCGGGATACGCGACGCCGGAAAGGGGCAGCCTCTCGAAGAGGATCGGGCTCGCATGGTCGGACACGAAGAAGCCATCCACCTCCTCGGCCGGATGCGTGGCCCACCAGCCCACGACCCCGACGCGGCGGCCCGCCGCCGACGCCAGGTTCCAGACCGCCGGGACGGCGCGCGAGCGCCCGGAGATCGGGACTTTCTGTCCCGTCTTCGGGTCGACCTCCTGGAAGTCGAGAACGCGGTGGATGTCGGGTCCGACGCCGGTCGCCGCCGACGCCCAGAGCACCGGCGAGAGGATCGGAACGAAGCTCGCGAGATTGCCGGACGACCCCTCGGACACGAGGCGCTTCCAGTTGGGCATCTTTCCCTCGGCCGAGAGCCGGTCGAGCAGCTCCCAGTCGAGCCCGTCGAGGCCGATCCAAATGACGGGAGCCCTTCCTCCGGAGGGCCGCGGCGTCCTCGCCACGTCGGCCGCATCGACCGAGGGGGCCGACGCCACGGCTGGAGCCTGCGCGGCCGGCGACGGGGCCTCCGGCTTGCGGCAGGAAGGAATCCCCGCTGCGAGCGCCGCGAGAGCCAGCGTGACGAGAGTTCCGCGCGCCCGGGACCGCCGGATCACTGACCGTCTCTCAATGGCCCGCAGCGGGCGAGCCGGATCTCTCGAAGAGGTAGCTCTCGAGGAGCCCCGACTCGCCCGACACCAGCGTCCCTTCGTGCACGAAGGTCGGGGTCGTGGAGATCCCGAGGCGCATCGCGAGGTGAATGTCCGCCAGGACCCGGCCGCGCGCCCGCCCGCTCTGGATCTCATCCCGATAACGCGCCGCGACGCCGGACGACTCGGCCACGTCGGCGGCGAGATCCCGGCACCCGGTCTCCGTGAGGCTTCCCGCGCGAGCGAAGACCAGGTCGCGATACTTCGCGTAGAGGCCGGCGTCGAGCGCCCCGAGCGCCGACGCCGACTCCGCCGCCGCGAACGCCCAGGGATGGTTCTTGACAAGGGGCAGGAAGCGCGCCTCGACGAAGCCGCCGCGCCGCGCGACGGCCGCCTCGACTTCGGGCGCCCGGGCCCGGCAGCGCTCGCACTGGAAGTCGAGAAACTCCGTCACCGCGAAGCCGCCCGATCCCAGGCGCACGCCGGGCCGCTCGGAGAGAAGCCGCTGGCGGAAATCTCGGGGCCCCTCGGAAAGCGGATGAAACTCCCCGATCGCGAGGACGGAGCCGTCGCGGGACACGAACCCCTCGCATTCGAGCACCGCGTCGGCGCGCTCGCGAATCGCGATCCGCAGGCTCTCGAGCGTCCCGCGCGACGAGCCCGTCATCGTCACGCGGACCGGCAAGCCGAAGGCCTCCGCGAGCGAGGCCTGGATGTTCGGCAGATCCGCCCGCGCGTCGAAAGGTCGCCGGGCGGCGCGGCGGGCCGGGTCTCCGAAGACGTCGCCGACGAGGATCTCCCTGCGGACGGGATCGACCAGGACGGCGTTGGATTCCTGATGGAAGCGGGAGCCGGAGCGGCGCTCGACGCGGTACGCCTCGAAGCCGGGCTGGGCGATCTCGGGCATCTCCGAGACGGAGACGGCGCCGCCTTGAACGTAGGAGTACCACTCCTCGAAGTAGCGTCCCACCCTTTCGCGCAGGTCCGATCCGGCGCCGGCCGAGGCGCCCGCCACGGCAAGCATCAAGAGAATCAGCAGGATACGCGGCGCCCGACGCACGGCGCCAACGTTAACACGGCGTCATCCGGCGCGATTCCGCCCGGGTGCGGCCGGCCTGCGCCGCTTCGCCCCGACGGCGGTGGCGTCAGCGGGCTAGGCTCTCTTCGCGAGCGCCTTGGCGCGCTCGAGCGCGGAGAGAACGTCGCTCTCCCGCTGCAACACGTTCTTGCCGTATCCCTGCTTGGTGACGAACTCGAAGTCGAGCTCCTGGTTCGGAATCTCCTTGGGCAGGTTCGCGCGCAGGTAGTGCCACGCCTCGATCCAATTGGAGGACGCATCCAGGATCGAGGTTCCCGGTCCGCTCACCTGGTTCTGGCGCGCGGCGCGGTCGGTGTTCGAGCCGCCCATCTGCTCCGAGGCGCGGATCTCGGACGGCGAGTACCGAGAGAGGCCGCTGGCGTCGGCCGCATCCTCGCCGGTCTTCAAGGGACGCCGGCCGCTGTAGGTGGGCGGACCCATCAAGACGAAGACCATCCCGCGGTCGGTGAGGCTCCCCCGAACCTCGTCCTGCGCCAAACGCGCGTCGGCGAAAGCGACGCGCTTGTCGAACTCCTCTCGGAACTCGTTTTCGGGAGTGTCGGGCCGGGGGTCGCGCGCCCGCCAGAAGTTCGCGATGAGCTCGGAGCGCGAGACGGGGTTGACAGCATCCAGGTACGCCCGCCTCTCGTCGGGCGTCAGGAGCCAGCGCACGGGGCCGTCCGCCCAGTCATCGCGCGAGCTTTCGTCGGCGTGCCCCGCCGGCGGGACGAAAGCGCGGTAGGCCGTCGCGAGCGCGCCGGTCTCCTCGGGCCGATTCACGCCGGGACGATTGGCGAGACTCTTGCGCGCGGCTTCGAGCGCGGCGATCACGGACTTGGGATAGAGCGCCGGATCGATCTGAATGCCCGGCTGCAGAGTCAGGAAGGTCTCGAACTGCTCCTGCGCCTCCCCCGCTTTTCCCATCGCGGCGAGGCAAGCGCCCCGGTAGAAGAGCAGGCCGGGCAGAAGGGCCGCGCGCTGATTCTCGATGCCGGGTTTCGCGCTTTCCGCGTCGAGCTCTGCGAGCGTCGCGAGCGCGTCCCCGTAGGCGGCCAGCTTGAATTGCGACTTCGCCTTCTGGAAGAGCTCGGGAAGTGTCGCCGCCGCGAGGAACACGGACAGGAGGAGAGGCAGGAGCGAGGACACCATGGCGACCTCCGCCGTCAATCTACGGCCGGATCCTCCGGAAAACAACAGGGGGGGCCACCCGCCCCCCCTCTCGGAACCGATCCAACGAGTCCCCCGTTAGAAGGAGACTTTGAGCGCGAAGCGGAAGAGCCGGGGATCCTGGCGCGACGTGGCCAGGCCGTAGTTGGCGTTGTTCTTCTCGTTGCAGTGATTGCCGATCGGGTCGGCGTTCTGCGCCGCCGTGCAGGGAGCGAGAAACAGATTGTTGTACTGATCCGGTGTCTTCGGGTAGTTGGCGCCCTGCGAGATCTGCCAGTTGTTGTCCACGTTCGTGATGATCTGGCGGTTGAGCAGATTGAACGCATAGGCCTGAAGCGACACGGTCGCCGGGCCGATCTGGATCGGGTACGAGAGTGAGAGATTCATCTCGTACTGCGTCGGCAGGCGTCCGGCCGAGCCGTTGGGCACGAGGCTCGTCTGCGCGATGTAGAACTGGTTGAAGTAACCGTACACCGACTGCGGCGGGCCGGACTGGACGTAGCCCTGGAACCCGATCGCGAGCTTGATCGGCGTGATGTAGGTCGTGTCGAGGCGGAAGTTGACCGGCCGGTCGAGGTAGAGCTTGCCGTACCGGTTGCGCAGGAACGAGTTGTAGTCGAAGTCGGCCGTGATGCCAGGGTCGGTCTGCACATAGTCCTGCTTCACGCCGCCGTCGTAGTTGCCGCGCAGCGACGAGTACACGAAGGAGGCCTGGGCCCAGAACTTGTCTCCGATGGTCTTACGCGCCACGAGCTCGATGCCCCTGTACAGGCGGCGGGCCCGCGTGATCGTGCCCTGGGGCAGCAACGCGTTGATCGGCTTGATGCCGCACTCGTAGGCGTTGCCGTCGAGTCCGTTGCACCCCGTGAAGTCGCCGGTCGCGAACTGGCCCGTGCCGCCCGGATTGGTGATCACGCAGGTGTTGCCGTTGTTCTCGGGCGCGGACGAGTCGGCGTCGCAACGATCCTCGACGGCGCGGCCGAACCGGCGGTACTCGCCCTTGATGCCGATCGAGAAGGTCGGGTCGAGCAGCGCCTCGAAACCGACGTTGAACTCGTCCTGATAGATGCCCTTCATGCCCGCGTCGTGCGGCTCGGCGAAGATGCCGCCCTGCGTGTGCGCGGTCTCGTGGCCGATGACGTTCGGATCCTGTGCGACGTCCGCGGCGGTCGTGCCGGGGTTGAAGTTGTAGGTGGCCACGAAGAGCTGCTGGCCGTAGGAACGGACGTTCAGGTCCGTCGGCAGCGCGTAGTAGAACTTGCCGCCAAAGGCGTAGATCTTCATCGATCCGTTGTTCTTCGGGTCCCAGACGATGCCGACGCGCGGCTGCCACTCGTTTTTCAAGTCGATGACGGACTCGCCGGCGAAATTCTTGAGGTTCTCGTTGTCCCAGCGCAGTCCCGCGTTGATCGTCAGGCCCGGCAGCACCTTCCAGGAATCCTGAAGAAAGGCGCTGTAATTGATCGTGTTCGGGTTGACGACGTTGTCCACGGGCGTGAAGTCGTCGGGGCCGGCGGCCCAGAAATTGTGTGCGTAGTACGTCTGTCCGTATTCGTTGTATTGCTGGACGTACTGCTTGCCGCTGATGTTGGTGATGGCGGTCGTCTTGCCGTTCTGCCAGTCGCCCCCGATCTTCATCTCGTGGTTACCGGCATACAGTGACATATCGCCGCGTGCCTGCCAGCGCGACGAATGGTTGTTGCGGATGTACCCCGAGATCGAGCCGAAGCCGCCGGACGCGGAGTTGGGCTCGACCGGCTGATCGCAGGGATCCGTCGGCGTCCCTCCCGCGCAAGTCCAATCCTCGAAACGCACGCCGGCGCCGGCACCGGCCGGGATGGTCTCGTACTTGTCGTAGTGGCGCGAGCCCTGGAGCGAGAGCAGGCCCGTCGAGCCGAAGAGCTGGTTGAGACGCACGCCGTAGTCCGTGCCGCCGATCTTGAGGTCGGAGCCCCACGTGCTCTCATCCGGGCTCACGATCGGCACCGGATAGTAGCTGTGCGTCGGATCCGAGGCCGCGGCGCCCGTGACCTTCGACGGATCCGCAAAGACCGTGCCGACGAGCGTGGTGCCGGTCGCGAGGTTCCAGGTCAGCTTGCCGGAGTAGAGGTTGTCGGTCGAGTCCGCCGGAAACTTGTCGTTGGCGGAGACGAGCGCGCTGTCGTTGTAGCGCGAGATGTCCGTCGGCTTGGAAACGTGGTCATAGGCGAAGAAGAACCACAGCCGGTCCTTGACGATGCGGCCGCCGAAATCGGCGCCGAAGTCCGTCCGGTTGTAGCCGTTGATCCGCATGCCCTGAAAGTAGTCTTGGGACGTGATCTTCTGGTCCGCGCGGAGGCCGAACGAGTCGTAGTAGACGAAGCCGTCGCCGTGGAACTCGTTGCCCCCCGACTTCGTGATGACGTTGATGACACCGCCGAGCGCCCGGCCGTATTCGGCCTGGTAGCCGCCGGTCTTGATCTCGACTTCCTGGATGAACTCGCCGTTGATGGCCTTTCCCTGGAAGCCGCGGATGACGTTGGTCGTGTTGACGCCGTCGATGATGAACTGGTTCTCGACGGAGGTCGAGCCGTAAACGGTGAGCGAGAGAGCCCTTCCCTGCGTATCCCCCTGGTCCTGATTGACCCCGGGGTTGGAGCGGATGATCTCGGCGTAGTTTCTCCCGAGCGGAAGCTTCTCGATGACCTTCGCGCTGTAGTTCGTCCCGCCGGTCGTGGAGGTCGTGTCCACCATCGGCGCCTCACCCGTGACGACCACGGCCTCCTTGGCCGTCATCGAGAGCTGCAGGTTCACCGTCGCCGTGGCGTCCAGCGCGACGGTGGTGTTCTTCTCGACGCTGCCCAACCCCGCCAGAGACGCGGTGACCTTGTACGTCCCGGGCGGAAGGCTGACGAATCGATATCGGCCGTCGCTTCCCGTCACCGCGGTTCGAGTGCCTTGCAGGTTCGGGCTCGAAGCCTCAACCGTGACACCGGGAAGCGGCGCTCCGTTCTGATCCAGTACGGTGCCCTCGATCCTCCCGGTCGTCTGGGCGGAAAGCGAAGGGACGACCAGGAGCAGAAGCAGGGACGCCGCGACCAACTGGAGATACCGGGCGGTCTTCATACCCACCTCCTCAAGTAATCTCAGAGAGCCGTCCCCCATGAGAAAACAGCCCCCCTCGAATCAGAAAAGACTCCTGCTCCTCCCAGCAGAGCAATGCCACTGCCAGAAATTGGCTAACTCTCGAACGGCGTAAGTTATTAACTGGTAACGAGAATTCTATGGAAGTGAGAGGACCACCCGGTCAGAAGCTAGATTATTTTGAAGTTCAGTTCATGAATTTGGAGAAAAATGAATAACGAGCATCAGCGCTCGTCCTTCGACTGTTTCCCCGGCGGAAACGACGCAACGGGCAACCACGCCGCCCGAAGTGGCCCGGATCTCGTTTTGCATCTTCATGGCTTCCAGCACGATCAGGACCTGGCCTTCTTCCACCCGTTGCCCTTCCGCGACGCGGACTTCCAGCACCCGGCCCGGCATGAGGGCCCGGATCTCTTCCTCGCCCGACTCGGAGTCCGAGGCTCCCGCGTGTGACAGGCGGTCCGTCAGGGGATCGGCCAGCTGCACCCGGCGCGAGCCGTCCATGGTGACGACCTCGACCTGGCCCGGCTCGCCCGAGACCACACGGCCGCACCACTGCCGGCCGTCCGGAAAGAGCAGAGACAGCCGCCCGTCCGGAAGCTCTGCCATGGACACCCATTCGGTCTGTCCCGCTCGGGTCAGCCGCCAGGAGTCCCCGTCTCCTTCGATGTGGATTTCCTCCGGTTCGCCGTCGCCACGAAAGACGAACTCTCTTCGACGCATATTCCGCCTGCCTACCGCAACATCTCGCGCCGCGCAGTCTGGCGCCAGACCGAGGAGCGCGCCGTCGCGCTCGCGGGACCGGCACCCTCGCGCGCCGCGGCGAGCCCGACGGCGGCCAGCATCACGTCCTCGGGCCGGACCGTGTCGGGCGCCAGCAACCCGTCCCCGAGACGGCGATCGAGCCACTGGACGTCGAAGAGGCCCCGTTGAAACTCCGCGTCGTCAACGAGGGCTCGAAAGAGCGGCAGAGTCGTCGCCACGCCCGAGATCTCGTATTCGGCAAGCGCCCGCGAGAGCCGCGCGATCGCCGCCGCACGGTCCACCCCGTGGACGATCAGCTTGCCGAGCATCGGATCATAGTCGATCGGAACGGTGCCTCCCGATTCCACGCCCATGTCGTTGCGCACGCCCGGCCCTCCGGGAAGCCGCAGAGCGCGGATCGTGCCGGGCGAGGGAGCAAAGCCCCGAGCCGGATCTTCCGCATAGATGCGGCACTCGATCGCGTGCCCCCGGGGAGAGAGGTCTCGGAACCCGAGCGGCTCGCCCAGAGCGATCCGGATCATCTCCGCCGCCAGGTCGACGCCCCAGACCTCCTCGGTGACGGGGTGCTCGACCTGGAGCCGCGTGTTGACTTCCAGAAAGTAGAAGGAGCCGTCCGGCGCGAGCAGGAACTCGATCGTTCCGCAGGAAACGTAGCCGACGGCCTCGGCCGCCCGCAGGGCCGCCGCGAGCAGCCTCTCGCGCAGGGCCGCGCCCACGGCCTGCGACGGGCATTCCTCGACGACCTTCTGGTGGCGGCGCTGCAGGCTGCACTCGCGCTCCCCGACCGCGAGCAGGTTTCCGCGCGCGTCCCCGATGACCTGCACCTCCACGTGCCGGGGCCCCTCGATCAGTTTCTCGGCATAGACCGCGCCGTCGCCGAAGTACGCCTTCGCCTCCGCCGACACGCGCTCGAAGGCCTCCGCGACCTCCGTCTCGGCGTCCACGCGGCGCATTCCCTTGCCGCCGCCCCCGGCGGAAGCCTTCAGCAGTATGGGAAACCCGCTCCGGCGGCCGAACTCTTCGAGCTCCCGCGCGCTGCCCGCCGGACGCAGCGTTCCCGGCACGACGGGAACGCCGGCCGCTTCCATGAGCCGCCGGCTCTCCGTCTTCGAGCCCATCGCCTCGATCGTCTCGGGAGTGGGTCCAACGAAGAGGAACCCGGCCTCGACGCATGCCCGGGCGAAGTGGGCGTTCTCGGCGAGGAACCCGTAGCCCGGATGGATCAGCCGCGCGCCAGTCCGCCGGGCCGCTTCGAGCAGGGCCGGAACCCACAGGTAGCTGTCCCGGGCGGGCGCCGGGCCCAGGCGCACCGCTTCGTCGGCCATCGCGACGTGCGGCGCGGTCCGGTCGGCATCGGAGAACACGGCGACGGTCCGCAGCCCGAGCTCGCGGCAGGCGCGGAAGATGCGGACCGCGATTTCGCCGCGGTTGGCCACGAGCAGCTTCACGGGCCGGCTGGCTCCTCGAGCCGCAGGCGCATCGACCCGAAGTCGATCGTGACGCGGAAATGAAGCAGGGCCGACGATCCCAGGACTCCGTCCTCCAGTGTCTCTTCGGTCTCGGCGACAACCATATCCCGGAATCGGAGGCGCCGGCCGTCGACGGCGACCAGGATGCGGCCGACCTTGCCCCACGCGACGCGGGACTTGCCGATCCCCTCGACCCGCTTCGGGAAGAGGCCCGTCGCGGTGCGCAGCCCGAGGCGCTGGACGCCGCCCGAGGTGAGCATCGTCAGCTCGCTTCCCGAGTCGAGGAGAAACAGGGTCCAGGGCGAGCCGTCGACCGACACGCGGGCCATCACCTTGCCGCGGGAGAAGAAGAGGTTCTGCTCGGGGTCGGGGCGAAAGGCCCGCTCCGGAATCCGCGTCAGCGCCAGGCGGCGGCGGCCGTAGTCGACCTCGATCGAGAAATCCTTCAGCAGGTGGAGCCCGAGCACCATCGAGATCGGCAGGGGCCCGCGCGCCGTCTCGAACGACAGCGCGTCGTCGGGCATGACCATCACGGGCACGGTCGATAGCTCCGCCCCGGCGAGCGACAGCCGGCGAACCTGGGCGAAGGTCAGCGGGATCGGCTTCTGGTGCAGGCCTCGACCGTAGGCTTCCGAATCGGCGATTTCCTCGAGGCCGGCCTCGCGCGCGAAAGATCGCGTCACGATGCAATACGACGCGCCGGTGTCGAGGATCGCGGTCACCGGCTTGCCGTTGACCAGAACGGGCACCTGGATGAGGTCGTAGAGCCCCGTCTGGAATCCGGTCTCCAGGCGTTGTCCGAACGACGGGCCGGCATAGAGATCGGCTCCGGACAGGCTCTCCAGAAAGCGGATGAAGCCGGGAGACAGGGAGAGTCCCATCCGGACCGCCTCGGCCGCGTGACGGGCGGCCTGCCGGAAGTCGTCGGCCAGGACCAGGGCCTGTGCCAGCGTCCACTCGGCCTCCGCGCGCGCGGGACCGGCCGCCGACCCGGCGATCGCCGCTTCGAGCGCCCGGCGCGCGCCCGCGAGGTCCCCTCGCGAAAAGAGCGCCCGGCCGTAGAGCACGAGATTGGCGGCGCTCTCGCGCTCCGGGGCGGGCAGGCGCTCCAGGTAACCGATGACCTCGAGAAAGCGGCCGCGCCCGAGCTCCGCCTCGACGTTGAACGCCGTGACCGCGGGCCCGGGTGGCACCGCGCCCGGAGGCAGGGTCTCGATCGTGACCGACGGCGAGGTCGCGCACGCCGCCGACCACAGGGCGGCGAGCAGGAGTGCTCGGCGCGGCGCCGGGATATTAGAGCGGAATGTTCCCGTGTTTCTTGGCAGGCAGCTGCGTCCTCTTCGACTCGAGAAGCCTGAAGGCCGTGATCAGCTTCTCGCGCGTCTCGGACGGCTCGATGATCTCGTCGAGATAGCCGCGGCTGGCGGCCACGTACGGGTTGGCGAAATTTTCGACGTACTCGGCCACTCGCGAGGCTCGCGCTTCGGCCGAGTCCCCTTCGCGGCGATAGAGGATGTTCACGGCTCCTTCCGGGCCCATCACGGCCACCTCGGCCGTCGGGTAGGCGAAGTTGAAATCGGTCGCGATGTCCTTGGAGAGCATGACGCAGTAGGCGCCGCCGTAGGCCTTTCGCGTGATGACGCTGACCTTGGGCACGGTCGCCTCGGCGAAGGCGAAGAGGAGCTTCGCCCCGTGGCGAATGATGCCCCCGTACTCCTGCTGCGTGCCGGGCAGGAATCCCGGAACGTCTTCGAAAACGAGCAGCGGAATGTTGAAGGCGTCACAGAACCGCACGAAGCGCGCCCCCTTGACCGAGGCGTCGATGTCGAGAACCCCCGCCAGGTGCATCGGCTGGTTGGCGACCACGCCCACCGGGCGCCCGCCGAGGCGAACGAAGCCCACGAGCAGGTTGCGGGCGAACTCGGCGTGCACCTCGAAGAAGCGCCCCTCGTCGGCGACCTTCCGCACGACCTCTCCCATGTCGTAGGGCCGGTTCGGCTCCTCCGGGATGAGGCCGTTCAACTCGCGCGGGTCCCCCGGGGCGTCCCGCGCCTCGCGGATCGGCGGGTCGTCCAGATTGTTCGAAGGCAGGTACGAGAGCAGCTCGCGGATGGCGGCCAGCACGGCCGCGTCGTCCCTCCGGACGAAGTGCGCCACGCCGGAGACCGCCGAATGCGTGCGGGCGCCTCCCAGGTCCTCCTTGGTGACCTCCTCGTGGGTCACCGTCCGGATCACGTCGGGGCCCGTCACGAAAAGGTAGGAGGTCTTCTCGGTCATGAACACGAAATCGGTGATCGCCGGCGAATAGACGGCGCCGCCCGCGCACGGCCCGAGGATCGCGGAGATCTGCGGGACGACGCCCGAGGCCCGCGTGTTGCGAAGGAAGACCTTCGAGTAGCCGGCGAGCGAGACGACCCCCTCCTGGATGCGCGCCCCTCCCGAGTCGTTCAGGCCGATGATCGGCGCGCCGTTCTGAACCGCCAGGTCCATGACCTTGCAGATCTTGCCCGCGTTCGTCTCGGAGAGCGAACCGCCGAAGACCGTGAAATCCTGGGCGAAGACGTACACCGGCCTTCCGTCGATGGTTCCGGCGCCGCAGACGACCCCGTCGCCCGGGATCTGGTTTTTCTCCATCCCGAAGTCGCGGCTCCGGTGCACGACGAAGGGATCGACCTCGAAGAAGGAGCCCGGATCGAGCAGCAGGGCGATTCGCTCGCGGGCGGCGAGCTTTCCCTCGGCGTGCTGGCGCTCGACGCGGTCGCGCCCGCCGCCCTGCAGGCTCCTTTCGCGGAGCGCCTCGAGGTGAGCGATGCGTTTTTCGAGAGTCATGGAAAAGCCGGTGCCCGGTGTCAGGTTCGCGGTGCCCGGGTCGCAAGCCCGACGGCTTCGGACACCGAGCACCGGACACCGGACACCGTCACAATACGATTCCCCGCTGCTCCGCGAGCTTGCGGCGGATCCGGCGGAACAGCTCCTGGCCGTCCACGCGGCCCGAGGCGATCTCGCCGCGGGCCGCCTCCATCATGCGGCGCGCCTCGTCGTCGATGGTGCGCTCCTTTTCCGCCTCGTCGGCGAGCGCGCCGAGCACGGCCTGGCGCAGCGCCCCCGGCGCGCGCTCCTCGAAGAGCTTCCGCGCGGCAATGCCCCGCGCCGCCCGAACGGCGATGAACTCCTTCTTCAGGTCCGACAGGCTCATCGGGCGGATGTTATTACAGGCCCCCTACCCCGGCCCTCTCCCGCCGGGAGAGGGAGCGGGCCCCTCACCCCGGGCGAAGAGCGTCTCCCCCATAATGCCCCTCCCATGGACCTCGACTCCTCCGCCGTCACGCGCTGGCTCGAGCCGCTCGCCCGGGAGCCCGGCGAGATCACGGATGTCTTCGTCGAGCGCCGCCGCGAGACGATCCTCACGCTGCGGGACGGCGAGGTCGTCGGGTCGCAGGTGGCCTCGACCGAGGCGCTCTCGGCGCGCTGGCAGCGCGGCGGACAGCAGCGGCTCGCCGCCGTATCGCGCGCGGACGAGGCGGGCCTGCGCGATGCGCTTCGGGAGCTGCGGGCCGCGCTCGGCCGCGCCCCGCTGCCGATCCGCACGGGCAGGCGCCCTGCCGAAGCGGAAGACCCGCCTCCCTCCGCGGAGCGCTGGAGGAAGCGCCTCGCCGCGATGCTCGCCCGGCAGGCGCCGCGCCACCGCTTGCGCTGGAGGCTCCTGGAGCTGACGCGGGACGTGTTCCCGGCCCGAGGCCCGCACGTCACCCACACGCGAAGGCTGGTCTCGCTCGAAGGAAGCTTCACCGCGGCCTCCCGGCGCGGCGACGAGACGCGCGCCTTCTCCTTTCATGGCCCCGAGTCCGACACGCTTCCCGACGAACTGAAGGCCTGGCTCGTCCGAGCCGGGGAGCCGCGGGAGGCTCCCGTCCCGTGTCCCGAAGGAGAGACCGACGCGGTTCTCGCGGGCGGCTCGGCGGCGGTTCTCTTCCACGAGATTCTCTCGCATCCCCTCGAAGCGGGCGCCACCTCCCCCCTCTCCGGACTGGCGGACGCGCGCGTGGCGGTGCCGGAGCTCGAGGTGCGCGATGACGCCGGCCGCCTGGATCTTTTCGGGGGCTACGAGTGCGACGACGAAGGCGTGCGCCCGCGGCCGGTCAAGCTGCTCGACACCGGCCGTCTCGCGGGGCGGCTGACGACCCGCTCGACGGCGGCGCGGATGGGGCGCGAAGGGTCCAACGGCCACGGCCGGCGCGCCGAAGCGGCCGACGCCCCCCTGCCGCGCGGCTCGAACACCGTGGTCGCCGCCGGGAGCGTGACGCGCGAGGAGATGGCCCGGCGCCTCGGCAACGGGATCTGGATCCAGGACTTCGACGCCGGCTCGGTCGAGCTCGCAAGCGGCGGCTTCCGCCTGCGCTTTCCACGAGCCCGGCGCATCCGCCGCGGCCGGCTCTCCGACGAGCTCGGCCCGGGTCTTCTCGCGGGAGAGGTCCTGCAGACTCTGCGGCGCGTCGAATCGGGCCTCGGCCGCGAGTCGCACCCCTACCGCGCGCTCGGCTGGTGCTCGCGCGGGGGCCAGGTCGTCGCCGTGCAGGGCGAGGCACCCGACGTCCTGATCCGGGGTCTGGCGGTGCGGGCGCAGACATGACCGGGCCGGCAGTCCCGGAGCTGCTCGAAGCGCGCGCGCCCGGTGCCTGGGAGCTCTACCGCAAGGAGGGCGCCTCGCGCGAGATCGTGCACTCCGGCGCCGAGCGCTGCGAATCGGCGCGCCGCGAGGAGGGGCTCGCCGCGCGCTGGTGGGACCCGGCGCCGCGCTTTGCCGCAGCCGGCAGCGAGGCCGAGCTCGCGCGCATCCTGCCGATGGCTGCCGAGGCGCTCGCCTCCCCGGGGGAGGCGCCGCAATGGCCCTCGGGAGCCGCGCGAACTCCGGAACAGGCCGCCGCGCTCGATCCGCCTCCCGATCTCTTCGAAGAGCTCGCCCGTCTCGTGTCGGCGGAATCGCGCGGGGAAGCCAGCTTGAGGCACCTCTCGGTCCGCCGCGGCCGGAGCGTCGAGCGGGTCGTCAACGCCGGAGGGCTCGACGTCGCCTGGGCGAGCGAGGCCTTGACCGGTTTTGCCGAGGCCGTCGGTCGGCGCGGGGCGCGGGCCTGCGAGGCGCGCACGCTCTTTCGCTGGGAAGGCGAGCCCGACCTGGCCGGCCTTGCCCGAAGGCTATCCGACCGGGCGACGCTCCCGCTCTGCGACCGGGCTTCGCCGGTCGATCGGGGCGAGTGGCTGCTCGACGTCTCGGTCGGCGCGGCGCTGCTTGCGGGGCTCGCCCCGCTGTTTGCCGGCGACGGGCACCCGCCCTGGGCCGCGCGCGGGAAGCTCCTGCCGGCGGAGATCTCGATCGTGGACGACGCCACCCGGGACGCTCCGTTCGACGGGGAAGGTACAAAATCTCACCGCGTGGTCGTCGTGTCGGGCGGCGCGCTGCGCGCGCGCCTCCATGATCTTGCCTCCGCGCGCCGCGCCGGCGCGGCTTCGACGGGCCACGGCGTTCGCCGGTCCTACCGGACTCCGCCGGTGCGCGCCGCACGCCGGATCTTCTTCGAGACCGAGCGCCCGGTGCCTCCGCGAGAGCTGCTGGCGTCCGTGCGCCGCGGCCTGTTCGCTTCCGCGCTGACCGCGCCGCTCTTCTGCGATCTCGAGAAGGACCGCTACGAGGCGCAGTTCACCGGGATCGCGGTCGTGGCCGGGCGGGCGCAAGGGCCGGTGGCCGAGGCCCGGGTGCGGGGCCGGCTCTCGGAGCTGCTGCGCCGCATCGCCGCCCTCTGCCCGGACCCCGGATCCTTTCCGATGCCCGACCCGGTCGGCGGCGCGACCCTGCTGGTCGAGCGCGTTTCCTTCGAGTAACGCCGGGCGGGCGCTCTACCCTTCCGGTTCCGGTTCGGGCGTCGGGACGGCTTCGGCGGGAACCGGAGTCGGCTCGGGAGGGACGGGCCGTGGCGCAAGATCATGGCGGCCCGACCGCCCGGGGCGCGGGGTGGGCATCGGCGGCGCGCGGTTGCCGATCGGCGGAGCCGTCCGGCGAGTCTCGATCGTCTGCGGCCCGGATTCTTCCACCACCTCGCTCGAATCGAGCATCCGGTCGACCGGCACGGGACGGAATCGGGCGACATCGACGTAGCCGGCATCGTGCGAAAGCGCCGACCGCGCGACGTCCCGATCGTAGTTGACGAGCGAAGCCCGGTCCATCAACCGGGATTCCACGACGAGCGGGTTGGTCCGCGGGTCGCGCAGGGCCGCGTCGATGCGGATGGCCTTGGCGTACTCCGCGACCGCTTCGTCGTTTCTCCCCTGCCTCTCGTAAAGGAGCCCGAGGCGAAAGTGCGCGGGAGGAAAGCCCCGGCGCCGGTCGATCGCCTCGCGATAGGCGGAGACGGCGGCCCGGATCCGCCCTTCGGTTTCCTCCATCATGCCGAGGTTGTAGGCGGCCAGAAAGAAATGCGGATCGAGCTCCAGCGCCTTGCGATACTCCGCGCGGGCCTCCTTGGGAAACCGGCGCTCGGCGAGCAGATTGCCGAAATCGTTGCGCAGCTCCGCGGAGGTGGGGTTCTCGGCGACCCGTTTCTCCTGGGCGAGCAGCTTCTCGTCCAGCGGATCGCCCGGGACCAGGAATTGGTGAAAGAAAGGCTCGCCGGATTTCGCGTCGCCCTTCTGGGCTCCGCCGACGGGCCCGGCCAGCAGAAGAAGCGCCGCCGCGACCACCGCCCCCCGGCCCCCGAGATGTGTCATTTCTTGCCTCCCGGGGGGGCGTCCCCCTCGGCCGGGCCGCGCCTGGCGATGAGCTTGACTCTCCCCTCGCGTTCCGCGACCTCGAACACGACGTCCTCCGTTCCGAGGCGCTCCTTCAGGCG
Organism: Acidobacteriota bacterium; assembly: GCA_050257975.1. Classification (GTDB taxonomy): domain Bacteria; phylum Acidobacteriota; class Thermoanaerobaculia; order UBA5066; family Gp7-AA6; genus DATBFU01. The sequence goes on from JBLMXY010000058.1 coordinate 35,477, forward strand.
CGCCCGCTCGCGGGCGAGGCTCTGGGCGAACTTCTGGAAGTCGTAGCCCTCGACGCTCTCGCCGCGAGCCTTTCGAGCGCCCAGGTACGTTTCGAAGAGCTGTCGGTCGGCGCCCGCGGAAACCCCCGGACGTTCTACGGAACCGGAGCCGGCCGCGTTTGGGGCGTTGCCCGGTGCGGAGCCGACGGGGCCCGCCGCGTGCGGCCTATCCGCGCCCGGGACGAAATGCCCGTAGAGCCCCGGGCGCCTCCCCGACTCCTTCTCGCCCTGGAGGCGCTCCCAGCGCTCCGTCAGGGTCGTGTAGCGCCCCTGCAGGGTCGCGAATCGGTAGCGTTCGGCCGCCGCGTCGAGGGAGACGCCTGAAAGGCGCCGGATCATCTGCTCGACGTGCTTGCGGCTCTCGACGGGAGGCTTCGTGGCCGTGCCGTAGAGAAAGGCGTCGTACTCGGCGCCAAGCCGCCGGATCGCCTCCTCCAGCACCTCCAGCTCCCGATCCCAGGCCACGGAACTATAGTAAGGGACGTGAGGCGCAGGGCGACAGGAGGGAGGCCGGTCTGAGCCCGCGGACGACCGAGGCGCCCGCGCCTGCCCGCCCGCCTTCGATGGATTCGCTGCTCGGCTCGGAGGCGGCCGCCGAGGCTCTCCGGCTCTACGGCCGGGAGGCTCTCAAGGAGGAGTTGCGCCGGATGATGGCGCAGGGGGCGACGCGCCCCGAGGAGCTGCTCGCCGCGGCCCGAACGGCGCTCGCGCGGCGGTTCGCCCCGACGCTCTCGCGCGCGATCAACGCGACCGGCGTTCTCCTGCACACCAATCTGGGCCGGGCGCCGCTTTCCGCCGGGGCCCGCGAAGCAATGCTCGAGGCCTCGCGCGGTTATTCGACGCTCGAGTACGACGTCGAAACCGGCGAGCGCGGCAAGCGCCAGGATCACGTGCGCGCGCTCGCGCGCGACCTCTTCCGGGTGGACGACGCGCTGGCGGTCAACAACAACGCCGCGGCGCTGCTTCTCGCCTTGAACGCGCTTGCCCGAAACCGAGGCGTTCTCGTCTCGCGCGGAGAGCTCGTCGCCATCGGCGGCTCCTTCAAGATCCCCGAGATCCTGGAGGCCTCGGGCGCGAGGCTCCTCGAGGTCGGCACCACCAACCGCACGACGATCGAGGACTACCGCCGCGCGCTCTCCGGGGATGTCGCGATGGTCCTGACGGTTCATCCCTCCAACTACGAGATCCGCGGATACACGGCGCGCCCGGCCCCCGAACAGGTGGCGGCGCTCGCGAAGGAGGCCCGCCTGGTCTGGCTGCACGACCAGGGAACCGGCTGCGTCGAGCCGCTCGACGAGTTCGGCGTTCCCGGCGAGCCGACCGTGGCGCGCTGTCTGGCAGACGGCGCCGACCTGGTCACTTTCTCGGGGGACAAGCTCCTCTGCGGCCCGCAGGCGGGCCTGGTGGTCGGAAAGGCGGATCGGATCGCGGTCCTCGCCGCTTCTCCCGTGGCGCGCGCCGTGCGGCCCGACAAACTGACTCTGGCGGCGCTCGCGGCGACACTCGCGGCCTGGAAGCGCGGCTCGTGGCGAGACTTCCCGGTCTACCGCGCCGCCGGCCGGCCTCTCGAGGAGCTCGAGCGGCGCGGCGCGGCGCTGGCCGAGGGTGCCGCCGCGATTCCGGAGCTCTCCGTCACGGTCGAGCCCAGCCTGGCGCTCTTCGGCGGAGGGACGAGCCCCGAGAAGCGCTTCGCGTCCCGGGCGCTGACGCTCTCCCACGCGCGCCTCTCCGCCGACGAGCTCGCCTCGAAGCTGCGGCGACGCCCGACGCCGGTCGTGGGCCGAGCCGAGCAGGGACGCCTGTGGCTCGACCTGCGCTCGGTCGCGCCCGAGGAGGACGCCGAGATTGCCGCCGCTCTCGCGGAGCTGCGATAATCCGCGCGTGACCGCGCGCCGCCGGCTTCTCGCCCTCGCGCTCGCCGCCGCCGTCGCGGCGCCCCTGGCCGGCGCGGGCGCCTGCCGCAAGAAACCCCCGGAGGGCAAGGCCCCGCCCGGCTTCGAGCGCCGGCCCTACACGCCGATCGCGCCGCCTCCCACCCGGACGCTGAAGCCCGGAGAGCCGACACCGCTGCCGAGGCTTCCCGAGTAGGCCTCGCGCTCCGGCGGTCGAGAGGGATCCGCCCGTCGCGCTCGAGGGCCTACGCCTCGTCCAGGCCGTGCTCGCGCAGCTTTGCCTCGAGCTTCCGGGGCGTCAGCCCGAGCGCGGCCGCGGCCTCGGTGCGGTTTCCCCCGGCGCGATCGAGCGCCCGCGCCAGCCAGAGCCGCTCGGCGGTTCGCGCCGCCCTCTCGCGCACTTCCTCGAGCGCCGCTCCCGCCGGCAACGGAGCCGCCGCGAGGTCGGGCGAGAGACGCAGGTGCCTCTCCGAAATGCGGCCGTCCTCCGAGAGGATGATGGCGCGCTCGAGGCAGTTGCGAAGCTCCCGCACGTTTCCCGGCCAGTCGTAGGAGCGCAGGCGCTCGCGCGCCGCGGCCTCGAGCTCGACCGGCTTCTTCTTCAACTCCCGCGGCAGGCTCGCCAGGAACCAGTCGACCAGCGGATCGATGTCCTCGGGCCGCTCGCGAAGCGCCGGGATCCGGATCGGGAAGACGCGCACGCGGTAATAGAGATCCTCACGGAACGCCCCCTGCGCCACGAGTCGGTCGAGCGGCCGGTTGGAGGCCGCGATGATGCGCACGTTCACCTCGATCGAGGCCGTGCCGCCGACACGATGAAAGGACCGTTCCTGCAGCACGCGCAGCAGCTTCCCCTGTGTGGCGGCCGTCAGCTCCCCGATCTCGTCGAGGAAGACCGTGCCCCCGTCGGCGAGCTCGAACTTTCCCAGCCGCCGCACGGCGGCGCCGGTGAAGGCTCCCCGCTCATGGCCGAAGAGCTCGCTCTCGAGCAGCGTGTCGGGAATGGCGGCGCAGTTGATCGCGACGAAGGGGTGGTCGCGCCGCGATGAGAGCAGGTGAATCGCGCGCGCGAAGAGCTCCTTGCCCGTTCCGCTTTCTCCCTCGAGCAGCACGGTCGCGTCGGTCGCGGCGACCCGCTCGGTCTCCGCGCGGACCGCCTTCAAGGCCGCGGACTCCCCCACGATCTGGGGCATCTGACGCGAGGAAGCCTCGGCGAACAGCAACGACTCTCGCCCGCGGGCGCGCCGCTCGATCGCCCGGGCGATGAGCAGCCGCAGCAGGTCCGGGTCGACGGGCTTGGTGATGAAGTCCTCGGCCCCCTTCTTCATGGCCGCAACCGCCGTCTCGATCGACCCGAAGGCGGTCATCACGACGACGGGAAGGGTCGGGTCCGCCGCGCGCGCCGCCTCGAGAACGGCCAGCCCGTCGGCCCCGGGCAGGCGCCAGTCGGTCAGGACCACGTCGACGCGCTCTCCGCAACGGAGCCGCTCGACCGCCTGCGCGCCGTTGGAAAGACCGATGACGCCCCATCCCTCGCCGCGCAGCATCTCCTCGAGCATCGCGCGCAGGGAGTCCTTGTCCTCGACGACCAGGACGCAAGACATCTTGCGACTAGGGTAGCGCGGTTGAGCCGAAAGCGCGACGCGCAGAACTCAGCAGGACCCGAATGACGGGGGATTGAGAACTGAAAACTGAGACTGAAAACTACTCCGGCGGCTTGGGCTGGTTCTCGGGCGTGGCGGCGCCGGGAATGTAGCCGGTCTTGCCGTCCGGGGGCGGGGACATCGCCGCGTTGGGAGCAGGCGCGGCGTAGACGAGCCCCTGGCCGATCGGCGTGGGAGGCGGGCCGGGCGGCCGGGACACGGCCGCCGTCGCCGCGCCGGCGGCCGGAGCCGCCGCCGGAGGCGCCCCCGGAGTTCCCGAGCCGGGCAGCGCGCCCGGGGCCGCGGCCGCCGCCGCGGCCTCCGCGGGAGACGCCTGGGAAACCCAGCGCGGAGAGAAACGCATGGTCCCGACCGTTCGGGTTCCCACGGGAACCGTGGCCGAGAAGCTGACTGCGCGGCCCGGTTCGATGGTGCCGTTGGAGATGCTCGCCTCGGCCGAGTCGATGGTCTGCCCCTTCTCGTCGATCGGCGTCACGGTCAGGCGGGTATTGAGCGCCGCCGCCGACCCCAGGTTGCGCAGCATTCCCTTGACGATCAGGTTGTCGCCGGCCTTCGACTGCGTGTAGTCGGAGACGTCGACGCGGGCGCCGCTTCCCGCGGCGGCTTCTTCCTTCTTCTCCTCGCCGGCCGGCGCGCCGGTTTCCAGGTAATGACCCACGTCCGCGTCGGTCAGCCGGACCCGCGCCTTGGGCCCCTGGCGCGCCGCCTTCGCCGCCTCGGCGGGGGTCTCCGGCGCGCGCACGGCCGCGGAAGCCGCCGGGCGCGGGGTGGAGGCTCTGGCGGCCGCCGTCGCATTCCGGTCGATCTCCGAGACGGGCACCGAGAGCAGCGTCCCGTCCCGCCGCGTCAGAAGCACCGTGTTGCCCTGCCGAACGGGCGGCTGTTTCAGATCGATCCGGGCGCCGCCGCGCAGAACGACCACGTCCGAAGCCGCCATGGCGGCAGCCGACAGCGCGAGAAGGAGAGCGAGCCGGATGGTCTTCATTGCTGCTCCTTCCAATTCTGGTTGATCGTGGACAGGTCTCCCGGAACGATCTCGGCCGGAGGCATGAACTTGTCGTCCCGCAGGAACATGTTGGTCGTCGTCCCGTCGGACAGCGTGATCTGCGACTCGGTCGTCAGGCCGGGGCCCAGATCCGCCCGGTAGTCGCCGAAGGTGCCCGTCGGGGCCGAGATATTGTACCCCGGCTTTCCGTTCAGGAAGAAGAAGCGGTAGCGGAAAGAGTTGCCGTTTGTCGTGCAGGGGTTGGTCGAGTCCGGAGTGAAGGTGATCAGCGTCAGGAACCCCTGCGTCGAGAGCACCGAGGAGAGGGTCTTCTCGTTCAGCGTCGCGAAGTCGAGGCGATAACCGTTGTTGTTCGGCCCGGCCGGCGAGCCCTGCGGCGTCACCCCGCCCGCGGGTGTGACGTTGAGCAGATCGCCCTCGTGCAGCGTCACCGTCTGGTTGCTGTCGATGACCTCGTAGAAGCGCTGGACCGAGGTGTTCTGGCGCGCGAGCTCCGAGCGGTCGCCCGTGCCGAACGCGATCCCGAGGGATGGGCGGATGCCCCCGCTGATGAAGATGACGGCCGGATCCTGGAAGATCGGCTCGTTCGGCTGACTCGAGGGCGTCGAGCCGTCGGTCGTCGAGGAGTCGTAGAGCAGGAACGCGTCGTAGCCCGTGACCGACTGGGTGGCCTGGTCGCAGTTGTTGCACGTGCCCCGGCCGGACACGGTATCCGGGGTCAGATCGACGCGCCACATCCGCCCGTTGACGTCGCCGATGTACGCGAGGTCCAGGTACCCGTCGTCGTCGAAGTCCACGACGGCCGGCGGGGCCGGCATGGGGGCGAAGTCCACGGTCCCGACGCCGCTGTCCTGGCCGCTCGAGAGCTTCGAGAGGATCTTGCCCGTCTCGACGTCCACGATGTACACGGAACGGCCGGCCGTGGCCTGGCGCGCCGGGCAGGTCGGCGGACAGACCTGGTCGGCGAAGATGAGCGGATCGCCCGGCTTGTAGGTCGGGTCGAAGCCGCCGCCGAAGATCGCAACGAACTTGTCCGACACGCCGGAGGGCTTGGAGCTGTCGAGGACCTTGATGCGCCCGATCGTCGGGCGGGACCAGGTCTGGCCCATGCGCGGGATCGCGTTGTCGGTCACTTCCCAGAGGATCTCCGGATAGTTGCGCGAGTTGACCGTCCCCGCCGAGCAGCCGGAGCCGCCGCCGCCGTTCAGGCAGTCGGGCGAGTCGTCCTTGCCGGCGGTCTTGACGCCGTTGGCGTCGATCTTGTCGGGCTGCGTGACGTCGAGCGCAAAGACGTAGTTGCCGCCCTGGCGCAGGCCGCCCACGATGACGCTGCGCCAGATGCGCTGCGCGGCCGTCGGGTTCCCGTTGTTGGCCGGGTCGATGAAGACGTCGGCCTTGCCCATCGAGCCGTCCACGAAGTACTGCGGGCGCGGGGGCAGGTTCAGGAGCGCCGGGAAGTTGCCGTTCATGAGCGGCGCCGGCGCGTACGCGAAGATCTCCCGTCCGGTGCCCAGATCCCACGTGTCGTTGAAGGTGCCGCCGTCATCCCGGTCCCACACCCCCGCGTCGAACGCGTGGAGGAACCCGTCGTTGGCGCCGACGAGGAGGACCTTGCGCCGGAACTGATGGGTCTGCGCGAACGTGGCGTAGTCGTTCAGATTGGCCGAGAGGTACTGGAAGTAGCGCGGCGGCCCGAGCACGAGCGGCTCGGAGTGGAAGATGTCGCCGAGCTTGTGGGCGTACCCCTTCGGGTCGGTCTCGCCGTCGGTCTGGAACTGCGGGGGCACCGTTCCCGGAGGCGGCGTGTCGTCCTGGAAGAAGTAGGAGTACTTCTGCTGCTCGCCCGCGTTGGGGCCGACCGCCGGACCCGGAGGCGCGATGCTCGGCTGATTGAGCACCTCGTCGCGGCTGCCGGTCGACGTCATGCCGCCGCGCAGGAAGTCCACCGTGAGCTTGGCCTTGAGCTGGTCCGCCGCGGCCGCCGGATTCAGGCCCATGGCCGTGATCAGCGCGTTGGCGCAGGTGCCGCCGGGGCACAGGAAGTCCTGGCGGGTCTTGGGGATGTTGGTCCCCGTGCCCCACACCATCTTGCGGCCCGGCCACGTCGTGATCTCGGGAGCCTTCGGCGCGAAGGGTCCCACGGGCGCGGCGTCCGGCGCCAGGTTCGTCGCCGGGTCCGTGAAGCCCAGAACGCGCGCGGCGTTCCAGACGGGCTTGCGGTCGACCGGGTTCGCGGCGTTGGGCGTCGACTCATCCGGGAAGCCGCCCGGTCCGGACAGCGAGGGTGTCGGTGTCGGCGTGCCGGGGCCGGGGGTCGGGCCGCTGGCCGTGACGACCGGGATCGTGCCGTTGGGATCGAGCTTGTAGCTCTTGAGCGATCCCGTCCAGATCGACCACTGAGACAGGGTGCCGTCGACGTTCTTGTGGCTCGGGATCACCGCTCCGATCTGCGCCGTATCTCCTCCGAGACCGCTGGCGAAGCCCGGCACGCTGGGAGCCGCGAAGGAGTTTTCGTTGCGCTTGAAGCTCAGGATGCTCTGAAGGGCGTTCTGCAGCGAGACCCGGTTGGTGACGCCGAAGACACGGCCCCGGCGGGCGGGATCGGTGGCGCTGCTGCTGTTGTCCGCGATGCAGGTCAGGCGCGGGTCGTTGGGGTCGAGTCCCAGGCCGACCACGAAGACCGGAACCGCGTCCACCGGCACGGAGGGGTCGATCGCGTGCGCCGCCGCGCGCGCTCCCGGCGGATTCTCGGGCAGGAGCACCGCTCCGAGGTCTCCCGAGGGGCCATTGCCCGTCGGGCCGCCCGAGCACGGATTGCCGAAGCACTCCTCGAGGCCGTCGGTCACGAGCACGATGATGTAGTTGCGGCAGTTGATCGCCGGATCGTCGGTCAACGGGAAGACCGCGTTGACGAGATAGTCGTACGCGTCCTTCAGGGCGCCGGCGAGCGGCGTTCCCGGAGCCGTGACGATGACGTTCTTGGCGTTCTCCTCCAGGCGGTACTCGTTCATGTGCGTCGCCGTCGAGTCGTAGCTGACGAGCGAAGAGGCGAACCGCAGGAGCCGCTTGATGACCGGCAGGCTCGGCGTGTCGCTCGCGATCCAGTCGCGGGGGAACGGCACGACCGGCCAGTTGGCCTGGGCCGGAGGCGGCGCCGCGACCGGATACGGGTTGTAGCCGGAGGGAGCCGCGGAAGTGAACTTGCCGAAGCCGCCGCAGTCCTGCAGGTAGACATCGCAGGGGTTCGAGAGCGGCGGGAAGGGGCACGAGATCCCCGCGAAGGCGTCGTTGGGGAACTGCTGGTCGCGCTGCATCGGCACGTCGCCGTCGAAGATCGCGGCGTACATGCCCTGGTTGTGGCGGTCGGTGACCGACGAGGGGTCCACGAGCCCGTCGGCGTCGTTGTCCGGGCTGGTCGGCTGCGAGCCCCAGGGCGGATTTCCCGTCAGGGAGTCGTCGGCCTGATAGATGCCGAGCCCGCCGCCAAGGTCGAAGAGGTCGGCCCGCCGGTAGCGGATCTGGACCGACTTCCGGAGCTCGAGCGTCGGGTCGGGGTCGGCCTGCGGGTCGTCGAAGCCGCGGTCGAGAAGCGGCAGGGGCGCCGCATCCGGCTCGCCGTCGCCGTTCAGATCGAGGAACGCGCAGAGCTTGGTCGAGTCGTAGGGGCACTGCCCGCAGAGCACGGTGTCGGTCGTCAGGCCGGCCGGGAGGCCGACGCACGGAGTGGCCGGCGGCGGAAGCGGCGGAGGCGGAGGCGCCATCGCGAGGAGGCCGCGAAGGGCCGGCGACAGCCAGTTGGCGATCGCGGGAAGGACGCTCCCGACCGGGAACCGGCCGAGCGGAAGAACGATCGGGGTCGGCGTCGGCGTCTTCGTCGGGAACGGCGTGGTCGTTTTCGACGGGGTCAACGTCGGCGTGATCGGGGTCGCGGTCCTCGTGGGCGACTTGGTCGGCGTGTTCGTCGGCGGGGGCGGCGTGTTGGTCCGCGTCCGTGTGTTCGTGGCGGTCGGCGGAACGGGGGTGTTGGTCCGCGTCCGTGTGTTGGACGGCGTGAACGTCCGCGTCCGCGTCGGCGTGTTCGTCGGCGGAGGCGGCGTGTTGGTCCGCGTGCGCGTGTTGGACGGCGTGAAAGTCCGCGTGCGCGTCGGCGTGTTGGACGGCGTGAAAGTCCGCGTCCGCGTCGGCGTGTTGGTCGCCGTGCGGGTGCGCGTCGGCGTGTTGGACGGCGTGAACGTCCGCGTCCGCGTCGGCGTGTTCGAGGCCGTGAAAGTCCGCGTCGCCGTCGGCGTGTTGGACGGCGTGAACGTCCGCGTGAAGGTCGGCGTGTTGCTCGGAGTCGGCGTCCGCGTCGGCGTGTTGGTCGGCGTGCGCGTATTGGATGGCGTGAACGTGTTCGTCCGCGTGGGGGTCCGGGACGGCGTGAACGTCCGCGTCGCCGTCGGCGTGATCGACGGCGTGAACGTGCGCGTCCGCGTCGGCGTGTTGGTCCGCGTGTTCGTCCGCGTGCGGGTGTTGGACGGCGTGAACGTGCGCGTCCGCGTCGGCGTGTTGGACGGCGTGAACGTGCGCGTCGCCGTCGGGGTGATCGACGGGGTGAAGGTCTGCGTCCGCGTATTGGAAGGCGTCCGCGTGTTCGAGGGTGTGCGTGTGTTGGTGGCCGTCGCCGTGGCGGTCGGCGTCGGGGTCGAAGTCCGGGTGTTGGTCTGCGTCGGAGTCAGCGTCTTCGTGCTGGTCGGTGTCGGCGTATTCGAGGGCGTCGGGGAAATCGAGGGTGTGACCGTCGGCGTGGCCGGCGGGCCGTACTCGTCGACCCGCAAGAAGAGGTCCGGATCCCCGTAGTTTCCCGCAACCACCTGCATCCGCAGCTCGAAGCCCGGCTTGTTGGGGTTGCGATAGACGACCAGGCCCTGATTCAGTCCCTTCGGGCCGAAGGCGCCGCGCCAGGTCCCCGGCTCCGGCGGATCGGGCTTGCCGCCAACGCCCGGCACGCCCACGGGCAGACCGTAGGGGAAGCGGATGTCCGCCACCTCTCCGGTCGACTGCGGGGGCTGCGCCTTGGCGTAGTTGTGCATGACCTTGTGGCCGAGCTGCAGGAAGCGCCCCTGCTGGATGTCGGGATACTCGTCCGGGTCGAACTCCGTCGAGATCGCGGCGCCGGACGGGTCGATCGAGTCGGCGAAGTAGAGCCACTCGAGGCCGCCGTTCTCGAGCAGCTGCCCAGCCGTCTGCGCGCCGCCGATCGGGTCGCCGAGCGGGCCGGTTGCCGCGGCGCCGAAGGTCTGGTTCGGGTTGCGGTAGTAGGCGAAGGACCAGTTGACGCCGACGGCGTTGCTCATCACCTGGCGCAGCACGCTCTTGGCGACGCCGATCTTGGAGCCCTCGACGTCGAAGGTCCCCTGCGGGTACAGGAAGTCGTCCATGTAGGCGGGCAGGCGGAACGAGTCGGAGAACTCGCTGTCCATCGAGTGGGAGGAGTCGAGGATGACGAGGACGTTGGTGTTGGCGCCGGCGTTGGCCTGAAGGAGCTGCCGGTCGTCGGGCCTTGCCGGCGCGGCGATGAGCATCGCCAGGAGCGAGGCGATCGCGGCCCGATGCCGGGTCACGAAGCCGAAGACGCCGCGGGAGCTTCCTGGATCGCGCATGGCAACTCCTAGAAGGGAATGTCCTCGGGCAAAGGCCCGAGCTCGACGTTGGCGACCAGAGCCCTCGAGTACTGCAGGATGGCGTCGTTCTGGCCGCCCTGCGAGCGCACCTCGAAGGAATAGATCACCCTCTTGTTCTTCCCCTCCTTTTCGTCGTAGCCCGGCGCCGGACGCCGTCCCACCTTGCTCGGATGCATGATCCGCACTTGAATGTCGCTGTCGGTCGGATCACCGCCGAACAGCCCCAGAACGCCCCCGTGCCGGTGGCTCGGGAGCTGAAACAAGACCGTGCCGAAGGGGGCGCCCGTGAACTCCGGGCGCGCCATGAAGGGCACCGGGTCGTGCATCTGGACGGTTGCCCAGCGGATCCCGGCGTCGGAGGCGTAGAAGGCGCGGTTGATCGACCACTCGTTGGCCGCGATGCGCGACTCGGTCGACGTGATGAGCATGAGCGCGATCCCGATGACCGTCAGGATCGCGAGCACGAGAATCGCGATGACCAGGGCGGCGCCCCGCTCTCCCCGACGGCGGTTCGCGACGCGTCTCATCGCCCTAGCTTTCGTTCGCATAGTTTCGCAAGTTGATCTTCAGCGTCTGGATGCGCCGGCGATAGTGCGGCTCCGGCGGGGGCGTCGGATAGATCGCGACGTCCGGAAACGGCGGATTGATCGACACCGGCGAGTTCATGATCCGGAACCCGAGGGAGCCGTCGGCACGGTAGGTCGGGTCCGGGTCGCGCCCCTTGGCGATCAGCGAGATCATCACGCCGTGCAGCCGCGGGCAATGTGCCGCGGGCTGCGGGCCGCCGTGGGGGAACGGAGGGCTCTGCCCCGGGGCGAGGCCGTCCTGCTGGAACTGATCGGGCGTGACCACGGCTTCGCCGACCACGTTCGGCGCCCACTCGTCGTCGTCCGCCGCGGTGGAGACGTTCGGATCGGGATCGTCCGGAGGCGCCGGCGCGCTGAACCGGTTGATGCGGCCGTCTCCGTCCACGTCGACGCCGTAGGCGATCTGCATGTCCTCCACGTCGTCGGCGATCCGGACGACGTCGAAGTTGGCTCCCCGCCGGATCCCCTGCGCGAGCGCCGGATGAACGGGGTCCGTGTTGTCGATGAAGAAGAGGAAGTCGTCGAGGACACCGACCGAGCGAAGCGGGTTCTTGATGGGCGTCGGGAAGTTGTACCCGAGGATCGTCGCGGAGTCGATCGGGTTCTCGGTGTCGTACTCGATCACGCGGAATCCGCCGCTCGAGTAGGAGAAATCCACGCTCCCGAACGTCTGGGAGGCGGCGAGAGTCGTCGGCCCGACGATCACGCCGACGTTGTAGAGGGGCTGGGGGTAGCGCTGCGGCGTGGGCATGCCCGAACAGCCCGAGTGGACGTCGATGTTCGAGGCGACCAGAACCATCAGCGGCCGGTTCCCGCTGGCCCCGGCGGTGTAGGCGTCCACGGCCGCGAACTGCGGCCGATTGCCGGGGTCGTCGTTGACGTGCCCGAGGTTCGTGGCGGCCTTGACGTCGACGTTCGTCGCGCCCACGCACACGTTGTTCGCGTTCTGGCAGCCGTTGGCGGGGTCGTCGTCGAAGGCGAGCAGGGGCGACTGGAGCACGCCCCTCACCTCGATCATGTCGGTGCCGGGCCGCACGGGGACCGCCGTGACGGCGTTTGCGGCGTCGATCTTCGAGACGGTGGTTCCCGCCTCCACGTCGTCGAAGGAGTCCGCGTCGACCGAATTGACGAGCGCGATTCCGGGAAGCTGCGGATCGCGGTGGTTGAGCACCGCCTGGGTCACGAAGAGCCCGCCCGAGCCCGCCATCCGGATCGCCCGCGTCATCTGATACACGCCGTACCGCACCGCGCCCTGCGCATCGGCGACGTCCGTCTCGCTCTTGTTGATCCGGGCGCTCGCGTCGAACACGGCCAGGATCCCGAGCATTGCGATGGAAAGCAGCAGCACGACGACGATCATTTCGACGAGGGTGAAGCCGGCTTGCGCGGCGCGCGGCGCCCGGGGAGATCGGGGGGTCGTCCGAAGCTCTCGCACGGCTACGGGTCCAGGACCGACCGGTTGTTGACCGGGTCGGGGTTGTTCAGGATGCCGGAGACGCGCGCCGCCCGCACGCCGATCCCCAGGTGGTTGGGAGAGGTCGACGTCTGGACGGTCACGTCGATCCGCTTGTAGTCGTAGATGTCGCCCGCCGCCGTCACGCGGATCGGAACGAACGGCGCGTTGGCCGCGACCGTCCCGATGTCGTCGGCCGGGATCCGATACTGGTGAACCTCGTAGGTCCGGGCAAACGGATTGGGCACCGTCGACGGAGTCGGCGGCAGGGGCGCCGGCATGAGCGGCGGCAGGTCGTTGGCGTACGCGCCGGGCTGCAGTTGCGGATCGTTGAAGGGCAGGTTCATGAGCTGCTCGAGCCGGTCGCGCGCCAGGTTGTGGATCGAGGTGTACTCGTTGGCCGAATAGTTCGACTTCACGCTGGCGATGAAGAGCGGGGCGATCCCGAGCAGGATGAAGCCGAGCAGCGCCACCGCGATCAGCAGCTCGACGAGCGTGACGCCGGACTCCCGGCCGCGCCGATCTCTCATTGCCACGCCGTCGGCGTCACGACCTCGACCCGGCCTCCCGAGGTCGTGCGGATCGTGATCTGGTTCATGCGCGTCGAGCCCACCGGCCCCTCCACCGTAATGACGGCCGGAGTCGGGTTCGTGAAGTTGGCCAGACGGCCGTCGCCCCCGAAAGTCACCGTCCCGCCGGGAGACGCGGGGGTCGCGACGAACTGGGCGGCCTTGCCGGGCAGCACCAGCTGCTGCGGGACCGGCGTGGGCGTCGGCGCCGGGGGGTTCGGCTCGATCGTCGTAAACTCGATCGGCGGAGTGACCGAGGCGATCACGACGCTGACCTGCTGATTCCGGCGCACCGCCTTCATGCGCGCGGCGAGAAGCGTCGTCTGGATCTCGCGCGCGGCGCTCTTGATCTGGTTGCGCTGATGGAGCTTGATGAACCACGGTGTGGCGATCAGCGCCATCATCGCCATCAAGGCGAGGACGATCATCAACTCGACGAGGGAGAACCCTCGCCGTCCCGCGGATACACAAGTCCGGAGCATTGGGCACAAGACAGAGCGATTCCTGTGCCCGCGTGCACGATCGAGAGAAGCCCTTTGAAATCAGCGGGATTCGAAACGAGGATCGGTCTCGATGCCCGGTCTGACGCCGATTTCGTTACGTTCGGTAACGCACGCAGGATCGGATTTCGCCCGGCGGCCGAAGCGTTCTGGGCAGGATCCCGCGACCGGCAGCCGCGCGCCGAGGGCGCTACACTGTTCACAACATATCCATGTGGAAGGCACGAGGGATTCTCGCGGCGGAGACGCGCGCGCTGCTCGCCCGGCTCAAGGCGCGCGGCTGGAAAGGGGAAGGCGAGCGGGAGGACCTGCTCCGCCGCCTCGCGGAGGCCAAGGACCTCGAACCCGAGGACGTCGCGTGGATGGCGACCGAGACGGACCCGGCGGTGCGGCAGGCCGGCCTCGCCCTGCTCAAGCGCTTCCCCTACGAGCGATCGGCGGCGGCTCTCTTCCCGATGCTCGCGACGCGCTCGGAGGCGCTGCTGCGCGCGGCGATGCAGGCCCTGGAAGCGCTGGCCGGAGCGTCGTTTCCGGAAAAGATGCTCGGGTACCTCGAGCACCGCGATCCCGCGGTCGTCAACGCGGCGCTCGAGTACGCGCGCAAGAACCCTTCCGACCGCTACCTGCCCGGCATCGCCAGGGCCCTGCATTCTTCCTCGGCGCCGATCCGTCGCAAGGCCTTCGGCATCGTCGAGGGCGTCGCGTCGCCGCGGGCCGCGACGCTCGCCCTGCGCACGCTCGAGGACGATGACGAGGAGCTCCGCTTTCGGGCCATCCAGGTCATCGCGAAGTTCCCCGACGAGTCGCACATCGGCCCGCTGCTCAAGCGCTGCCGCAACGACACGGCCCGTATCCAGGAGGCGGCCCTGGGCGCGCTCACCCCGCTGCTCGCGCGCGCGGACGACCGGTTCAACCGGGAGGTCCTTCCGCTGCTTTCTGACAACAATCCGAAGGTGCGGCAGCTCGCGGTCAAGATCCTCCAACGCCAGTCCCCAGAGAAAGTCGCCGAAGGCTTCCTGCATGCCTTTCAGGGCTCCTTCGGAATCGTGCGCGAGCGCGGCATCGAGGCGCTCGGAGCATTCGGCCCGGAGTTCATCCGGGCCTTCCTCGCCCACGACCGGGACCCGGACGAGGGAATCGCCGGCCTCGCCTCGGCGATCGCGGTGACCGTGCGCTCCCCCGAGGCCATCCCGCACTGCGTCCGTTACCTGAAGGGGGAGGACTTCTGGATGCGGGACCGCGCGGCGCAGGCGCTGGCCGAGATCCGCCAGCCGGCCACTCTGCCCCACCTGGTCGCGATGCTCGAGGATCCCGAGTCGAATCTCTCCGCGGCCAACGCGCTCGGCGTGTGGGGTGCCGGAGAGGCGCTGCCGCCGCTGCTGGCCGCGTACAAGAAGGGCGGCGCCGATCTGCGGCTCGAGATCCTGGACGCCTTCGCCCGCATCGCGGACCCCCGCGTGGGCCCTCTGCTCGACTCGATCGTGAAGGCGGATCCCGACCCGATCGTCCGCTCCAAGGCGGCGCGCCTTTCCGCGGCGAAGGCCGGCGGCGCGGCGGCGCTTTCCGCCGCCCCTCCGGCGGCCAGGGAGTTCGCGCCCGTCGATTTCAAGGCCAACCCGAAGCCCTCGCTCGCCGATCTGCTGCGGCACGCCCGGGCGACCGAGGCTTCGGACCTGCATCTGGCCACGGGAACCCTGCCGCACGTGCGGATCAACGGCGTCCTGACGCCGCTGCCGATGCCGGAGGTGACGGCGGAGCAGATGCAGGGGTGGATCACGCCGATCCTCACGCCGGACCGGCGCAAGCGCCTGGAGGCGGAGCGGCAGCTCGACTTCTGCCACAAGGATCCGGAGCTCGGGCGGTTTCGAACGAACGTCTTCTTCCAGCGCAAGGGGGCCAACGCGGTCTTCCGCGTCATTCCGCTCGAGGTGCCGACCGTCGCCGAGATCGAGCTGCCCGAGAGCCTCTGGGACCTGACCAACTACTCCCAGGGCCTCGTGCTCGTGACGGGCTCCTCGGGCTGCGGCAAGACGACCACGCTGGCGGCGCTGATCGACCGGATCAACCAGAGCCGCCCCCTGCACATCCTGACCATCGAGGACCCGATCGAGTACGTCCACCGGGGAAAGGAGGCGCTCGTCAACCAGCGGGAGGTGCCGTCGCACACCCGCTCCTTCGCCCGGGCGCTGCGGCAGGCGCTTCGCGAAGACCCCGACGTCATTCTCGTGGGAGAAATGCGGGACCTCGAGACCATCTCGCTCGCCATCACGGCCTCCGAGACAGGGCACCTCGTCTTCGCGACGCTGCACACGACGACCGCCGCCACGACCGTGGACCGGGTCATCAACTCCTTCCCTCCGGACCAGCAGGGACAGATCCGCATGATGATCGCCGACTCCCTCAGGGCGGTCGTCTCGCAGGTCCTGCTGCCCCGACGGGACGGCTCGGGGCGCGTGGCCGCCTTCGAAATCCTGCGCAACACCGCCAACGTCGCCGGACTGATCCGCGAGGGGAAGACCTTCCAGATCCCGACGGCGATCCAGACCGGGGTCTCGGCGGGGATGATCACGATGGACGGCGCCCTGCTCCAGCTCGTCCAGAACGGCGCGATCGATCCGAGAGTCGGCTTCGACCACGCGCAGCGCAAGGAGGCCTTCGAGGCGCTGCTCGAAGACTCGGGGAGCGCCGCGTGAGCGGGTCCCAGGGCCGCCGCGCGCACCGCATCGACCGGTTCCTGTCGATCCTGCCGACGTCCAACGGCTCCGACCTCCACCTGGCGGTGGGCTCCCCTCCCATCGTCCGGCTGGACGGCGAGCTCCAGCGCAGCCGCTTCCGCGCGCTGACCGAGGGGGACTTCGAGAACCTCGTCCGGCCGATCACGCCGGCGCCCCTGTGGGAGGCATACGCGGAGAGCGGCGACGTGGACTTCGCCTACCAGATGGGCAGTGAAGGGCGCTTCCGCGTCAACCTGTTCCGGCAGGAGAAGGGCGGCGGCGCGGTCTTCCGCCTGATCCCCTCGCGCATCCCCACCTGCGAAGAGCTGGGCCTGCCGGCGCCGATCTCCGCGCTCTACGCGGCCGAGCGGGGCCTGGTGCTCGTGACCGGCCCGACCGGAAGCGGCAAGTCCACGACACTCGCGGGCATCCTGGATCGGATCAACAAGCGCCTTCCGTACCACATCGTGACGATCGAGGACCCGATCGAGTTCGTCCACGCCAACGACCGGTCCCTCTTCACCCAGCGTGAGATCGGGCCCGACGTCCCGACGTTCGCCGAGGGAGTCCGCGCCGCGATTCGCGAAGATCCCGACTGCTTGCTGGTGGGCGAGATGCGCGACCTGGAGACGATGCGGATGGCGCTGACGGCGGCCGAAACGGGACTGCTCGTGTTCGCGACCCTCCACACGAACTCCGCCGCGAAGGCCGTCGATCGCATCATCGACGCCTTCCCCGCCGCCGAGCAGGAGCAGATCCGGACGGTCCTGGCGGAGGTCCTGCGCGCCGTCGTCGCGCAGCAGCTGCTCCGAAAGAAGGAGCGAGGGAGGACGGCGGCTTTCGAGATCCTGCTCGGCTCGACCGCGCTGTCCAACGCGATTCGCGAGGGCAAGACCGGAATGATCAACAACCAGATCCAGACGGGGCGCGCCAAGGGGATGATCGCGATGGATCAGTCGCTCGCCGAGCTCCTGCGCGCCGGGACCGTCGCCCCGGAGGAGGCCCTCGACTGCGCGTTCGACAAGGATTCCCTCAAGACGCTCATCGCGACCCTGCCGAAGGAGCCGCGGCGGGAGCCGGCGGCCGCGCCGAAGGAAGCCTCAGGATGAAGAAGGAGCCGCCGCCGGGGCGCGCCGACACCTCGACGGTGCCGCCGTGCAGGTCGGCGATCCGCCCCACGATGGCCAGTCCGAAGCCCGCGCCGTCGGGCTTGGTCGAGTAGAACGGCATGAAGATCTTCTCCCTCTGAGCCGGATCGACGCCGGCGCCCCGGTCCCCGACGGACAGCGCGAGCTCCTCCCCGCCGACCCGACCCTCGAGCACGATGGCCTCCCCGGCGGCCCGCTGCGCGACCGGAGTCGCCTGCACGGCGTTGCGCAGCAGGTTGACCAGCGCGCGGCGCAGAAGCACCGCCGACCCGCGAACCTCCGGGAATTCGCCCCGGCGGGCGACCGGCACGCCGGGAAACGCCCCTTCGATCTCGCGCACGGCCGCGTCCACGACGCCCTCGAGCGGGACGGCCTCGGGCGAAAAGCCCTCCGGCCGCGCGAAGAGCAGGAAGTCGCTCGTCACCCGGCTCATCTCCTGCGCCTCGCGGCGGATCGCCTTCAGGTGCTCGACCGCGCGCTCCGGGTGCCGCAGCGCCAGGTCGGCATAGCCGTCGATCGCGGCGGCCGCGTTTCGAAATTCGTGGGCGGCGCCCGCGGAGACTTCTCCCAGGTCGGCGAGATGGCGCGCGAGCGCCACGCGCGCCTCGAGCCGCCGCACCTCCGACAGGTCGGTGAAGAGGGCGAGCACGCCGAGGAAGCGTCCGTCGGCCCCCATCGCCGCCGTCGCCGTGACGCCGAGCACGCGCTCCTCGCCCTGCCGGACCCAGCGCGCCTCGCGCCGCTCGAGGGTCTCGCGCTCGCGCAGGGCCCGGGCCACCAGCTCCCGAAGCTCCGGGATGTCCGCCAGGAGCCTCTCGAACGGCTCTCCCCGCGCCTCGCGCGAGAGCGCGAGGATCTCCCGGCCGGCCTCGTTCAGCTCGACGACGGTCCCCTGCGGATCGAGCGACAGGAGACCGGTGGGAAGGTTTCGCGCGAGCGTGCGCGCGGCGGTCTCGAGATCGTCGGCTCGCTCCTTCTCGAGGCGTGCGAGGCGATGGAGCTCGCGCTCCTTCTCCGAGAGGGATGCGATCGTCGACTCGAACCGCGCGATCAGGAACTCGCGCTCGTCGCCGACGGCCTTCTCGCCGCCGGCCACCGCGCCCGCGGTCTCGAGCATCCGATCGTAGGGCGCGAGCAGCGACTTGAGGTACAGGCCCGCCAGCACGACGAGCGCCGCCCCGGCCACGGGCACGAGGATCGTCATCAAGAGGGCCAGCCAACGCAGCGTCGCGCCCGGGCCGGGCTCGAGCGCGAGCAGGTAGGTGCGCCTGCCGTCCGAGAGGGCGGCGAGCAGCAGCGCCGGCCGCCGCTTCCACTGGTAGGACACGCGGCCGGGGGGCGGCCTCTCGACCGAAAGGACGAGCGGCGCCTGGAAGCCGTGGCCCGAGCTCTGCACGCGGCGCCCCCGCTCGTCGTAGACGCCGACGAACACGACGTCCGGCTCGAGAACGGCGCGCTCGATCGACTCCGCCGCGGCTTCGGGGGCCGGCGGGAGCGACAGGCGCCGCAGCAGCTCTCCCGCGCGCCGCTCGGTGACGAGCTCGCCCCAGGCCACCGCGTTGCGGAAGAAGAGGAGCGTGATGAAGTTGACGAAGAGGATCAGCAGCAGCGCGATCCAGAGGAAGAGCCGGGATTCGCGGCGGAAGGAGCGCGGGACCTGTCCTCCGTTGCCGGAGGAAGACTCCGCGCGATCCGGCTCGGCCGCGTTCTCTGGGCTGGGCATGGCTCTCGATGGGTCCGTGCTACATTGTAAGAAGAGGTCAGGGTTACGCGACTCCCGAATCTGGCAGGCGGGGCGATCGCCGCGGTTCTCTTGCTGCCCGCCCGGGCGGCGTCGGGCCAGAGCCTGCCCGTGGCGGTGGGACAGGAGCACGAGCAGGCCGTCGCCGCGCTCAAGGCCAAAGGGATCGATTTCCACGAGGAAACGGCCGGCACGGGCAAGCGAATCACCTACGGCGCCGCGGGCGAGTCGGTGACGCTCGACTTCACGATGTGGCCCGGGGACTCGAACGCGCCGGCGTCCTCCTGGGAGTCCGCCGACACGTCCAACAAGCGGCTCCTGCTGACGCACATTCTCGACGTCGCCCCGGGATCCGAGGCCCGCCGCGACTGGGTGCGCACCTTCGAAAAGGAGGGCGGTCACTGGGCCTACCTCTCGGAGAAGGCGATGGCGCAGCGGCCCGCCGCACAGCGCGCGCGATACCCGGTCGTGGCGTTTCTCCAGTGGCCGGGCTCTTCCGGCTCCTTCCCCGTGACGTTTCTCTTCCAGGCCGCGCGGCCCGCCGGCACGCCTCCCGGAAAGGAGACGACCGCCCTCGAGGTCTTCCTCGAGAATCCGCACAAGCCGCGCCTGTTCTGATCACGCCCCCCCCCGCCGGCCGCTCCTCCCGCAAGGCCGTCCCGGCCGCGATGGTCGCCGCGGGACTCCTCTCCGCGGCGGCGGGCCCCGGAGGGCCCGGCCCGTCGATCCGGCCCGAGCGGCGGATGACCGTCGCCCTGACCGGCGACACGATCGTGACCCGCCCCCTCTCGGGTCACTCCGAGCCGGAGTACCTCGCGCTGCTCAACCTGCTGCGCGGCGCCGATGCGGCCTTCACGAACCTCGAAACTCTCTTCCACGACTTCGAGGGGCCCGCGACGGCCGCCATGCCCGCGCTGCGCTCGGACCCGAAGCTCGCGCGGGAGCTGGCCTGGGCGGGCTTCGATCTGGTCGCGCGCGCCAACAACCATGCCTGGGACTACGGGACCGCGGGATGGCGCGAGACGGGCCGCCACGTCGTCGGCGCCGGGCTCGTCGCCGCGGGAACCGGCGGGAGCCTCGCCGAGGCGCGCCGGGCCGGAATCTTCCGCGGTCCGGCGGGAAGCGTCGCGCTCGTCTCGGCCACCTCGACGTTTCCGGAGGACGCGCGAGCCGGAAACCCGCGCGGCCGGATTCCGGCGCGGCCGGGGGTCAATCCGCTGCGATTGGCGACCACCTACGTCGTGTCGCCGGGCCAGCTCGAGGCGCTGCGCGCGATGGCGCGCGATCTCGGCCAGAGACCGCCCGCCGAGGGGGACCGCCTGGACCTGGGAGGCCTGCGCTTTGCGGCCGGCGAGAAGCCCGGGGTCTCCGTCGTGGCCGACGCCCGAGACCTCGAAGCGATCGCCGCGGAGGTGCGCCGGGTCGGCGCGGTCGCGGATCACACGATCGTCTCGCTCCACTGCCACGAGGCCGCCGCCGGCGGCCGCGAGTCCGCGCCCGAGTTCTTCGTGGCGTTCGCCCACGCGATGATCGACGCCGGCGCGGACGCCGTCGTGGGACACGGCCCCCACGTCCTGCGCGGCATCGAGCTGTATCGGGGACGCCCGATTCTCTACGGCCTCGGAAACTTTCTCTTCGAGTACGAGACGGTGAGCGAGCTGCCCGCCGACGATTACGAGAACGTGGATCTCCCCGCGACGGCGAAACCGGACGACTTCTTCGACCGGTACGATCAGGGCGGCGCGCGCGGCTACCCGGCCGACGCCGAGGTCTGGGAGTCCGCGGTCGCCCTCGCTCGCTGGAACGGGAAGCGGCTCGAGGCGCTGGAGCTCTACCCGATCTCGCTCGGCTTCGGCCTTCCCCGTCGCGAGCGCGGCCGGCCCGTTCTCGCGGGGCCGGACCTCTCCCGGAAGATCCTCGAGCGCCTGGCCCGCCTTTCGGAGCCCTTCGGAACGAAGATCCGGTTGGTCGAGGGGGTCGGAAGGATCGTCCTTCCGCCGGACTAGGACCCGCGCCGACCGCGTTCCCGAGGCACGCGGCAGCGGCCGGGCTCGTTACCTCCCGCGGACGACCCTTCTCGCGAGGCGGTTATCTTCCGCTGACGTCGAGCGCCTCGGCCCGGAAGGCGATCGTGGCGTCGCAGCCGGCGCAGAGCACCTCCGGCCCGACCGACAGACGGTCCACCTCGAGGCGGAGCACCGCGAAGCAACGCGGGCACTCCACTTCGACCATTCCCTCCCGTTCGAAGGGAAGCTTGTCGTCCGCCCCGCGGCGCGCCGAACGGCCGCGGGCAAAGGCGTCGAAGGAAACCACGTTGTCTCGGTTCACTGCTCCTCCTGTCGGTAGGGCCGGCCTTCGAAATCCTTCGTCGGATCGATCGGCTCGGCGAGTGAAAGCGAAGCCTTCCGCCTGCGCGTGCCGCGCACCGCGAGCACCGCGCCGCCGAGGAAGAGAACGCCTCCGGCGGCGAGCAAACTCGCCACCGCGGCGCGCAACGGCTTCGGAGCGGTCGAGAGGTCCCCTCCGGAGCCCACCAGCGTCCCGCCCAGAAAGATGAGCACCAGGGACACCAGCAGGGGGTTGCGCCGGCGGTCGCGGGCGGAGGACGGCTGGGACCAGACGAGCTTCACTTCCGGAGCCCCCTGGGAACCAGGCCGGACGGCCCGAGAGGATCGCGAAGCGCCGCGTTCGGAGCGAACTCGTGCACGAAGCCCCCCTCCGAAACGTCTGGAGCCTGGCCCGCGCCGGCCCCCTGTCAACGCTCTGATTTTATTCGAGAAAGACCCGGCAGGCAATTGATTTATCCTCCGCCGATGCACTTGCGAACCAGGCTCGCCGCCGCCGCGCTCGCCGGTTTTTCTCTCTTGTCCGCGTCCGACGCCTCCTCGCGCGAGAGCGCGCCCGACCCGGCCGCGTGGGAGGCGGCGCTGCGCGCGATTCCGGATCCGGCGCGCATCCGCGAAGCGAACCGCTCTCTGTCGGCCGAGCCGCATCACCTCGGGTCGCCCTACGGCGCGCGCAACGCGCGCTGGATCCTGGAAAGATTCCGTGAATACGGCCTCGAGGCCTCGATCGAGACCTTCCACGTGCTCTTCCCGACGCCCCGTCAGCGGCTGCTCGAGCTCGTCGAGCCCGTGAGGTTCCGCGCCTCCCTCGCCGAGCCGCCCGTCCCGGGAGATCCGACCTCGGGGCAAACGAGCCTGCAGCTTCCGAGCTACAACGCCTACTCGATCGACGGAGACGTGACCGCTCCTCTCGTCTACGTCAACTTCGGCGTGCCGGCCGACTACGAGCGGCTGGCGTCGCTCGGCATCGACGTGAAGGGAAAGATCGTCATCGCCCGGTACCTCGGAAGCTGGCGCGGCATCAAGCCGAAGGTCGCGGCCGAGCACGGCGCGGTCGGCTGCATCATTTACTCCGACCCGCACGAAGACGGCTACTTCGAGGGGGACACTTACCCGAAGGGACCGCTGCGGCCCGAGCAGGGAGTGCAGCGCGGGAGTGTCGCGGACATGCCTCTCTACTCCGGGGACCCGCTGACTCCCGGTGTGGGCGCCACGAAGGCCGCCTCGAGCTTCGACCTGAAGGACGCCCGGACGCTGACGAAGATCCCGGTCCTGCCGATCTCCTACTCGGACGCGCGGCCCCTGCTCACGGCACTGGGCGGGCCGGTGGCGCCGGCGGACTGGCGCGGGGCGCTTCCTCTCACCTACCACGTCGGTCCCGGCCCGGCGAAGGTCCACCTGAAGGTCGCCTTCGACTGGAAGATCGTCGACGCCAACGACGTGATCGCCCGCATCCCGGGCTCGACCTTTCCCGACGAGTGGGTCATCCACGGCAATCACCACGACGCCTGGGTCAACGGGTCGCAGGATCCGGTCAGCGGGATGTCCGCGCTTCTCGAGGAGGCGCGCGCGCTCGGCGAGCTCGTCAAGAAGGGATGGCGGCCGAAGCGGACGATCCTGCTCTGCGCCTGGGACGGCGAGGAGGAAGGTCTCTTCGGATCGACCGAGTGGGCCGAGACGCACGCGGAGGAGCTGCGGCGCAAGGCCGTCGTCTACATCAACACCGACTCGAACGGGCGCGGATTCCTTTCGGCCGGCGGCTCGCACCTGCTCGAGCCTTTCGTCAACGCCGTGGCCGAGGCGATCACCGACCCGGAGAAGAAGATCCCGGTCGCCCTGCGCCTGCGCGACAAGATGATCGCGGAGGCCAAATCAGCCGAGACGCGAAAGGAGCTTCGCGACCGCAGGGCGTTCCGGATCGAAGCCCTGGGGTCCGGCTCGGACTTCACGCCGTTCCTGCAGCACCTCGGCATCGCCTCGCTGAATCTCGGCTACGGAAGCGAAGGCGCCGACGGCGGCGTCTACCACTCGATCTACGACGACTTCGCCTGGTACACGCGCTTTTCCGACACCGACTTCGCCTACGGACGGGCGCTCGCCCAGACGATCGGCACCGCGGTGCTGCGCCTGGCGGACGCCGACCTGCTGCCCTTCGATCCCGTCGCGCTTTCCGACGCCATCGCGCAGTACGTGAAGGAGGTGCGGGAGCTCGCCGCCGAGAAGCGCGAGGCGTCCGAGGAGCGGTCGATCCAGATCGACGAGGGAGTGCCGCAGGCGGTGGCGGACCCGCGCGAGCCGTTCGTGCCGCCCCAGAAGGAGGAGGCCGTCCCCTTCTTCGACTTCTCTCCCCTCGAGAACGCGTCCGCGGCCCTGGCCCGGGCCGCGAAGGAATGTCAGGAAGCGATCTCGGCCTCCGGCTCGAGCGCGTCGGCCGACCGCGCGCGCGTCGCCCGCGTCAACGCGGCCCTGCGCGGGATCGAGGGCGCTCTGACGCGCGAGGAAGGCCTGCCCGGCCGGCCCTGGTACCGGCACTACGTCTACGCTCCCGGGTTCTACACGGGTTACTCCGTCAAGACGTTGCCTGCCGTTCGCGAGGCGATCGAACAGAAGCAGTGGAGCAGCGTGAACCGGCAGATCGCCGCCACGGCGGAGGCGCTCGCCAGAGCCGCGGCGAAGGTGAACGAGGCGACGGCTGCCCTGAAGTGAGCCGCTGTTGGGTGATCGGTGCTCGGCGTCCGGCCTTCCCGAGCACCGGACGCCGAACACCGGACACCGGCTACGGCGCCACCTTCCCCGCTCGCACCTTCTCGTAGATTTCCTGGCTGTCGGTCCTGCCTTGCGCGACGGCGCAGGTGCCGTCGCAGCGGGCGGTGACCTCGCCCGCGCCGTCCGTGATCTCGGCCGCGGCGAAGATCAGGTTCATTCCGGGGCGCACGAGGCGAGCCTCGGCCGCGACACGGGAGCCCCGGGTGGGGCGAAAGAAGGTCATCGCCAGATTGACCGTGGCCGACCGCGTTTCGGGGCGAGTCAACCAGCCGACCGTGCCGATCACCAGATCGAAGAGGCCCGCCAGCACGACCCCGTTGACCGCGTCGGTCCCCATGCCGCCTCGATGAAACGGCAGCACCGGGTCGATCACGGCGCGCACGCGGTCGATCCGAGTGAACTCGAGGCGCGCTCCGAGGTGCTTCATCGGGGGGCCGGCGTTCCAGATGTCGGCCAGCCTGCCAAGCGCCTCGAGCGTCCCGTAGGCCGGGGAGAAGGGCTTGCCCTCGAGGCTCATCGGCCGGAATTCTCTCCCGGGAGCCTTCGTCCTCCAAGGAAACCGGACAGCGCCACCCCCGAGTTTGCTAGGATGCGCGCCTCAAACGACGACGATAAGGAGTCTCTCGTGGCAAGACGCAGAAGGACGGCCCTTCCCAAGATCACGGCGGAGCAGGCGCAGCAGGCGCTTCACATCATGGTGCAGGACGGCCGCATCGCCGTCCGCGACGTTTCCAAGGCGCTCGCGCGGCGGGAGAAGCTCGTCCGAGAGCTGCGAAGCCGCCTCTCGGCCCTCGGCGACGACGTCGCGGGAGCCGTCAATCGCGCAGTTCCAGGGAAGACCCGCAGGGCGCTCCGCCGCGGCGCGCGCAAGGCGATCACGGAGGCGCAGCGCACGGCGCGCCGGGCTCAGGGCCAGTACCTGGCTGCGATCCGCAGGCTCTCCAAGGCCTCTCGCGCGAAGGTCCGGGAGGTCCGCAAGAGCTCGGGCGTCAAGGCCGCGATCGCCGCCGCCAAGAAGCTCGCCTCTTAGGGTTCGAGAGCCCGCGGATTCTCTCGAGCGGGCCCGAGAGTGCCTTCTGACCGGAGGCCGGGCGCTCTCTCCTTGAGCTCTTCCACCAGATGGAGGACAGAGAGCAAGCGCTTGCAACTGTAGATGGAGGACTTCTCATCGGGCGTCAGACGTCCAGAACACCTCGTCCAGACGCGGATCGTTCGCGGGCGACCGCGCCGCGATTCCCCGCAGCTGCTAAGATGCCTTCCAAAGACCTCAGAGTGCCTGTTGCCAACGATCCGCCGCTCTCGCACGGACAGCGTCTGCGCGAAGAGGTCGAGCGTCGTCAGACGCTGCCCTTCATCGGGGTCTACGACGCCTATTCCGCGTCTCTCGCGGCGCGGCAGTTCAACGCGCTGTTCTTGAGCGGCTTCAGCTTTTCGGCCAGCTACTACGGGCTGCCCGACGAGGGGTACATCGCGTGGCCGGACGTGGCGCAGTGCGCCCAGCGGATCCGGGCGGTCTTGCCCGAAGCGCACCTGCTCGTTGACATGGATGACGGATACGGAGACGCCGGAGTGGCGGCGCACGCCGCGGCAACGCTCGAGGCCGCCGGGGCCTCGGGCGTCGTCTTCGAGGACCAGCTTCGGCCCAAGAAGTGCGGCCACCTGGATGGAAAGCAGGTCGTCGAGCTCGAGACCTACCTCGACAAGCTCGATCGGGTGCTTTCCGCCCGGAGCGACTTGTTCGTCGTCGCGCGAACGGACGCCACCGCTCCGGAGGAGCGGCTTCGGCGCTCCGCGGCGTTCGACCGCGCGGGCGCGGACGCGATTCTCGTCGACGGAATCGAAGACCTCGCCTTCCTCCGCGAGCTGCGGAGCCGGGTGAAAGCGCCGGTCGCCTTCAACCAGATTGCCGGCGGAAAGTCTCCGTCCCGCAGCTGGACCGAGCTGCGCGAGGCCGGGGTCTCCATCGTCATCTACAGCACCCCGTGCCTCTTCGCCGCTCATCAGGCAATCGATCAGGCGCTCGGCGACCTGGGGCGCGAGGACGGCCGCCTCCAGGACCCCGTGCCTCCGCGGGTGGGCCTCTCGGCCGCGAACGATCATCTCCACGCAAACCTCGCCGGGCGATCCCGGGGACGGTCGTAGCGCGGGCCGCATTTCATCGCTCCATGTTTCTCGCGCCGAGCCCGGGTCCTCTGTCGGAACCGCTCACCGGGCGCCGCTGGGATCCGGCGCAGATCGAGAGCCAGGTTGCGCGGCGGGCCGCCGCGTTTCGCGCGCGCGGGGTCGCTCCCGGGGAGCGGGTCTTTCTGGGCTTCGGCAACCGGCTCGAGTTCTTCGGAGACCTGCTCGCGATCTGGCGCATCGGGGCATGCGCGGTCCCGCTCGATGCGCGGCTGACGCCGTTCGAGATCGAGACGCTGGCTCAGGCGGCCAGACCAGGAGCGTACGTCGCTCCCGGCGAACTCGACGCGCGGCTCGCCGCGGCCCTTCGCGGCCTCGGCGCCGTGCTGTTCGACTCTCTCGAAGTCGGAGATCTCTCGAGTTCCGAGCCGGGCGCCGCTGGCGCGTTTTCCCTGGAAGACGACGCGCTCATCCTTTTCACGTCGGGAACCACGGGGAACCCCAAGGGGGTGGTCCACACCCACCGCACGTTGCGGGCCCGCTGGGTCACCCTGCGGCAGAGCCTCGGGCTCGAGAAGCACCGGCGGTCGCTCTGCCTGCTTCCGACCCACTTCGGCCACGGACTCATCTGTAACTCCCTCTTCCCCTGGCTTTCGGGCCAGGAGCTGTTCATCCTTCCTCCCTTCTCCTCCGAGGTCGTCATGCACCTGGGCGAGATCGTCGACGAGAACGGCATCACCTTTCTTTCCTCGGTCCCCTCGGTCTGGCGGCTTGCGCTCAAGCTCGCGCGGCCGCCTCGCGCGGGGTCGCTCGAGCGCGTGTTCGTGGGCTCCGCGCCGCTTTCCGCCCACCTCTGGCGGCAGATCCAGGAGTGGTCCGGCACCCGCGAGGTCTGCAACGCCTACGGCATCACGGAGACTGGAAGCTGGACGGCCGGAACGACGATTCCGGACTTCGAGCCGGAGGACGGACTGATCGGCGTTCCCTGGGGCGCGGTCGTGGCCGTCACCAGGGGCGGCGCCGTCGAGGAGCCGCCCGGGATCGGGGCTCCGGCCGGGCCGGGTGACACGGGATTCGTCTGGCTCAACACGCCGGCTCTCATGAAGGGCTACCTCGGCCGGGACGACCTGACCGCCCGAAGCGTGCGCGCCGGATGGTTCCTCACCGGGGACCTCGGCTACCTCGACGCCCGCGGTCACCTGTACCTGCGAGGCCGCGTGCGGGACGAGATCAACAAGGGAGGCGCCAAGATCTATCCTGCCGACATCGAGTCGGTCGCCGAACGGTTCGCCGGTGTGGCCGACTGCTGCTGCTTTCCCATCGAGGATCCCCTCTACGGACAGAACGTGGCCCTCGCCCTCGTGATGCCCGGACAAACGCCCGCCAGCATCCGGGGCCTACACGCCTGGCTCAAGAGGCACCTGGCCGAGCACCAGATGCCGGTGCGCTGGTACCGGTTGGACGAGCTGCCGCGAACCTCGCGGGGCAAGATCAATCGGGACCAGATCGCCGCCGCCTGCCAGGGCCTCTCGCCGCTGGATCTGCGAGCGATTCTGGCCGCGGCTCCATGAGCCGCGCCGGCAACCGGGAGCGCCTGCTCCGTTTTCTGGACGGCATCCGCCGGCCGGACCGGCGGCTTTCGGAGATCGAAGAGGGTGAGAACCTCGTGCAATCGGGCCTGATCGATTCGCTCGCCCTGCTCGAGATCGTCTCGTTTCTCGAATCGGAGTTCGGCGTCGATTTCTCCTCCACTGGCCTCGATCCCGGACGCCTGACGACGATCCCCAGCATCCTCGACCTGATCGAAACCGAGACGGGATGACGGCGCCGACGGGGCTTCGCCGAATCCTCTCGTGGCACGAAGACCCCTGGCTCCAGGCACGGGCCGCGACGACTCTCGGCCGTTTCACCGTGTGGTGCGCGGCGGCGGGACTCCTGCCGGACAAATGGCGGCTCCCCGTCCTGCCGTTTCTGGCGCTCGCTCAGTTCTTCCCGGGCAGGCGCATCGAACTCCTGGCGATCGGATCGCTCTGGGTTCTCTTCGACCGCCTCCCATTATCGGTTCGGGCGCTCGGGCCGGTCCGGGCGCTGCCGGGAATGCTCCTCGTCCTGGCGGTCCCGGCGACGGTGTTCCTCGCCGCCCGAAGTTTCGGCAGGCTGCCGCCCTGGGTTCGGCGGTATCCCGACGTGATCCTGCATGTCCTGCTCTGGGGGGGCGCCGGACTGGCGTACGCGCTTCCGGCGGCCGTTGCCCTCCGCCCGGGCTCGCTCCCATGGGTCCTCGTTCGGAGCCTGCAACGGCTGCTCCCCTTCCTCGTCTGGCGATGCGGCTATGTGATGCTCTCCGGAAAGCGGGGCACGGCGCAGAAGAGCCGATTCCGCGATCACCTCTTCTACTGCCTTCCTCTCTGGGGCGGGACCCTGACTCCCTTCGGGAAGGGATACGACTATCTCCGGCAAAACCGCGCGGAGGCTCGCGATCAGATCGCGGCGGCGCAACTGTCCGGGGTCAAGCTCCTCGCGCTGTCCTGGATCTGGACCGGAGCGGGCATGCTGCTTGCCGCGGCGGTCTTCGGGAAGCCGGCCGGCCCGTTGAGCGCCCTTCTGGGCGAGCGGCATCTTGCGGTGCCGCGCCTCGCCGAGGCGATCGCCGCGGGAGGCGCGCTGCCACTGACCCTGACGACGCGCTGGGCCGCCGTCGTCTGCGAGCTGCTCTTCCGGACCGCGGAGCTGGCGGCGTCGGGGCACGTCATCATCGGGATCCTGCGTCTCTTCGGATTCCGCGTCTTCCGCAACACCTACAAGCCCCTGCTCGCGGCCTCGCTCGTAGACTTCTGGAATCGCTTCTACTATTACTTCAAGGAGCTCCTGGTCGAGTTCTTCTTCTTCCCTGTCTACGTCAGCTCATTCAAGCGCCATCCGCGTCTGCGCATCTTCGCCGCCACGATGGCGGCCGCGGCATTCGGCAACCTCTACTTTCACCTCCTGCGGGACTTCGGGCAGATGCTCCTCGTGCCTCGCGAGGTCGCCGCCTCGCGCGTGGGAAGCCGTCTCTTCTACTCGGTTCTTCTCGGCGTCGGCATCTTCGTCTCGATGCTGCGCGAACGCCGGAGGCGGGGAGGCGCGGCGCGGCCGCGCGGCGTGTGGCCGGCGCTCGGACGCATCCGCGCGATCGCGGGAGTCTGGCTCTTCTATTCCTTGATCCGCGTCTGGAGCGTCGAGCCGGTCTCGCTCGGCTTCTGGCAGCGAAGCCGCTTCTTCCTGTCGCTCTGGGGGCTGACGTGAGCGCCCGCTGATACCGAGAAGGCGCAAACGGCGCGCCGTCCTCACCCCTATCTCGAAACGAGAGACGGCCAGTTCATGAGGACCGAGATGGGTGCCGGCTCCGGGGAGCCGACGTCGATCAGGAACCGCTCTCCATCGGAAGCCACATCCCAGTCGCGGATGACGCCCTCGACGTGGAAGAGCGCCACCGGCGCTCCGGGCGCCTCCCTGCTCCCGGCGGCGAACGATACCGCCATCACCGCGCCGTCGAGCGCAACGTAGTACAGCTCGCGGCCGTCCCGGCGCCAGCGCGGCAGCGCGCCGCCTCCGACGGAGACGCGGACCTTCTTGCCCGAGCCGAGCCGCGGGACGACGTAGACCTCCCGCTCTCCGGACTCGTCGGAGATGTAGGCGATCGATTGCCCGTCGGGCGAAAAGCGCGCCCCCCTCTCTCGAAACCGGGTCGCCGCGACCGTCGCGGGCTTCTGCTCGCCGGAAAGCGGCAGCAGCAGGAGGTTCTCGTCCACCTGCGAGTAATACTCCGTGTACACGAGAGACTTGCCGTCCGGGGAGACGTCTTCCGGCTGCTGAACGCCGGGAGCGGCGTAAACGGGAGTCTGCAACCCGGGCGCTCCGACCGACAGCCGGAAGACGTCGGGCGCGCCGTTCGCGTCGGACCGATAGTAGAGCATTCGCCCGTCCGGAGACCAGACAGGATTCTTTTCGTCGACGGCGTCGAAGGTCAGCCGCACGGAGACGTTCCGTGCGAGGTCGCGCAGCCAGAGGTCGCGGGTCCCTGTCTTGGGATCCTCGATCTGTAGGGCGATCGAGCGGTTGTCCGGCGACAGGCGGACCCCGCTCACGGGAGAGGAAGAATCGATGGTCTCGAGCCGCTTTCCGTTCCGGGAAAACCACGCAACCCGCGCGGGCCTCGCCCCAGTCTCGTACGCAACCGAGCCTGGTGACGCCGAGAAACCGGCGTTGGCAGGCCCGTAGAACGAGTAGATGCCGTCGGCCAGCGCTACGGCTTCTCCTCGCAGCACGAGCCGGGCGGGATCGAAGGGCTGAGCCAGAAGGGTTCCTTGCCGCACATACACCAGGAAGCCGGGCTCCACGTACTCGACGCGCGACTCGAATGGTCCGATGACCGTCGAGGCCTCCTTCGGATCGAGCGAGCCGACCCGAAGCTCGTGACCGGGGGGAGCCTCGGCGGCTCGGCGAATGGCGAGGTGGAGGAAGTGCCGTCCGTCGGGAAGGAACTGCGGCCAGAACAGCGCGGTTTCGCCCTTCGCGAGATCGGTCTTGAGGAGAAGTTCGGGCTCTCCGCCGGCGGCATTGACGCGCCAGATGCCGGAACGCTTGCCCGCGAACTGGGCGAACAGGATCACTCCCTGGCGACTCCACGCGGGCACGCACGCGACGGGCGCCTCGCAGATGACCTGCGGCGGGCCCCCGGAAGCTTCCATCTTCTTGATCTTCCCGTCGGCAAAGAAACCCAGAAAACGGCCGTCCGGCGACCAGAACGGGGATGTCGCGCCCTCGGTATTTTCGAGCGGTCTCGCGTCCAACGTGTCGAGCCGGCGCAGGTAGAGACGGTCGCCGCCCGGGCCCCTGCCAACGAAGGCGAGCCTCTGCCCGTCGGGAGCCAGGGCGATCCTCGTTTCCACCTCGGCTGACAGGAATGCGACGTTCTCGGGCAGGACGACCGAGAACCGCACCGGCCTGGGCGGGGCTGTCGGAGCGCGCCGTGCCACGATCGTCACGCCGAGGGCCAGGGCGAGCGCGCCGGCAAAGAGCCATGGCGCCACCCGAAACCACGGACGGCGTGCGGCCGCGACCGAGCGCGGCTGCGCCCCGCTCGCCTCGAAGAGGCGATCTCGCAGATTGGCGAGGTCTCGCGCCAGGTCCCGTGTCGAGGCGTAGCGGTCCTCGGCACTCTTGGCGAGGCAGCGCTCGACGATCCAGCGCAGCGGCGCCGGGGCGAGAGCGTTGTGCTCCTCGATCGGCGCCGGCTCATCCCGGATGATCGCCGACAGGGTTTCGGGCGCGCTGCCGCGCGCGAAGGCCCGGCGGCCCGTTGCGAGCTCGTAGAGAATGGCTCCGAAAGCGAACTGGTCCGACCGATAATCGAGCGGCTTGCCGAGGGCTTGCTCCGGCGACATGTACCCGACCGTTCCCATCACGATGCCCGGATGCGTCTCGCCGGACACCGTCGGCGCCTGCGTGGCCCCGCTCGGGTCCTCGGGCTGGGTCAGCTTGGCGAGGCCGAAGTCGAGGATCTTGACGAAGCCGTCTCCAGACACCATCACGTTTTCTGGCTTGAGGTCGCGATGCACGATTCCCGCGGCGTGAGCCTTCGCCAGGCCGTCGGCCACCTGCGCGGCGATTCCGAGCACGCGCCGGATCGGTGGCGGGCCATCGGTGAGGATCTCGCGCAGCGTCTGCCCGGACACCAGCTCCATGGCGATGAAGGCGGCGCCGTCGGCCTGCCCGACGTCGTGGATCATGACGATGTTGGGGTGGTTGAGCGAGGAGGCCGCCCGCGCCTCCTTCTCGAATCGTTTCAGACGCTGCGGATCGGAAGACACGTCAGAAGGCAGGACCTTGACCGCGACATCGCGCTGCAGGCGGGTATCCCGTGCCCGGTAGACCTCCCCCATCCCCCCGGCGCCCAGGACGGACAGCACCTCGTACGGACCAAGCCTGGCCCCAATCGGAAGGGTCATCGTCGTTCGCGGCGCGACGAAGTTTCGCGAAGTAACCGAGCGAGACGACTCGCGCCGCGGGAGCCGGAGCGCGGCGAGAAGATCAGGGCCGCGGTCGAGTCCGCATCCGGACGAGCCGTGGCCCGGCGCCCGAAGGGCGGATCTTCGAGCGAGCGAAGGCGACGGTAGACTTCCCCCATTCCGCCCGCGCCGAGTGGCGAGAGGATTTCGTAGGGCCCAAGGCGGCTGCCCGCGGGGAGAGCCATCGGATTTGGCCAATTGTATGGGCAAAGGAAAAGCCCGGAGCCCGCGGAAGGCTCCGGGCGCGCGGGAAGAGAGAGAAAGGCGGCCTACTTGTCGCGGTGGGCTCGGGCCTCGGCCGAGAGCGACCGGATCAGGTCTCCCGGCAGCTTGCCCGAGATCGTGACGCCCTCGTCGTCGCGCGAGACCTGGAACTTCCGGATCACGGCCACCAGCTGCGGCGACTTCTCCTGCGCCGCCAGGCGCCAGGCCGCCGTCAGGCCGCGCAGGGCGTCCTCGAGCAGGCCTCGCGTCTCCTCGTCGGAGGACAGGCCCGTGGCCTTGACGGCGAGCGCGTCGGACTCGACCGTCGCCTCCATCGCGAGGAGCGAGACGGACCGAAGCGCCGAAACGACGCCCGCCGCGGGCCCGTCGCCCCCGTGCAGCGACGCCGCGGCGCGGCGGGACTTCTCGACGTCGACGAGGACCCAGGCGGTCGCCGCGGGGTCCACGCGATGGAGCTCGCGGCCAAGGCCCTTGCCCGAGGAGAAGCCCGTTCCGCCGGCGGCGCGGTCCGAGAGCGCCGCGATGACGGCGGGCTCGCTTCCGGCGACGACGAGGTGGGAGTTCACGAAGGCGACGGATCCCTGCCCGCGCTCGCCGTGAGATTCGTCCTTCAGAAGAAAGTAATCCCCGACGTTTGCAGATTTTCGAATCGCGCCGCGCTTGCCGACCGCCGCGGCGAGCCGGGCCGGATCGAAGCGCCCCTCGAAGAAGACGAGCGACCGTCCCCGCCCCTGGTCGGAGGAGGTCGTGCACGCCACGACCGCGTCCACGTCCTCGCGAAGGTTCAAGCCCGCCTCCGCCAGGAAGCGGCCGCCCTCGCCGTCGGAGCTCAACTTGTCGGCCTCTTCGAACACCCGCAGCTGGAAGGGATTCGAGCGCAAATCCGCGACCCGCACGAATCCGACGGTCGTCGCGTTCTCCGGCACGAGCGAGAGGGCGCCGCCGGACGCGGCCGCCGCCGGGGCGGCGAGCAGCGCGAGGACCGGCAGCGCGAGCAGAGCTTTCTTCATCATCATCAGAAGTCCTTTCTCCGAAAGAGGAAGCTCGAGAGTCCCAGACAAGCGACGCCGAAGGCTCCGGTCGTGGCGAACGTCATCCAGTTGAGGCCCTGGCTCAGGCGACCCGGCGCGTGCCCCGCCGCGACGAAGGCGACGACCGCCTGCCCGAGCTCGGCGGTCTTCGGCAGGATCCAGTAGAGGGCGTGGACGACCGTGGCCTGCCACTCCTTCGAGACGGCCGCGGCGATGCGTTCATGCTGTGCGAGGAGTGCCGCGAAGAAGAAGACGCCGTAGGTCGACATGATCGAAACCCCCGTCGAGGAGGTGACGACACCGACGAGGAAGGCGAAGGCGAGAAGCGCCGCGATCGCGAACAGGATCACGCCGCCTCCGAGCAGGAAGCGGGGATGCACCACCTTCGTCTTCCAGATCAGGATCGCCCAGATCGAACCGATCAGGTACACGAGGTTGGCCGCCGCGAGCAGCAGCCCCGCCGCGTAGCGCGAGAGAAGGAGCGAGACTCGCCCGACGGGGCGCGACAGGTAAAGGTCCACGGTGCCCTTCTCCTGCATTCGCGGCACCAGGTGAGACGTCGCGAAGACGGCGAGGAAGGTGCCGACGAGGTAAAGAAAGGCGGAGAAGCCCGACTCGAAGCCGAGGACGAGCTTGTCGAGGTCGACCCGGCTGCCCGGCAGGTCCACCGAGCGGCCGAAGAGCCTGGCGCCCGCCAGCGCGCCGTCCACGATGTCGAGGTTCACGGCGAAGGCGAAGATCAGGATGAAGAGCGTCGAGAGCGCGAAATAGGCGGCGAGCGTCCAGCGCGCCGCGGCTTCCCGGAAGACGTCCTCGATCGAAGCGGCGAAGGCCTTCACGTCAATTCACCTTGTCTTCGGATTCCGGGCCGGGCTGCACGAGATCGACGAAGACGTCTTCGAGCGTCGAGCGGTCGGGCGCGAGCTCCTTCAACGCCCGACCCTCCGCCCGAAGCCGGTCCACCAGGGCGTTGACGTGCGCGAGGTCGCGCACCGAGAGCACCAGATGGCCGTTGACGCGCTCGACGCCCGCGCCGGTCGCGCGAAAGGCTTCGAGCAGGCGGTCGTCCACCGACTCGGCCACCATGCGATAGCGCGCCTCCTGGCGGGTCAGTTCCTCGATCGGACCTTGCCGCACGACGCGCCCCTTGCGGAGGATGGCGACGCGGTTGCAGGTCTGCTCGATCTCCGACAGCAGATGCGAGTTGAGAAGGATCGCGCGGCCGCGCGCGGCCTCCTCGCGCAAGAGGTCGCGGATCTCGCGCCGCCCGACCGGATCGACGCCGTCGGTCGGCTCGTCGAGCAACAGCACGTCCGGATCGTGCACGAGCGCGGCGGCAAGGCCCAGCCGCTGGACCATTCCCTTGGAGAACTTCCTGACGCGCACATCCGCCCAGTCGGAAAGGCGCACCCGGGCGAGAAGCTCCTCCGTCCGCCGTCGAATCTCGGCCCGGGTCATCCCCGACATCCTTCCGAAGACCGAGAGCGTCGCCCTCGCCGTGAGATAGCCGGGGAACCGGTGCCCTTCGGGCAGATACCCCACGCGCCGGCGGCTCTCCGGCCTTCCCACGGGGATCCCGAAGAGCGTCGCCTCGCCCGAGGTCGCATGCGTGAGCCCGAGCAGGATCTTGACCGCGGTCGTCTTTCCAGCGCCGTTGGGGCCCAGCAGGCCAAAGATCTCACCCGGCTCGACTTGAAGGGACACGCCGTCCAGGGCGAGCACGGAGGTTCCCCCGAAGCGGGACCGGTACCGCTTGGTCAGCGCCGAGACGGAGATCGCACTTCCACTCATTACCCGTC
Organism: Acidobacteriota bacterium; assembly: GCA_050257975.1. GTDB lineage: Bacteria > Acidobacteriota > Thermoanaerobaculia > UBA5066 > Gp7-AA6 > DATBFU01. The sequence continues at coordinate 70,790 of JBLMXY010000058.1, forward strand.
AATACGGAGAAAAGAGGCTCGATGTTCCTGGCCCGGCGCCGTCACAAACGCCGAGCCGTCGCATATCTCGGCACCCGCGTCCTTTCCGCTCGCGGCGCGAGGAGTCTCCCGAGGTAATCGAGGGAGGAGCCTCGCGCCGCGGGAGCGAGCGCGAAGCGAGAGATCAGGCGAGCGGTCGAGGCCGCAACCGGCCGAGCCGCTTGCCGGTGCGCCCCGCGGGCGCAGGTCCCGAGCGTAGCGCGAGCGACGGTCAGCGCAGCCCTGTCACGACGAAGAGAGTCGAGAGCTGCCGCATGATGCTGTAGGCGTACGTCTTCCCGTCCGGCGTCAGGCCGATCGTGTCGATCCCATCGGTGCCCGTCGGATCGGACGGCCCGATCGCGGCGAGCTTTTCCTGCCGGCCGGTCTCGACATCAAGCCGCCAGATCTCGACGCCCGGGGGCTTCTCCTTGCGCAGGAAGAGCGCCCGGCCGCTCGCGTCCCAGCGAAGGACGTCGATGACGTCCGGGCCGATCCCGGGAATGGGACGCGGCTCGCCGCCCGCCACAGGATAGAAGAGCCACTTGTGGTCGCGGGTGTTGAGCAGAGCCGTCTTGCCGTCCGGCGATATCGGGCCGCCGATGCCGAAATTCTCCGGGCCGAACGGGCGGGGCGCGCCTCCCGAGAGATCCTGGACATACATGCGATAGGGCCTGTCGCCCGATCGAGCCTGAAACAAGAACTGCTTGCTATCGTGTGTCCAGACGAGACCGGGCGCGTATCGCATGCCCTCCATCCGGAATTCCTTCGACTGTCCGGCGCCCGTCGGAATCAGGAACAACCGATCGGGCGTCGTTCCCGGCTCCGCGATGACCCATTTGCCGTCCGGCGAGAGCGCGAGCGGCTTCCCGTCGCCCAGGCGCGTCGCGGCCGAGCCATCCGTCCGGCGAAGGTAGATCGATCCCCGCGCGCCGCCTCCTCGGCCCCCCTCCTCGAGGAGGACCGTGTTCCCATCCTCGGAGAAATCCACGACGCGGGAGAAGTCGAGCCAGGAGAGGTTGGTCTCCGCCGAGCCGACTCGGCCGTACATCGTGGACTCGTGCCAGTCGTCGACCCGGAGAAGCACGCGGCCGTCTGCGGCGATGTCCTGGACGAGCGTGACGCCGGGAGGCCGCGCGACGACACGAGTCTTTCCCGAGGAGGGCGACACCGCGCAGAGCATCAGCACGCTCCCGGGCTCGGTGTCCCTCGGGGAGAACCAGATCTCGCCGGTCCGCGGGTGCCAGGCGAGGCCCGCAGCGAAGCCCCAGCCGGAGCTGACCGTGCGCTTCCTGCCCGTCGCGACGTCGAAGACGACGACCGAGGACGCCTCGTTCGCTCCCCGGAACCTCTCGATCGCGGCGATCTCACGGCCGTCGGGCGAAAAGCGGGGAAAATACAGCGCCGCCTGCTCCGCCGGCGCGCCGAGGACCTTGCCGATCGGGAACTCCAGCTTCCCGCGATTGATCACGGCGAGCCGCCGGCCGTCCGGCGACCAGTCGGCGAAACGGGTCCCTTCGAGGATCTCGCGCGGCGCACCGCCGGTGAGCGACGCCTCTGCGAGCGTGAGCGCGTCGCCGCGCAAGAGTCCCACAGCGAGTTTCCCCGAGGAGGAAATCGCGGAGAGGAATGCGTTCGGAAGCGGCAGGGCGGCCGTCTCCGCGCTGTCCGCTCGGGTCGAGTAGAGCTGAGGCGGCTTGCCCTCCCACTGCGCCGCATAGACGATGGTCTGCCCGTCGGGTGCAAAGCGCGCCTGGTCCATCGTCCCGCGGCGATACGTGACCGCGCGATAATCGGCGACGGGCGCCGGTCCCCTTCGCGTCGCGAGGACCCCGATCCCGACTCCGGCGGCGAGGGCGAGAACAATCGCTGCGAGCCACCTCGAGGGGAGGCGGCGCGGCAGCGTTGCCGCGAACGCCCCGGACGCGCTCGCTTCGGAGATGCCGTCCTTCAACCTCGCGAGGTCGCGCGAGAGATCCCGCGTCGCGGCGTAGCGTTCGTCGGGATCCTTGGCGAGGCACCGCTCGACGATCCAGCGAAGCGGCACGGGCGTCGACGGCATCGCGGTCGCGAGGGACTCCGGCTCCTCCCGGAGGATCGCCGTCATCGTCTCCGGCCCGGTCGCCCGCGCGAAGGCCTTCTTGCCCGTCACCATCTCGTAGAGCATCGAGCCGAACGAGAACTGGTCCGACCGGAAGTCGAGCGGCTTGCCGAGCGTCTGCTCGGGCGACATATACGACACCGTCCCCACCACCATGCCCGGCTCGGTCCCGCCCGAGACCGTCGCCACCTGCGTGCCGCCGCTCGAATCCTCCGGCTGAGTCAGCTTGGCCAGCCCGAAGTCCAGGATCTTGGCGAAGCCATCCCGGGTCACCATGACGTTCTCGGGCTTCAGGTCCCGGTGCACGATGCCGGCGTCGTGCGCCTTGGCGAGCCCTTCGGCCACCTGGGCGGCGACGGCTAGGAGCTTCTTCTGCGCGAGCGGGCCCTCCGCAAGCATCTGCCGGAGAGTGACGCCCTCGACGAGCTCCATCGCAATGTAAGACGTGGCGCCGGAAGAGCCGATGTCGTAGACCGTGACGATGTTGGGGTGGTTGAGAGAGGAGGCCGATTGCGCCTCCTTCTCGAACCGGCGCAGCCGCCGCGCGTCCGCCGAGAGCGCCTCCGGGAGAACCTTGACCGCGACCACGCGCCCGAGCCGCGTGTCCCGCGCCCGGTACACTTCCCCCATCCCTCCGGCGCCCAGGACGGACAGAACCTCGTACGGACCGAGCCTGGTCCCGATGGAGAGGGTCATCGTCGTTCGCGGCGCGACGAAGCTTCGCGAAGTAACCGAGCGAAACGACTCGCGCCGCGGGAGCCGGAGCGCGGCGAGAAGATCAGGGCCGCGGCCGAGTCCGCATCCGGACGAGCCGCGGCCCGGCGCCCGAAGGGCGGATCTTCGAGCGAACGAAGGCGACGGTAGACTTCTCCCATCCCCCCGGCGCCGAGCGGCGCCAGGAGCTCGTAGGGACGGGGCCGGCTCCCGGCGGCTGATGTCATGGAAGTTGCTCAATTCTATGGGCAAAGGGGAAGCGAACCACGACAGCTGTTTCTCCCCGAAGGGACCGCGATTCCCGGCCGGAGCGCTGCCGAGAGCTAAACTCCTATTCAGGTCTGGTCTCTCAGACTACAATAGTCATCATGAAACGCGCTTCGATCTCGGAGCTGAAGGCATCGCTCTCCGCCTATCTCTCGGTCGTCAAGAAGGGAGACGAGGTCCTGGTCACGGATCGTGGAAGGCCCGTCGCGCGCCTGGTCCCCGCTGCGGACTCGGAGACCGCGAGCGACCGCGTGCGCCGGCTCGCCCGTGAGGGGATCGTCCGCCCCGCCTCCGGGAGGCTCCCCCGGATCCTTCTCGAGCCGTCCCCAGCGGAGGACTCGGAAGGCAGGGTCCTGGCGAGTCTGCTCGAAGAAAGGCGCGCCGGTCGTTGAAGTTCTGGGACAGCTCCGCGATCGTCCCCATTCTGATCAACGAGCCGAACACGAGCCGAACCTCGTCGCTGTTGCGAGAGGACCGCGAGTGCTGGATCTGGTGGGCGAGCCGGACGGAGTGTCTTTCGGGCTTGCACCGTCGGGCTCGAGCGGGCGGCCTGAGCGCAGAAGAGCTGGCCATCGCCCGGCGCCGTCTCGCTCTCTTCGAAAGAGCCTCGGCAACGGTGCTCCCGGCCGAGTCGATCCGAGCCCGCGCCGACAGGCTTCTGGGCCTCCACCCCCTCCGAGCCGCGGACGCATTTCAGCTCGCGGCCGCCCTCGTCGCGGCCGAAGAGACTCCGGAGAACCTGCCCTTCGTCACCCTCGATGAGCGACTGATCGAAGCCGCGCGAAAGGAAGGGTTCGCCGTACTTCCTGCCTGAAGCGGGTCCAACTCGCGCGCCGCGGTCCTGATTCAGCCCTTCGACAACGAAGACCTCGGATTGCCGGCGCCAATGCGTGATCGGGTCGCGCGACGCCCCTGCCGCCACGACGACGACGTTGCCGGTTAGGTCATCCGTCTCGCAGGCCGGTGCCTGCCGGTACCAGCGGATGGGGTAATCCTCAACGAGGAACTCGACGTCCTGAGCCTCGGAGCGAATGCGCCCTCGTCGGCCGAGATCACGAAGCGCGTGATCGCGAGATGTGGCAGGTCGATGCCAGCGTCGGCCGCGGTCGATCGAATCCGTGCGGACTGTTTACTTGAGTCCCTCGACGACGAAGAGATCCGACAGCAGCCGTGCATAGCAATAGGCGTAGCCCTTGCCGTCCGGCGTGACCAGGACGTTGGAGATCCGCTCGACGCCGGCCGGGTCCGCCGGGAGCAAGTCCTTCCAGACCTCGCGCCTGCCCGACTCCAGGTCGAGCTTCGTCACCCGCGCGGGCACGTCTCCCCTCTTCCAGAGGTAGAGCGAGCGCCCATCCGCCGAGAAACGAAGCGGAAACTCCTTCTCTTCGAGGCCCCGGATGGGGCGGGCCTCTCCGCCCTCGACCGGATACAGCATCGCCTTGCGGTCGGCGCCGATCGCGGCCACGAGCTTCCCGTCGGGCGAGATCGCGAATCCCGGGAGGGCAGCCGTGATCCCCTCCGGCGTGATCGCCCGGGGCGCGCCCCCCTCGATGCTCTGGACATAGAGACGGTCTCGATGCCCGGCCTCGCTCCCGGCAAAGAGAATGCGTTGCCCGTCGGGGAACCAGCTGGCGGCCTGCTCGATGCTGATCCCCGAGATCGAGAGATCCCGGTGCTCCCCGGTGCCCGTCGGCAGCAGCCGAAACGGCGAGTTCGGCGCCGGCAGAATGGAAAGCGCCCACTTGCCGTCGGGTGAAAGGGCCAGGGCGTTGCCCTCGCCCAGGCGCACGGGAGGCGAGCCGTCGGCCTTGCGCAGGTAGACCGTGTAGTTGGCTCCGCCTGCCTCCCCCTCCTCGTCGAAGAGGAGACTGCGGGCGTCCGCCGAGACGTCGGCCGCGAAGGAATAGTCCAGAAACGACATGTCCCGCTCGCGGCTGTCGCCCTGGAGCATCCCCAGGATCCCGACCCGGGGGCTCTCACGCGTCAGGAGAACCCGGCCGCTGCGAGAAATGTCGTGCAGCTTGAGCCCGCCCGGAACTCGAGTCACGACGCGAAGCTTCCCGGCGAGCGACACGGCGTAGAGCGAGCGGTTGGCGCCCGCCTCCGTCGCGGTGAACCAGATCTCGTCGCCCGACGGCGACCAGGCGAGCCCGTGCTCGCTCGCCCATTTGCCCGTGAGCGTCGTCTTCTTGCCTGAAAGATCCAGGACGGCGACCGTCCCCGCGTCGTCCAGCGAGAAGGGATGGTCGAGGAAACCGATCCGGTCGCCCCTGGGCGAAAGCCGCGCGTAACTGACGTGGCCGGAGGTCTCGTAGAGGACCTTGCCCAGGGGAAACTCGATTCGAGACTTGCCGGCCACGTCGCGCACGATGAGCTGGGAGTTCCCGTCCGGCGCCCAGTCGGCCTCCTGAATCCCCTCCGCCACGTCGCGCGGCGCGCCGCCGGTGAGCGCTGCCCGGGCGAGCTTGCCGGCGCAGACGCCCGGATGGTTCGAACGGCAGTCGAGCGCAATCGCCATCTCGCCCGAGGAGGAGATTCCGAGCAGGTTCGCGCTTGGAAGCTCGAGCGGCAGGGAGTCGGGGCTCGAGGGGTGCTTCAAGAAGATCTTGAGCGGGGTTCCGTCCCACGAGACGCTGTAGATGAGCGTCTGTCCGTCCGGCGCGAAGCGCGCCGTGCGGATCGTGCCGCTCCCGAACGTGATCTGCTGGTAGGAGGGCGGCGCCGACGTCGCGAAGCGCTTCTGCAGCAGCATTCCCGCGCCGAGCGCCGCGAGAAGCGTCGCGGCGGCGATCACCGCCCGCAGGACCGGCCGGCGACGCGCGGGCCGCGCGATCTCCGGCCGGGCGACCTCTCCCGAACCGGAGGCCTCCGAGAGGTGCTCCCGGATGCTCTTGATATCGCGCGCGAGGTCGCGCGTCGCGGCGTAACGCTCCTCGGGATCCTTCTGCAGGCACCGCTCGACGATCCAGCGGAAGGGGGCGGGAACGCTGGCGTTGACGCGCTCGACCGGCTCCGCCTCCTCGCGGATGATCGCGGTCAGCGTCTCGGCGCTCGTGTCGC